>JBHEKP010000387.1:0-2717 GCA_041859375.1 Candidatus Hydrogenedentales bacterium | reverse complement strand
TCTTCAGGATTCCCGTCAAAACGGTCGCGCCCGGTCCGCTCGAGCAGTGCTGGACGCCGGGTCCCGTCGCCAACAGCCGTTTCACCCCGGAGGAAATGGCCCGGATTACGGCAAAAGACGAGGAAAAGAAGTAAGGCCGGGCAAACACACCGGGTAATTTTTCAAGACGGACCGGGCTGTTAAGGCTTCGGACCGTCTTTTTATTTGCCGTGCAGCGACTCGAAGACCTTTTCCTCGCCGCCCCGGTAAATCATGCCGCCGTCCACCCGGAGCGTTTCCTCCACGGAGAGGGGCAGGAACTTGCCCTCCGCCCTGGCGTAGCAAATCCCGTCCCTGTCCTCCAGCCGGGCATGGGTGTGTACCATACGGCGGCCTGCCTTAAGCACGCCCGCCCGGACCACCAATCCATGGATGGGCGGCAGGGGTTTCAGGTAGCGCACGGTCAGTTCGCCGGTCACGCACATGCGGTGGAGGGCGCGGGCGGCCGCCCAGCCCATGCTTTCATCGAGGGCCGCCGCGATGATGCCGCCGTGCACCACGCCCGGATAACCGCAATGGTGCTCGGTGGGCCGCAGCGGAAGGACCACTAGGTCATCCTCGACGTGAAAGCGCGCGTGGAGGCCGCAGGGGTTTTCCTCGCCGCACACAAAGCAGGTTGGCGAGGTGGGCAGATATTTTGGATGGGATGGCGTCAATTGAGTGCTCCTTGTCCCCCACGCCGTCATTTGCCGGCGCGGGGTTCCCGAAACTACAACCAGATTGCCGTGTCAGGCCTTTTTGCACCGGTGGGCCAGCACTTTTTTCACCGCCGATACCACCCCGTGAAGGTCTTTGTCGGAAAGCATGGGATGAAGCGGCAGGGACAGGATGTCTTGGGAGGCGCGGGTGGCCTCCGGGCAGTCCTCCGGCCGCATGCCGAGGGCGTCGCGGTAGTGGGGGTGCAGGTGCAGTCCGTAGAAATGGACGCCTGTGCCGATGTTTTCGCGGCGCAAATCCTGGGCGATTTCGTCGCGGCCGCAGGTTAGCCGGTCCAGCCGCAGCCGTATGATGAAAAGATGCCAGGCGTGCCCCGCCCATTCGTGCTCCACGGGGAGGGCAATCTCCCCCACCTCCGCGAGGGCCTCGCGGTACAGGCCCGCAAGCCGCGCGCGCATGGCCTTGAAGGAGGGGAACTTTTTGAGCTGCTCGACGCCCATGGCAGCGCCCACATTGCCCATGACATATTTGAACCCCGGCTCAACCACCTGCGCGGGGGTGGGCACGGCGCTGCGGCCGTACCGGTCCCAGGCGGTGGCCGCCATGCCGTTCGCCGCCAGCATGCGCATTTTCCCGGCGACCTCGCCGGAGGCCGTTGTGACCGCGCCCCCCTCCATGGTGGTGATGTTTTTGGTCGCGTAAAAGCTGAAGCAGTTGTAGTCGCCCCGCGAACCCACCGGCTCGCCCTTGTACAGCGCGCCCAGCGCGTGGGCGGCGTCCTCCACGATGGTGAGGTTGTGCTTTTCCGCGATCCGCCGGATTTCATCCATGCGGCAGGGGTGTCCCGCCATGTGGACGGGCATGATCACCCGTGTCCTGTCTGTTATTGCCGCCTCCAGCGCGTCCGGGCTCATGTTCAGCGTGTCGGGCTCGACATCCGTGAATTTGACCCGCAGGCCCATGTTCAGGAGGGTGTTTCCCGTGGAGGCCCAGGTGATGGGCGAGGTGATCACCTCGTCCCCCGGCTTGAGCCCCAGGTGGACCAGGCACAGGTGAAGCGCGGCGGTGCAGGAGGAAAGGGCCACGGAATGGGCCGCGCCGACCGTGTCCGCCAGCATGGTTTCAAAGACGCGCACCTGCGGCCCGGAGGTGAGCCAGCCGCTGCGCAGCGCCCCCAAAACCGCCTCCTCCTCCTCCGGCCCAAGGCAGGGCCTGCCCAAGGGCACAAACCGGGCCGCCACCGGCTCGCCCCCCTCCTCCACCGGCGTGGCCCGGAGGCGCTTCATCCTGGCCACGTTGATGTGCATCTCGTCAAAGGGGTCAAAGCCGCCCCCGGACAAGACCCGTCGCAGCTCCCCCACGCCCGCGTCAATGCCGGTTTCCGCGGAAAAACCGAGGCGTTCGTGCGCTTTTTGAAAACGCACCCGGAAATCGCGCTTGTCATCATCGTCCTTGGCGATTTCCACGGAAACATTTTCGAAATGGCGGGCCACCCTGTCCGCCAGGTCGCGGATGCGGATGTTTTGCCCGTCATCCCCCACGTTGAACACCTGTCCGGCCACCACGTCCGCTTCGGCGGAGGCCAGGAGGGCAAGCGCGCGGGCCGCGTCGCGCACGTGCAGGAAAGGCCGCCACTGCGCGCCGCCGCCGCGCACCACGATGCGCGCCTGCTGGGCCGCCGTCGCGGCCATTTGGTTCACCGCCAAGTCAAAGCGCATACGCGGGGAAAGGCCGAAAAGGGTGGCCATGCGGGCAATCACCGGGTCAAAGTTCTCCCCCGCAAGGGAAAGGAGCGCCTGTTCCGCCTGCAGCTTGGTTCTGGCGAGGGAGGAAACGGGGTTGACGGGGCTTTCCTCGTCCAGAAACTCAAACACCCCGCGGCCGTAAACGGCGCAGCTTGAAGCAAACACAAAGCGTTTCACACCGGATTCAACACATTTCCGCGCCAGTTCGCGGGTGCTTTCCGTGTTCACATCCTGCGCCATGTCCTCGTCAAGGTCGCAGGAGGGGTCGTTGGCCAG
>JBHEKP010000056.1:0-32310 GCA_041859375.1 Candidatus Hydrogenedentales bacterium | reverse complement strand
TTTCCTTCTTCCTACCCCTCTTATTGTTTTCTTTGTTTTCCTTGTGCCTTTTTTGGCCAATCTCTTCCTCCCCTCTTCTTCCCTTTTCCGTCCCTTCCGTCCCTTCCGTCCCTTCCGTGGTTAAAATTCTTCCTCTTCTTTCGCGTTCTTCGCGCCTTCGCGTGCTCTCTCTTCTCTTCCCTCTTCTTTGTTTTCTTTTGTGTTCCTTTGTGCCCCTTGTGGCCAATCTCTTCCTCCCCTCCTCTTCCGTCCATTCCGTCCCTTCCGTGGTTCAAGTTCTTCCTCCTCCTTCGCGTTTTCCGCGCCTTCGCGCGCCCCCTCTTCTCTTCCCCTCTTCTCTGTTTTTTTTGTGCTCCTTTGTGCCCCTTGTGGCCAATCTCCTCCTCCCCTCTTCTTCCCTTTTTCGTCTATTCCGTCCCCTCCGTGGTTATCCTCTTCTCTTCCCCTCTTCTTTGTTTTCTTTGTGTTTTTTGTGCCCCTTGTGGCCAATCCCTTCCTCCCCCCCTCTTCCGTCCATCCCGTCCATCCCGTCCATTTCGTCCATCCCCTTCATTCCCAGTGCCTTGTATGTTTTGTGCGCCATGAATAAACGCGCAAATCATCGTCATAGCCGTGCTTTTCTTTTTGGTTCTTTTTCTTTTGTGGACGGTTGTGGAAAAGTGGATAACTCCGCCCTTTGGGCGTTGTTCAGAGTGTCTTTCCGCACGGCCATGTGGGAAGATAGGACAGGAGGCAGAGGCGTTTTGTGCCTGGGGCAGCAGAAGCCCGTCACAGAGATTTTCCCTGCCTCCTGTCCGTGGGGTTTCCATGAAGACCGGACACTATCCGGGGCATCACCCGAATATCGCAAGAATGGTCAGGAAACCCCACATAACCGCGAGGGATTTTACCATGAACAAGTTTGCGTCCTCCCCTGTCGATGTCCATTGGATCGGTGTTGATGTGGCGAAGATGACCTTTGACGCGGCCCTGGCCCGCCATGGCCAAAAATGGCCGTCCACACCGATGGCCTCCGTGCCGGTCCGCACCTTCGCGCGGACGCGTGAGGGCGTGGGCGAATTTCTGGCCTGGCTGGATGCCCTGACCGGCGGTGATGACGCCCCCTGCGCGGTGCGCGCCGTCATGGAGGCCACCGGCCGCTACTCCACAGAGCTGGCCGTGTGGATGACCGAGCTCCGGCCGTCCCTGTCACCGGCCATCGAGCCGCCCCGCCAGACGGCGGCATTCATCAAGAGTATGGGGCTGCGCAACAAGACGGACAAGATGGAGGCCCGGGCGCTGGGTTTTTACGGCATCGAACGCCAGCCTGCCGCCTACACCCCGGCAGGCGGGCAGGAGGCCCTTCTGCGTGAACTTGTCCGCAACCGGGACTTCCTGGTCCGGCAGCGGGTGGCCGAGGCCAACCGTGCGGACGAGGTGAAACACTGCCCGTTCTCCCGCAAAATGGCGGACCGCCGCCTGGCCCAGACGGACAGGGACATCAAAAAGACGGAGCTGGAAATGCGCAAGGTGGTCAACAGCACCCAGGAACTCAAGGATGACATCGGCCGGATGTGCACCATCTACGGGGTCGGGTTCATCGTCGCCGCCACCGTGCGGGCCGAACTCGGGGACCTGCGACGCTTTCAGAAGGCGCGCCAGCTGTCCGCCTTTGCCGGCCTATCCCCCTCGTCCCGACAGTCGGGGACAAGTGTCCATGGGCGCCCGCACATGGACAAAAGGGGAAATCCAAGGGTGCGGCAGGTGCTGTACCTCTCGGCGCTGGTCGTCATTCGCGGAAACAACCGGCTGCACCGCGATTACCTCAGGCTGCGCGCAGACGGAAAGGCCGCCATGTCCGCCATCGGCGCCATCATGCGAAAGCTCCTCGTGCTCATGCGCGCCATACTCATCAGTGGAAAACCCTTCGACCCCTTGTGGAAAACTCAGTCAATATATGCGCCATATCAAGGACAAAACACTTGATTTCTGAACACACTATCTCCGTGTGAGAATTCTTCTTCTTTGCGGCTTTGCGCCTTTGCGTGAAACTCCCGGAAATCCTCACACAAAGCCACGGAAGCAAAAGGAAGAGCAGGGCGGGGGAATGGCGTTTTCAGCCGAGGGCTTTGACCGCCGTGAGCACTTCTTCGGCGTGGCCTTCGGGCTTGACCTTGGGCCAGATGGCGGCGATGCTGCCCGCGGCGTCAATGAGGAAGGTGGCGCGCTGCACGCCCATGTAGGTTTTTCCGTACATGCTTTTTTGCACCCACACGCCGTAGCGTTCGGCGACGGCATGGGCGGTGTCGGCGAGGAGGTGGAAGTTCAGGTCGAATTTCCCGGCGAATTTGCAGTGGGATTCGACGGTGTCGGGGCTGACGCCGAGCACCAGCGCCCCGGCCTTGTCGAAGTCGGCGGCCATGTCGCGGAACCCCTTCGCCTCCACGGTGCAGCCGGGCGTGTCGTCTTTCGGATAGAAATAGAGCACCGCCGGCCTGCCTTTGAGCGCGGCAACGGTGATTTTGCCGCCCTTGTGGGAAATCAAATCAATCGCCGGGGCCTTTTCGCCGACCTGGGGGAGGGATGGTCCGGTGTTTTCCGCCTTTGCCATGGTGTTTTTCTCCTTGCGCCGGGATGATGCGGCGTTTTCAGTGTTTCCCACCAGAACAACCGCGCTTTCGCGGCGTATTCCGCCGGGTTGGCGCTTCCGCGCCCCGGCGCGGGGGAGGGACGCTCATTGCCCGGCGGTGATTTGGGCGACGCGCCCGCGCAGGCGGGGCAGGGAGGGCAGGGCGGGATCGCATCCCTCCACGGCCCGGTCCATGGCGTCGAGGAGGGCCAGCATCATCGCGCCGCGCCAGCGCGCGGCGGGCCGGGCCGCCTCGCCCCGGAGCCATGCGGCGTCGCGCAGCAGCGCCTGGCGGTGGTCGCCGTCGAGGGGGACGTATTCCGCCTCGTCCGCCAGCCGCTCCACCAGAACCGGGATGTCCGCGTTGGCCACCTCCACCGCATCCGGCAGGGGCGGAAACTCCAAATCGAGGCGGTAGCGGTTTTCCACGAGGTCCACGCCCCGGTGGGTGATGCGCAGGGTGGAGAAAAGCGGGGGATGGTAGCCCATGATCAGTTCGGCGAGACCCCGGTCGGCCAGGTAATGGGCGTTCACGGCGAGGGCGTGCTTTTCCATGCCCGCGTCGAGAAAGGCCTCCGGCTCCGCCGCCTCCAGCGGATCGCGCAGGAACCGGTTGTAGAGTTCGAGGAGAATCTGCCGCCGGATGCTTTTGTAATGCGCCGCGTCCATGGGGCCGAGTATAGCAAATCCGGCGGAACCGGGGGCGCGCCCCGCCCGCGCCGGGGGAATAGGCGTCCCGCGCGGCGCGGTTTCATGGAAAATGCTTTGCGCGGGAAAGCGCAAAAAAACTATAATAACGGGACAGGCACCCCGAAAAACCGAACCGGGCTTTTCCCTCCCCGGAAGTGCCTGAAAGGAGTACCCCAAATGCCTGAAAGAGTCTGGATATTTGACACCACCCTGCGCGACGGCGAGCAGTCGCCGGGGGCGAGCATGGACGACGCGGCGAAGCTGCAAATGGCGCTCCAGCTTGACCGGCTCGGCGTGGATGTCATCGAGGCGGGCTTCCCCATCGCCTCGAACCAGGAATTCGAGGGCGTGAAGCGGGTGGCCGAGGCGGTGAAGAACGCGCGCGTGGCCGCCCTGGCCCGCGCCCTTCCGAAGGACATCGAACGGGCGGCGGCGGCGCTGGAGCGCGCGGCGCGCCCGGTGCTGCACACCTTTCTCGCCACGTCGAACATCCACATGGAGCACAAGCTGCGCATGTCGCGCCAGCAGGTGCTGGACACGGCGGGCAGGGCGGTGGAGCTGGCGAAGCGGCTGACGGCGCGGGTGGAATTCTCCGCCGAGGACGCCACGCGCTCCGACTGGGACTTCCTGGTGGAGGTGGCGCGCGTGGTGGTGGCGGCGGGCGCGGACGTGGTGAACCTGCCGGACACGGTGGGCTACACGACGCCGAACGAAATCCGCGACATGTTCCGCCACGTCATCGGCAATGTGCCGGGCTCCGACAGGGTGGTCTTCTCGTCGCACAACCACAACGACCTCGGCCTGGCGGTGGCGAACGCGCTGGCGGCGGTGGAGGGCGGCGCGCGCCAGATTGAGTGCACGGTGAACGGCATCGGCGAGCGCGCGGGCAACACCTCGCTGGAGGAGGTGGTGATGGCGATGCGCACGCGCCACGAGACCTACCCCTACGACTGCGAGATCGTGTCGGAGGAGATTGTGCCCGCGAGCACGCTGCTGAGCAAGCTCACCGGCCTCGCGGTGCCCTTCAACAAGCCGATTGTGGGCCGCAACGCCTTCGCGCACGAGTCGGGCATCCACCAGCACGGCATGATCGCCAACGCGCGCACCTATGAGATCATGACGCCGGAGTCGGTGGGCCGCAAGCGCAGCGACCTGATCCTGGGCAAGCACAGCGGCCGCGCGGGCCTGGCCAAGCGCTGCACCGAGCTGGGCTACAGCCTGAACGACGAGGAGGTGGGCCAGCTCTACGAGAAATTCATCGTGCTGGCGGACCGCAAGAAGGAGGTCTTCGACGACGACCTGCGGATGCTGATTCTGGGCATCCAGCAGGAGCACTTCGAGATTTACCACCTGGAGCAGGTGCTCACCTCGGGCAACGACCCCGCGATGGCGCTGATCAAGCTGCGCCGCGGCGGTGAGACGCTCATGGACACGGCGCTGGGCGACGGCCCGGTGCACGCGGCGTTCATGGCGGTGGAGCGCATCGTGGGCGCGAGCGGGCGGCTGGAGCAGTTTGAAATCCGCGCCACCACGCCCGGCAAGGACGCGCTGGGCGAGGCCTATGTGACGGTGATCTTCGACGGGCGCTCCTTCCGGGGCAACGGCGCGAGCACCGACATCATCGAGGCGGCGGTGCTGGCCTATCTGAACGCCACGAACAAGTATGTCGTGTACCAGCAGAGCCAGAACCTTGCGGCAAACGGGAACAAGAACGGCGACCTTTCCGGATGAGCGCCCGGTGGTGACGAACACCCACCCGTCCGGAAAGGGGCCTTTCCGGGCGGGCTTTTTTATGCCCCCGCAGTCGTGAACGACGGTTGAAAGGACAGGATGATGAAAAGACAGGCATGGACCACGGCGGCGTTGTGCGCGCTGGCACTCTGCGCCCCCGTTTGCGGCGCGGACGGGAAGGGGGAATCCTGGCTGCCGAAGGACTTCAAGCTGCTGAACCTTCCCGCGCCGCCGCCGATGGTGAAGGTGGAAAAGGTGGAACTCCCGGTGGTGGTGCCGCCCTTTCCCCAGCATGTGCGCGGCGCGGCGGAGGCGGTTGACTCTGCGGGGGCCACGGGCCTGCGGTTGGACGCGCAGGGTGCCCCGGTGCTTGTCCGCGACCCGAAACCGGTGATGGAAAACGGCGAAACAGTCAACGCGGAGGCAGAAACTGCGGGATCGGTCTGGCGCGGCACGGACAAGGGGCTTTACAGGAAGAACCCCGGCGGCGGATGGGAGAAGCATGAGTCCTACGGTGTGGACGGCCCGCCCGCAAGCAAAATCAAGGCGCTCGCGGCGGATTCGGCGGGCAACTTGTGGGTGGGAACCCCGGCGGGGCTGGGCGTGCTTTCCCCGGACGGCGCTTGGCGCATCATACGTGGCGGGGACGGCCTGCCGGTGGAGCAAATCACCGCCCTCGCCGCGGACGGGAAGGGCGGTCTCTGGATCGGCACCCCGGCGGGCGCGATCTATCATGCCCCCAATGCGGCGGACAGGAAATGGTTTTACCGCGCCGGACCGCGCTATCTGCCCGGGGATGACGTGCGCGCCGCGGCTGTGACGCCGGACGGCGCCGCAGCCTGGTTTCTCACGGACGCGGGGCTGGGCAGGATTGACACCGTCACCACCACCCTGCTGGAAAAGGCGCAATCCATCGAAAAGCGGCTGAACGAACGGCACCGCCGCGGGGGGATGGTGGCGGCGGCGTTGCTGGACGACGCGCACAACCCGGGCGCGCACGAAATCCACGACAATGACAATGACGGCCTTTGGACCGCCTACCATGTGGCCGCCATGTCGCTGGCCTTTGCCGCCACGGGCGACGAGGCCGCCAGGGCGTCGGCGCGGGAGGGCATGCACGCCCTGTACCTGCTCCAGAATGTGTCCGGCATCCCCGGCCTGGTCGCGCGGAGCGTGGTCACTCCGGAGGTGGGAAAGACCAAGAGCGAGCAGTGGCGCCCCTCGCCCGACGGGAAATGGTACTGGAAAAGCGACACCTCCAGCGACGAAATTGACGGGCATTACCTCGCCTTTTACGCCTATTACGAGCACGTCGCACGCCATGATCCGGCGGAAAAATCGCTTATTGAAAAGCAGGTGCGCGCGCTCACGGACCATCTGACGGACAACGGCTACCAGTTGATCGACTGGGACGGCAAGCGGACCACCTGGGGCTTCTGGGACCCGAAATCGCTGAACCACAGCCCCTCCGATTACATTGAGGCGGGGCTGAACAGCCTGCAAATCCTGTCCTTCCTGAAAACGGCGCACCATGTCACCGGCGACAAAAAATACGAGGACCATTACCGTTCCCTGATCCTGGAGCACCATTACCTCGACAACATCCTCATGACCAAAAAGTCCTTCCCGGACGAAAACAACCACTCCGACGACCAGCTGGGTTATGTGGCCTGGTATCCCATACTCCAGCTTGAAAAAGACACGAAAATCCGCCGCGCCCTCGTGTCCGGCGTGCGACGCCACTATGAGATCGTGCGCCCGGAGCATTCGAGCTTTTTCGCCTTTGTGACCGCCACCGCCGCCCCGGGCATAGTGGACATCTTGGGCGCGGTGGAAAACCTGCGGCAGATCCCGGAAGACCGCCGCGACTGGAGGATGGTGAACAGCCACCGTGCTGATGTAACCTTTGCGGAGCATCCGGAGCGCTTCGGCAAGCCCGTGCTCACGCGGGTGCTTCCCGCGGACGAGCGGGCGTTCATGAAATGGAACCACGACCCCTACCTGCCCGACGGCGGCGGGGACGGCCGCGTCGAGGACGACGGGGCGGCATGGCTGCTTCCCTACTGGATGGGGCGGCATCACGGTTTTATCGCGGAACAGTAAACAACAAGTGCCGGCAAAAATCCGGCTGACGCATGGAGCGGGGAATGACAAGACTGTTTTTTTTGGCGGCGATTGTGGCGGCGGCGGCCCATGCCGCCCCGTCGGCTGATTTCGGGAGCGCCCAGTGGATCAGGGACCCCCGCATGGAGGGGCTGAAACCCGTCAACCTGGAACACCGCGAGGCCAAAAAAGGCCCCGAACCCAAGGGGCCACAGAACATCCACACCCTTTTCCGCAGGGAAATCACCTTGGCGGAAAAGCCGGCCTCGGCCATGCTTGCCGTCACGGCGGACGATTACTGCAAGGTCTTTTTCAACGGTTTCCGCGTGGTGCAGGGCCCGGAGTCGGGGCCGCCCCCGGCCCATCCCTATTACCTGCTCGACGTCACCTCATTTCTGGAGGCGGGAACGAACTGCCTCGCCGCCCATGTGTTCTACCAGGGCCTGCTCAACCGCGTCTGGAACAGCGCCGACAACCGCTCCGGATTTCTCTTTCATCTTGTCCTAACCCATGCCGACGGACGGAGTGAGACCATTTCCTCGGACGGTTCCTGGAAGTGCCTGCCCCTGGATGCCTTCACCTCAATGGAAACCACCGGCTACAAGACCCAGTTTGTCGAGGACATGGACCTGCGCAAAATGCCGGAGGGGTGGCGCGCGGCGGGCTTTGACGACTCGGGGTGGGACACCCCGGCGCAGGGTGCGCTGGACCATGTGCTTGTCCGGCAGATCACCCCCCCGTTGCAGGTGTATTCCATCCAGCCGCCCGTGGCAAAGGCGCTGGGCGGCGGAAGGTATTTTTATGACTTTGGCCAGGAAATCGCGGGGCACACCCGCATTAGAATCACCGGCCCCGAAGGCCATGTGATGACCGTCCGCCACGGGGAGGAACTGTCCGGCCCGGACGCGGTGCGCTTTGAAATGCGCGCCAGCACCCGTTATGAGGAGCGGATAACCCTGTCCGGAAGGGAGGATCTCGCCGAGTTTTACGATTACCGCGCCTTCCGCTACATGGAAATCCTCGACGCGCCCGCAGAGCCAAAGGTGTGGGTGGATGTGCGGCACCACCCCTTTGACCCGGCGCGCAGCACCTTCACCTCCGCCGACCAATCCCTTCAGGACATCTGGACCATCTGCCGCAACGGTGTGTGGATGGGCAGCCAGGGCGGCTTCCTCGACTGTCCCACCCGCGAAAAGGGGCAATACCTCGGCGACGCGGTAATCACATCCCGTTCCCACCTCTGGCTTACGGCGGACCCGGCCCTGACCCTGAAATGCCTGACGGATTTCGCCCTGTCACAGCGCATCTGCCCCGGCATGATGGCGGTGGCGCCGGGCAGTTTCATGCAGGAAATCGCCGAGTTTTCACTCCAATACCCGCTGATGCTGCGCAACTATTACCTTATGACCGGCGACCGCCGGGGCACGGAGCACCTCGTGGACCAGGTCTTCGGGCCGCTCTTCGGCTACTTCGGGAAATTCGAGAACCGCCACGGCCTGCTGGAGGGCATCACAAAGGAAAAGGAAAAATGGCTGCTGGTGGACTGGCCGGCCAACCTGCGCGACGATTATGACTACGACTATTCCATGAAGCGCGCCAACACGGTGCTGAACGGATTTTACTACGGCGCGCTGCGCGCGGCGGCCCAACTGGCACGGGAGCTGGGCCGGGACGGCGGCGCATGGGACGCGCGCGCGGACCGTGTGGCGAAGGCCTTCGCGGAGCAGTTTGTTGACCCCGCCACCGGCCTGTACCTCGACGCGCCCGGCTCCTCCCACAGCTCGCTGCACGCCAACGCGGTGCCCCTGAGCTTCGGCCTCCATGCCGGGGCCGACAAGGACAAAATGCTGGCGTTCATCCGGGACAGGCAGCTTGCCTGCGGCGTGTACATCGCCTCCTATGTGATTGAGGCCTGCTTCAAAAACGGCGCGCCGGACCTGGGCTACGCGCTGCTCACCGCCGACGGTGAGCACTCCTGGAAGGAGATGCTGCGCCACGGCGCCACCACCTGCATGGAAGCCTGGGGGCCGGACCAGAAGAAAAACACAAGCTGGTGCCACCCCTGGAGCAGCAGCCCGATCTACCTCATCGCGGAGCATGTGCTGGGCCTTTCCCCGGCTGAACCCGGCTGGAAAAAGATACGCATCGCCCCGCCGCCCATCGCAAACCTGCCGGAAATGACCCTCAAGGTTCCCATCCCGCAAGGAGTTGTCACCATGACCCACACACCCGGAAAGGGGTTCACCGCGCAAACACCCGAGGGGGTTCCTGTGGAAAGCGCCGCGCCGGAGGGAAGCCCCGTGCGGGTGGAATCCCGCCTGTCCCATGCGCGGCCAGCCCAAACCGAAGCCTTCCGTGCCGCGCTGGAACGCGCCGGCTGGGAACAGCGCGTGGGGCAGGGCAGGGGCGTGATTGTCTCCGTGCCCGACCAGGTGCTTTATGTCGTGGAACGGGGTGCGCCGGTGTGGCAGGCGCGCTGCGCCACCGCGGCGGCGGGTGTGGGCAGTCTTGAGGGCAGCAATAAAACCCCCGCAGGCTGGCACAAAGTCGCGGAGAAAATCGGGGACGGCGCGCCCTGGGGGCAGGTGTTCCGCTCGCGCGCCGCCACGGCGGAAATCTGGCAGCCGGGGCGGGAATCCGCGGAGGATTTGGTGCTCACGCGGCTGATGTGGTTGGAGGGGCTTGAGCCTGGAATCAACCAGGGAAAGGACAAGCAGGGAAAAAACGTGGACTCCAGGGCGCGGTGCATCTACATTCACGGCACCAACGGCGAGAAGAACATCGGAACCCCCTCGTCGCATGGCTGCGTCCGCCTGCTCAATGACGATGTAATCGCCCTTTATGGCATGGTGGAGAAGGAGACGCCGGTGTTCATCCTGGGGGAATGAGCGGAGGGAAAAGTCTCACTGCGGGGGCGCGGGTGCCTGGGGGGGAAGCGTGTCCAGTATGATGTCAAAGGCAATCCCCCTGGCCGGGGCGTTGGCGGCCACAGGGGCGACTTCCCCGTCATAGAGCCTGTATCCCTCGGGAGAGGCTGCGAGCGTGGGCTTCCTCCAGTCGGGATGGCCCAGCATCGCCGCATCGGACACAAACTCGGGCGCAAGCGCTTCAAGCGTTTCCGGATAGGCCCCACGCGCCGCACGGAACGCCTCCAGCCGCACCGCAATCGCCGCCGCCAGCCGCTCCCTCTCCAGTGCGGAGCACTCCAGCACGGCCACATCCAGCGCCTGCCTGGAGGAAAGGACCTCATGGGGATCGTCCGTCGGTTCAATCAGTGTGTCAAGCCTTTTTTTAATCTCAGACGCTGGCCCCGCCAGCGCCTCTTCAAACTCCGCCTGTTTTTCAAAAACGGCTTCCGCCTCCGCAATAAAACTCAGTGACTTGAACCCCGAAAAGACGCGTTTTTCCATGCGCACCCCCTCGGGCAGGGCCTGCTGGGACAGGGAGTCGTTCAGGTACATGCAATAGGCCTGGAAAAGCCGTCCCCGATCGTTGCCCTGAAGGGCGGGAAGGGTTGCCTGAAGAAGCGGCTCAAGGGAGGCCCCCTGCTCCCGGACCGCCCTGGCCACCCTCGCAAAGGCGGCTGCATGGGGATACCGGCGGTTGCTCAGGGCAAAGGGGGAGCCGGCGTTCTGGCGGAAAGAGATGTCGAGCAGTCCGCCGTATTCCAGCCTGCGCTCCAGTTCAAGGGCGGCGGAGAGCATGTCCGCGCCGCGCGCCGCTTCGCCCCCCTCCAGCGCCAGGCAGACCGCCACGCCCATCCAGGTGTCCAGGGTGCGCCGGATGACGGGCGCTTCGGAGGTTTCACGGCGTTCACGGATGAAGGGACAGGGGACGGGCACCGTCACATGGGGCGCGGCCAGCGCCGCGCGCAACTTTTCCTCGATCGGCTGCCACTTGGTGTTTATTTCGCCCGGCGTTCCCCAAAGGCACCTCATGTCAGCATGGATTACGGGTGCTTTATCCGGTCCGCCGCCCTCTTTGAAGGGAACGGCAAGCGTGCCCACAAGGGATGCCGCTTCGTTGAACACAACCCAGCCGTTGGCCGGATCGGCGCGCCGCGCCTGAAGGGCGGCATACTCCCCGGAAAGGAGGACGGGGGCCTCGGGCCCCTGAAACAAGGCGACAACAACCACCAGAGCCGCCAGGACGGCAATCAGCCCGCCCACAATGAAAAGATTGCGCAGGCCGCCACGGTGTTTCGCGCGCGCCATGACGCATCAACTCCCAATCGCCCGGCCGCTGCCGTACTCGCGCCTGCGCACCGCGACGATGCTGGCGCCCAGGAACAGGGCCGTCATCAGGGCCAGGATCACGACCGCCTTGGTGGCTCCCACCATGAACACCTCCTTCTGGAAGGTGCCAAGGGCGGTCTGCACCTCCACCAGGTTGCGCTGGGTGGCAAGCACGGGATAAATCGCCGTGACGTATTTCTGCACGGTGAGGAAGTCAATGACGCCGGGGATGAGCACGGCTATCTTCTGCCAGCCGTAGAGCAGCAGCACGCCGTACACGATGGGCCGCCGGGTGTAGGCGCCCAGAAACACCGCCAGCGCGCCGTAGGCGAGCAGGGCGGCGAATCCCACCCCGCAATAGTGCGCCAGCAGCGTCAGGTCGGAAAGGCTGGCGAGGTTCAGCTTGGAGAGGGTGGACGCGGCGGCAAAGGTCAGCGCCAGCGACGAAAGCAGAATGAAGGAGGAGGCCGTCATATAGGCCAGAAACCTGCCCAGCACCCAGGCGGAGCGGGGGAGGGGCCGCGTCAGCACATAGGTGATGGTCAGCATCTCCGCGTCCTCCGCCACCAGCATGGTGGCGAAGAAGAGCGCCAGCAGGGGGGAGAGCACCTCCATGTGCATTTTCTCCGCCATGCGCACAAATATCTCGTTGCCCGCCGCGGCAAAGGCGTCCTTGGAAAGGAAGGCCATGGCCAGTGGAATCAGCACCGGCATGAAGGAAATCACCGCCGCCAGGGCGAAACGCTTCCGGCGGAGAATGATGCTCATCGCGTGGAGCGCGCTCCCGGCGACGGCGTTGGCATAACCCGCCCGGACGGGCCGCCGCGCCGGATCCAGCAGGATGTCCGCTGTCTTGTTTTCCGTCATTGGGAATTCTCGCTCCCGCTCATTTGGTGAGATAGTCAAAAACCGACTGAAGACTGTCGTCCGCGCACTCGATGCCCGTTATGCCGCAGCGGTCCGCAACCACCAGCCCGTTTAGTTTTTCATAACAGCCGTTGGGATCGGTTGTGCGGATGGTGACCGTGTCCGCCTTCACCTCCACGCCCAGGGTGGCCGGGTCCCGGACGAATTCGGCCGCCAGCCCACGCGGCTCGGTGCTTTTCACGCCGATGGTGTGGGGGTGCTTGTCAATCAGCTCGCGTATGTCGCGCACCCGCCCCTGGGCGATGAGCGCGCCGTTGAACAGCAGCACCACGTTGTCCGTGATGCGCTCTATTTCGTAAAGGATGTGGCTGCTGACGACGACCGAAAGGCCGGAGTCGCCCAGCCGCTGGATGAGTGTGTACATTTCGTCGCGGCCCTGCGGATCAAGGCCGTTCATGGGCTCGTCCAGAAACAGCAGCTCGGGGTGGCAGGCGATGGCCTGTGCGATTTTCACCCGCTGCCGCATGCCCTTGCTGTATTCCTCGATGGGATCGTGCATGCGGCCGGTCATCCGCACAATGTCGCAGGCCTCCCCGGCGGCGTTCCTGGCGGCGCGTCCCGACATCCCCCAGTAGCGGCAAAGCCAGTAGACAAACTCATACCCGGTGGTGTTCTCGTAGAAATGGTCTATTTCCGGGCAGTACCCGATGCGGCGCAGCACGTCCATGTTGTTGCGCGGCGCGCCGCCCAGCACCCGGATCTCGCCCCTGCTGGGCGCGTGGAGGCCGAGGGCCAGCTTGATGAAGGTGCTTTTGCCCGCGCCGTTCGGGCCGAGCAGGCCGGTGATGCCCGGATCAATGGCCACCTCAAGGTTGTTGACGGCGACCACCTCGCCAAACCACTTGGAGACCGCCCTCGCCTCTATGACCGGATTCATGAGGCCACCTCCGCACGCCGCACGCGGTGCATGATCACAAGCATGGACGCCGCGCAAACGATGAGAACATACGCCAGCGAATAGAGCCAGTTCAGGTCGAAAAGCAGCCGGTTGTCCCCGAAAAAGTACTGTCCCGCCCGGTTGACGGCCATGGGCAGCGAGAGGATGAAGTAATTCCGGTCGCGCAGCGCCCCGGCCAGCAGCGTGCTCATGGCGGAATTGGCGATGATCAGCATGAACACGGTGATGGCCGCGTAGTTCTGCCCCGGCAGCAGCGCCGAACAGGCGAGGATGCCCAGCGCCGTGGGCAGCACCACAACCAGGGAGAAGGCAAAGGAGGCCCCGCCCCAGGCGACGGCGTTTTGGAGGACCTCCGCCCGGGGAAGCAGCAGGGCGTGCTGAAGCAGCAGCAGCAGCGCGGGCAGCGCCGTGAGCGCCAGCCCGAGCAAAATCAAGGCAAGCGCCTTGCCGAACACATAGTCATACCATCGGAGCGGTTTTGAGAAGAATATCTCCATGAGGTTGTTCCGGAAGTCGTTGCAGATCATCCCGGAGCCCGCATAGAGGAGGGTGATGAACATCAGCGGCGACTGGAGCCGCACAAAGTCGAAAAAGGTGCGCGCGTTGACCACCAGGCCCTCCACCTGGCTGAGCAGCGCGGCCATGGGGTGGTTTGGATCCTGGACGATGACGTCATAACCGACCACCTGAAGGACGCGCACGATGTAGTGCAGCCCCGCCAGCAGCACCAGCCCCTTGAACACCCGGGACTTTGCGAGCACGCGGAATTCCTGCTCCACCACAATCCACCAGCGGAACTTGTGGCGCAGCCCGCCCTCGTAATGCCTGTAACTTTGCTCAAAGACCGGCATGGGTCAGTTCTCCTCCCCGATGGCCTGGATGAACACCTCCTCCAGCGAGCGGCAGGACGGCTGGAAATGCCGCACCTGCGTGCCCGCGCGGTGCGCCGCCTCGAAGACGCCGGAGGGCTCCATGCCCTCGGGAAGGTCCAGTTGAAGGATGCCCGAGGGTTGCATTTTCTCCCAGCGCACGCCCATGGGGGCGAGCAGAGCGGTGAATTCGGCCTCCCGGTCGCGCACCCGGATTTCGCAGTTGCGCGGCTTGGGCGCGGTGAGGTCGCGCACCAGCCCGTCCCGGATCACCCTGCCCTTGTTGATCATGATCACCCGCTCGCACACATGCTGCACGTCCGGAAGAAGATGGGAGGAGAGGATGACCGTGACCCCGCGCGCCGACAATATCTCACGGATGAGGTTGAGCATCTCCAGCCGCCCGTCGGGATCAAGGCCGTTGGTGGGCTCGTCCAGAAAGAGCAGTTTCGGGTCGTGCACCAGCGACTGCGCCAGTTTCACCCGCTGGAGCATGCCGGTGGAGTAGGTTTCCATGTTGCGGTAGCGCGCCTCGCCGAGGCCCACATAGTTCAGCACCTCGTGGGTGCGCTCCATCGCGTCCACCCGCGACATGCCAAAAAGGCGGCCGCAGTAGGTGAGGAAGGAGACGGCGCTGATTTTCGGGCTGGACGCCTCGCGCTCGGGCATGTAGCCCATGCGCTGGCGCACCTCGAGCGCCTGCCGGGGCAGATCGTAGCCCATCACCCGGGCCGTTCCTGAAACGGGGCGGATGAAACCCAGGAGCGTCTTGATGATGGTGCTTTTCCCCGCGCCGTTGGGGCCGAGCAGGCCCACCGCGCCGCCCTCGATGAAGCAGCTCACCCCGCGCAGGGCCGGTTCCCGGCCGCCGTAGCTGACTTCCAGGTTTTCCAGTTCAATAAGGGCCATGGACGCCTTTCCCGACTAGTAATTGGACACGGGTATGGTCAGCGGGATCACTTCCCCGCCCGACACGGACAGCGGCTGGCTGTGCACATAGCGTACAGTGACGGGGTTGCGCACGCCAAATTCAAGGTAGTAAATGTCCAGCTGCCATTCACCCGGCGGCACATCCTCCATCACGAAGGAGCCCATGGGGTTGATGCCGGTGCTCTGGCCCATCATCTGGCCGAGGTCCGCCTCGCCGCCCAGGGGCGCGGGATTGCTGCCCGGCAGGGCCAGCACGGCGCGGCCGCCCAGCATGTTCGCCGGACCAGGCATGCACTGGCCCTCGATGCGCGCGCCCGCGCCGCTGCCAAAGTCGTGGCGCGTGGTCTGTCCCTCCTGGACGGTCACCTGCACGCCCTGCGCGCCGTAAATGCTGCTCAGGTCGCCGCCGCCCGCGATTTCCGTGACCATCGCCTGGTAGACGCCGGAGGTGAGCCCGTCCATGTGGTAGTAGCCGCTCTGGTCCGTGGTGGCGCTTTGCGTGGTGCCGTTGCCCGCCACCAAGACCACCGCGCCCGCGGAGGCCTGCCCCTCCCGGAAAACATAACCCTCAAGCCCGCCGCCAAAGCCGAGCCGGATGCGGATGTTCTCCCGGTTCTCGCCCTCGGACAGTTCTATCATCTCACTCACACCCGCCGCATAGCGGGGATGGCTGGCCACGACAAAATAAACGGCCCCGGGAAGATCCTCAAAGGTGAAGGTCCCATCCGCGCCGATCTGCTGGGTGGCCGAACCGCCCGAACCGCCGAGCAGCATCATGGCCTCCGCCGGGGTGGCTGCCTCTATCAGCGTCACCGTGGCGCCCTGCACGTTGCCGCCATCGCCCGCGGCCACCATGCCGGATATTCTGGCGCCCTCGTCGTTGAGAAGCAGTTCCACCCCCTCAAGCACCTGGCCGGTCTGCACCTGGATTTCCGTGCGCGCGGGCGCGTATCCGTCCGACTTCGCCTCCAGCCGGTAGGTGCCCGCGTCCAGCCGCAGTTCAAAGGAACCGTCCGGATTGCTGAAGTTCATCGAATTGGAGGGGTTGTCCATCATGCCCATGAAACTGGCGCGTCCGCCGCCCTCTGTGGCCAGGGGGTAGGCCTCGACGGAGTAGGAGGGGGGGGCCTGCCGTGACTTTTTGGCCAGCACCACCCCGCGCACCGTGCCCGTCTGGCGCAGCACAACCTTGTTTTCCTCGTTCAGCCGCACCCTGCGCACCGTCACCGGGGAGAAACCGTCCTTCCTCACCTGAAGTGAATAGATGCCCGACCCCACGCCCGCGAACTGGAAACGCCCGCCGCCCGAGGTGGTTTCCTGCCTTTCCACCGCCTCCAAGCCCTCCGCGCTGGCACCGGTGAGTTCCACCTCCGCCCCGTCAACGCCGACGCCGTTGCCGTCCAGCACAATGCCGAACACGGTGTGCTCCCCGTCATCCACAGGGTTAAGCGTCAGCCGCACATTGGTCAGATCGGTGTATCCGTCCGGGTAAATGGGGAATCCGGTGACACTGATTTTAAACCCTTTTTTGCGGGCAAACAGTTGGTATTCGCCCGGCGGCACCTGGGTCAGCACAAACTGCCCCCCGGCGTCGCTGGAACTGTTGCGCACCGCCTGGGGCGTTTCCATGGGACTGAGCAGGGAACTGTACGAGGGGATGCACATGATGTCGGCCCCCTCCACAAGCCCGCCCTTGGAGCTTTCCACGGCGCCGTAAACATTCGACCCGGCAAACATGTATATGTCTATGCGGACCGTGTTTTGCGCCGCGGTCAGCAGGAAGGGATCCGCCAGCTGGGGCGTGGTGGAGTTGGCGGTGGCGTAAATCCGCCAAGTCTGGTTCAGCGGAACCCCCGCAAGCTCGTAATACCCCGACTCGTCGGTGCTCCCGGTCACGGGCGCCTCCTGGCGGGCGGCCATGCTCAGCATTTGGGAAAGGGGGCTGTCAGAGGTGCACAGCACCACATCCGCATTGGGCACGGGTTCCTTGTTTGTGGTGAGCACATACCCCCAGACTATCCCCGCGGACTCCACCTGGAAATCAACATTGATGATGCGGTCATCGGCTCCCTTTACCGTGACCTTCTGGAAGGGCAGGGTCTTTCCCGCCCGGTACGGGGTGTTGCGGAGGTTCAATGTGACGCCGTACTCGCCGGGGGCCAGCCCGGAAAGTTCATAGCGGCCGTCCGCGTCGGTGCGGGTGGCCGCATCAACATCCTCCAACCGCACCGCCACGTCGGCGGCACCCTGCGAGGAGCCTGCGACGGTGACCCGGCCGGCGATGCTGGCTCCCTCATGCAGGGCCACCTCAATCACCGCCTCCGGGTATTCGGGGCCTATCGCCTCCGTGACGGTCTCCGATCTGACAAGCCCCTCGTAAGTGACCACGACACGGTAGGAACCCGCCTCGAGCCCCGCCATTCTGAACGCCCCGCCGGCGTCCGTGTCCACCCCCTCGCGCCAGTCGCCGCCCCGTGCGATGGGATTCTCCGCGGTGAGAAGGTAGGCGGCCACCTTTGCCTTCTCCAGTGGGCTTCCATCCGAAGCGCGGGTCACCGTGCCGGAAATTGTATATCCCGAGGATGCTTCATCAACCGCGGGAACCGTGCCGTCGGAGACGGCCCCATCGCGCGCGGGCTTTTCAGGCCGGGGCGGGGGCAGGGGCTCAAAATCCCTGTCGTCCTCCGCGGGTTTCGGTTTGGCGGTGGGGGGGGGGGCGTAGGAAACGGTGGACTTTGGCGGCGCCTCCGGCTTGCGCGGCGCGAGGATAAAGGCCATGCCGACAAGCACGGCAAGCAAAACCACAACCGCGGCCACTATCTGGAGGGTTGATGCCGATGTCTGCCGTCTGCGCGTCATCTATTGGTCCCTGTGCCCGTCATCCGGTTCCCCCGCCAGCCGGGGCCCTGCGCCGGTGCATGCATGGTAATACACTCTGTCCGCCGGTTTGTAACTTTCTCCCCCCCTTTGCAACAATGGCGGGCAAAAGCCCGCCGTTGACATCATCGTCAAAATTGGTTCCGGCCCTCCCCGCCGGCTCAGTGGCTGCCCCCGAAATATTTCCGCAACGGCAGCACGGCCGCCGCCAGGGTGGCAACGCCCAAAAGGATGCTGAGCACCAGTGTGTAGGCGCCCCGGTAATGGTCCCAGCCAAGCACCAGGGCCGTGGTGTAATAGTCAAAGAAACCCTTGCCCCCGGAAACGCCCACATTGGAAATGAGGTGGAGGCTGGTGAGCCAGAGGCCCGCCGCCGCGAGAAAGAGCGCGCCCCCGGCCATGGAGGCAAACATGACCATGGAATAACGGAAGCGCCGCTGTTCGCGATCGCGCAGTTCGGCGATGCGAAGACGCTCCTCAACACCCTGCAGCAGCGTCACGGGCGCTTTGAGCTGGGGGTCGCCCTGAAGCGCGCGGGCAATCAGCCCGTCCAGCCTGTCCTGTTTTTCACCAAATCCATCCATGGGGTGCCAGTTCCTTTTCCACGATTTTGCGCAACTGTTTCCTGGCCCGGAACATCCAGGTCTTCAGTGTGCCCAGGGGAATCTCCATCGCCTGGGCAATCTCCTCGTAAGAAGTGCCGTTGAGATAATAAAGCGTGATGATGGTGGCGTACCGGTCGGAAAGCTTCACCACGCACCGGCGGATTTGCTCCAGCACGTCACCGCTTTCCTGCCCGTCCGCGGCGTCCATCATGTCATGCTGCGGGCCGAATTCCACCTCACCCCGCCGTTTCCGGCGGTTGAGCTCGGTAAGGCACACGCTCGACGTGACACGGTACATCCAGGTGCGGAAACTACAGTCTCCCCGGAACCCCTTGAGCAGGCGGTAGGCTTTCAGAAACGCCTCCTGCGCCATGTCCTCCGCCTGCGTCATGTCGCGCATGTACCGGTAGGACACATTGAACACAACCTGCTGGTGGCGGCGCACCAGTTCGGAAAAGGCGCTCCTGTCACCCTGCTTGGTCAGGTTGACCAGTTCCAGGTCGGACACTTCCTCACCGCCGGAAAGTTCACCGGCCAGCGGCAGGACACTCACAGCTTCCTTCGTGGTCATGAGGCGCTCCTTTGAAGCACTATGTCGCCGTTCATGGAGTTCAGGGAGAGCTTCGTGGCGCCGTCGCCCGTCACGCCCAGCAGGGTGCGCCGCTTAGACACACCCTTGCTGAACTGCAGCACGGGATCAACACGCACATTGCCGCGTCCCGTGGTGGCGCTTATCTCGGCCGAAAAACTCTCCGGCATGACCAGTGTAATACCTCCGTTCAGCGAGGTCAAGTCACAAGCCTTTACCCCCGCGTCAGTTAATGAAGCGTTTATCATCCCGGTTATGGTGGAAGCCTGAAGGGTGCCGCCATGCACCCCCACCTGTATGTTGCCGTTTACCGTTTCCAGGGTCGTTTCCGCGTTCGCCTCCAAAAGCCGAATCCTGCCATTGGTGCTTTTGGCAAGCACCGGCCCTTCGGATCTAACAATTTCTATGTCTGAATTGTTGCCCTCCACCGTGATTTGGGAAAACCCCTGGTCGATCCAGACGTTTCCGTTGGAAACCTCCACGGCGACATCACTTCCGGCGGGCAGAGTGATGGTGTAATCCACACGCAAGTCCAGTTCATCGGGGCGCTCAACTGGTTCTGTCACCAAACTCACCATCGCGGCGTCTGTTTTAATTTGAAACAGCGAGGAAAGGTACTGGGTGGCGATGGCATCCATCGCAGTGGTCATTGTGTAAGCCCGAATATCCGCCGTAACCTCAATTTCCTCACCTGTACCCGCATTAATGCGCACGGTGCCGTCCGAATTCTGCACCCGGAAGGCCGGAGCGGCGGGAATGGTAAAGGTGCGCAATTCCTGCACCCCGGGCCGGCACACCTCCTGGGGCAGGCGGGGCGCTAAAATCCCCACCGCGAAGATTTGGATGGCCAGCGCAATAAACGCTGCTGTGGCAACACTCTTGTAAACCATTGTCTCTCAATATCCTGTAAAAATAGACTTGACGGGGCTTCTTGCGGTTTCGCCCCAAAACAGGGGAGAGAGGATTGCCTTCAAACCCGTCCGGCGGCATATAATGTCCTTGAAATTAGGAACAGCCCGAAAATGCGCGCCTCAGCCTTTATCATACCCGTCTTGGTGGCATTGGTCATAGTCGCCTCCATTTTTCTCAGGTCCATTTTTCGTGCCTGGCTCGACCACCGGGTCCGCATGGCAATTCTGGAAAAAGCCGAGGAAAAACCGGAATTGTTGCGGGTATTTGAAAACCTGGTGCGTGAGGAATCTCCTGACAAAGGGCATACAAAAAATACCCCCCGTGCGGATCTCACCCTGACCGGCGTTTCCCTGACGGTAATCGGCTTGATTTTTGTGTTTGTCAACGGCCTTCTGGGAAAAAGTCAATGGGCCGTTGGGGCGTATTTTGGCGGGGTGGCCTGCGTGGTGATCGGTTTTGTGCTGGCTTCCCTGGGCATGCTGGTTCGTTTCCTTTCCCGAGGTCCCCGCAGACCAAACGGGAACATGCGTTAAATTTCCTCTTGTCCTCCCACTATAAACATCCTGAAATTAATGGGGCGCTCTTTTTAACCGGCCGGAATAGCGGCAACCCCGTATTCTGTTTATGAAAAAAAAGTGATGGCAGAAAAATTGTATTATTTAATGTGTGCGTTTTCCCCTGTAACCGGTTTTCAACTGTATGGCAGTGCAGATTGGGTGAAAATGGCATATTTTGGGGACAGGAGTGACGTGAATGGCTGAAATTGCTGACACAGGCGGAATCCAGCGGGAAAACCCGGGGGACTCTTCATCACCCGGGCGTTCACGCGGCAACCCCCAAAGTTCCCTGCGTATGGGCGCAATCATGGGAATTCGCACCTTTATCAACCAGTTTCCCAAACCCATTGCATTGCTTGACCGCCAACTGCGTTATGTGGCTGTGAGTGATTCCTGGCTGCGTGCTTACGCCCTCACCGAGGGAATGGTGCTGGGCCGTCCGCACGAGGAGGTGCTCCCGGAGGACTACAACCTCTGGAAGGATGCATACAACCGTTGCCTTTCCTCGGGAACAATCGAGCATCTGGACTATGACTTCAGCATCGGTCCGGGGGGGTGCCTTGACGCCATACGCTGGCTGGCGGCGCCCCGGTATGACGAATCGGGGAACATCGAAGGGGTTCTCGTCTTTTCAGAAGTGGTTTCGGCTGACTTAAAGGACAATATTGAGGTTGAACTTGACCGCCAGCGGCTTCGACTGGTGCTGGACACCGTCGGCGATGGAATCATCATCACCAACAGCGAGGGCATGATAACCCTTATCAATCCCGCGGCATCCAAACTCCTGGGCGTGCTCTCACACGAAGGGGTTGGGAAACCGGTGGACGCATACCTGCCGCTGCCCGACTCCACCCAGGAGCATTCCCTGCTCCAGCGTCTGCAATGGCTCGGCGAGCAAAGCGACGGCGGGGGCCGCAAATTCAAAATTTGGGACCGGGCCGGACGGGAAAAGACCGTTGAACTGTCAGTAAAGGAAATGCGTGCGGGAAACCAGACAGACCTGTTGCTCACCCTGCGGGATCTCACCACCATCGAGGACGTGCAGCAGCGGCTCAGAATCCACAGCACCGCCCTGTACACCGCCGCAAACATTATCGTGATAACAGATGCCACGGGGAAAGTAACCTGGGCAAATCCCAGCTTTTACAGGATAACCGGATACACCGAGGAGGAAATCATCGGGAATTCAACCCGTATTTTGAAGTCCGGCGCCCATGAGGACGCTTTTTACCGGGAAATGTGGGACACCATCGTGTCGGGAAAGGTCTGGCAGGGGCAGATTATCAACCGCTACAAGGACGGCAGCCTCCACCATGAATTCACCACCATCACGCCGGTCCTGAACAATTCAGGGAAAGTCGCCTTCTTTGTCGCCATCAAGCAGGACGTGACCGACCAGAAAAAACAGGAACAGGAAATACTGGAGTCCCACGACGCCCTGCAGGAATCCCTCCTTGCCAAAAGCCAGCTTCTGGCAAGCGTCGGCCATGAGCTGCGGGCCCCCCTGAATTCCCTCATGGGATACTCGGAGATGCTTGCTTCCTTTGTGCCCGAGGGGGAGGAGCGGGCCAGGCTGGCGCTGGAGCGCGTGCATAAAAGCGGGCGTGAGATGCTTTCCCTCATGTCCAATATTTTTGATCTGGCGAAGACTGAATCCGGGAAACTGCGCATCACCCCGTCAGAGATCAATTTTTATGATCTGGTAAAGGACATCCTTGTCATCGCAAAGGGGGTGGCCCTGAAAAAGGGCATTGTGATTGAAACCTCGATAGCCCCGGAAATACCGGTTATCACCGCCGATGAAATCAAAATGAAGCAGATTCTTTACAACCTGTTCAGCAACGCCATACGCTGGTCCCCCAGCGGCGGCAGGCTTCATTTGAAGGCTCATGTGGAAAAGGCCGGCCCCCAGGGGGCCAATCATCTGGTGTTCAGCATCACCGACTGCGGTCCGGGAATTGAAAACGAGGACCGCGAGCGCATTTTTGAGGATTTCTTCCACAAGGAGCCCCCCGCAGAGATGCATGAAACCACGCTTGGGCACGGTTTCGGGCTGGCCCTTACCCGAAAGCTTGTCGAGATGCACGGCGGCACAATAACGGCGGACAACACAACCGGCGGAAAAACCGGGGCGCGTCTTACCGTTTTCCTGCCCCTTGCCCCGGTTGCCGAAAATTAGGTGACTTTGATGGACGGCGCTGTTTGCCGGATGATTTCAAAGTCTGGTAGGGTGTGTTGTAAAAAGCATGCGTCAACACCGCTTCCGAGACGATTCCAATGAACAGTCTGGTTCAGTCCATTGTAAAAATCCGTCATCTGCCCCGTGGGATTGAAGTATTCCTCGGGGTGTACATGATTGCCGGCGCCCTGCCCAAAGCATTGAACATCAATCATTTCGCCGTGCAGATGTCCGCTTACAAGGTGATTGAAGACAAGGCATTCCTTCCCTGGGCCGCGCTGGCGACACTCTTCGTGGAAATGGCCCTCGGAATGTCGCTTGTGTCGGGGTTGCGACTGCGCGGGCTCGTTTTGGCCGCATTTGAGGCCATGCTGGTTTTCTTTTCCGCGTTGATTGTCTATGCCTGGGTGTTTCACGGCCTTGAGGACTGCGGCTGCTTTCCCCTCCTGAAAATGAGCCCGCCGGTGTCATTGGCCAAAAACCTCCTGATGTTCGTCTTGGCGGGGGCGGCATGGTTCATGATTAGGCCCGCAGGCGCGCCCCCTCCATCCGGCCCGTCCCGATTCTACCCGGTTGTCAAAGTGCTGCTCACCCTTTTGATCGGCGCGGGGGCGGTGGGGTATGCCCTTCCCCGCATTGAGGCGGCCGGTCCCGTCATGACGGAAAACGGCGGGGGGGACGCCTTTGACTTTGGCCAGTTCACGGTGGACACCGTTTTTGGCCCTGTAAACCTCGGGGAGGGGGACTATCTGATCCCCGTGCTGAGCATGACCTGCGAGGAATGCATGGCCAAGGTTCCCGCGCTGAACGATCTCTCGATGCAGCCGGGCGTGCCCCAGATGGTTTCCCTCTGCTATGAGGAAAAACCGGGGGATCTGGAACGGTTCAAGTCGGCAACGCTTCCCCAGTTTGCGATGCATCCCCTTGGCGACCGGCCCCTGTTGTATTTCAACCTCCGGGGGGACGATCCTTTCCGCCTCATCCTGCTGCGCAACGGCAGGATCACCGCCCATTGGGACGGCCATGTCCCCTCTTACGAGGAGGTGGCCGCCGCGCTGGACGCCGCGGGATAACCCTTTCGCCGGTTTTCTTTTACAAACACCGCGCGGATTTGATATTATCCGCCGTCCCGGTAATTTTGTGGTTCGGAACAAGCCGGGCCCGGGGGCGGGTGCTTGGAGTGAGGTACCGTCCTCGCTTCCCAATCCCCGCGCAGGGCTCCGTCTGACAGGAGAGGACCAAACAAGTGTCCATTGCGATTAAAACCCACAACCTGTCAAAGATTTACGAGGGCGCGCGGCGCGGCCAGGACGTGCACGCCCTCAAGGATCTTAATCTCGACGTCATTGAGGGCCAAATCTTCGGGTATCTGGGCCCCAACGGCTCCGGAAAAACCAGCACCATCAAGATGATGCTGGGTCTGATCTTTCCCACCGGCGGCCACATCGAGATATTCGGCAACAAGGACGTGGCCTCCGCAAGGGTGAAACGCGACATCGGCTACCTTCCGGAGGGCGCCTATTATCCGGACTTCCTGAAGGGCGAGGAGATTCTGGCCTATTACGGGAAACTTTACGGGCTCCACGGCGCGCGGCTGCGCAAACGGATTGACGAGGTCATCGAGCAGGTCGGCATGACCCACGCCCGCAGGCGGTTGCTGCGGGGCTATTCCAAGGGCATGCGGCAGCGCATCGGCCTGGCGCAGGCCCTCATCAGCGACCCGCGCATCCTCATCCTGGACGAGCCCACCACGGGCCTCGACCCCATCGCGCGGAAGGAAATCCGCGACATCCTCGCCGGGTTGCGCGACGAGGGAAAAACACTGCTCATCTCCAGCCATGAACTGCTGGAGGTGGAGCTGATCTGTGACCGTGTCGGCATCCTTTACCAGGGCGTGCTGCAGACCCAGGGCAACCTGGACGAGCTGCTGCTGCTCCGGGAGAATGTCGTGGAAATCGAGGGTATGGACGACGACGCGGCGGCGAAACTGGCCGGTGCGGGCCTCTCGCTGGAGGACCGGGTGGGCGGGCGCGCCAAGGTGCGCGTCCCCGCAAACATGACCGCCTATGACGCGATGGCCGTGTGCAAGTCCCTCTCGCTTAACCTTGTCAGTGTGATGCCGCGCCGGGAAACCCTTGAGGAGCTCTTTGTGCGCGTGGTCGGCGCGGCCGAGGCCGTTCGGAGGCAGAGTGCATGAATTCACTGTTTGAATTTTTCCGGGGGCCCTGGTGCATCGCGGTGTACACCTACCGTGAGGGCATCCGAAAGAAGACGCTGCTGGGATTCCTCATCCTCAGCCTGCTCGTCATTTTCGGATCAAGCTTCATTTCCGCCTTCCTTGATCCCACCGCGGAAACCGACGTGGACATGAAGCTGATCAAGGACATCTGCGTGGCCACCATCTCCATCTTCGGCATGCTGATCACCATTTTCGTCTCGGCCTCGGTGGTGCCGGGGGAGATTGAAAACAAGGTCATCTACACCATCCTCTCCAAGCCGGTGCGCCGGGTGCAGTACCTGCTGGGCAAATTCCTGGGGGCGCAGTTCATCATCATCGTCAACCTGGCGCTGATGGGCCTGCTGTTCTTCGTCGCCCTCTACATCCGCCAGCAGGTCATGCCCACCCTGCTGCTCTGGTCGCTTCTGCTCACTTATTTTGAGTTCCTCATCGTCAGCGCCTTCACCTTCGCCGTCTCATGCGCCGCCACCTCCTCGGTGGTGCCCACCATCGGCGGCCTGTTCATCTACATCACCGGCACGCTCACCGAATACCTGAAGGACGTGCAGAACCGGGCCGGACAGACGGGCAACTGGCTCGACGAAATGATTGGCCAGATGGCCAACGTGCTTTACAACGTGCTCCCCAACCTCCAAAATTTCAGCCTCGCGGAGCAGATCGTGAACGGGCAGCCCAACGACCCCCCCACGGACGTGCTGATTCCAAACCTCATGGCCTACGGCCTGGCATACGCCCTGGCCGGGTTTGTCCTGTCCTGGATCATTTTCTGGCGCAAGGAGCTGTAATCCATGAACAGGCGCCGGTTGCCACTGCTTGTGCTTGTGCTGCTGCTGCTCGTCGCCCTTGGCGCCCTGCAGGGCGCGCGGGTGCGCCAGCTCCGCGAATCCGAGGCCTTCTACCGCTGGATGCTTGCCGCCGCGGTGAATGAGCGCCTTTTCCAGGAGGATGACGGGGAATACAAGGACAGGGAACTCTTCGAACGCTGCAACCGGGAAGCCGGCGAACTGGCCGGACTCATTGGGCCGGCAAAAGACGGGGAGGGCGGGGTGAGCCCCCTTGGGGCCGCCTCCGGACGGATTGAAAACGACGCCAGCCTGTGGCGGATTGCCCGGAGCGGGGAGCTTGCGGGGGCGAGGACTGAGTTTCTCAGCCTGGCGCGGGACCGCAAGCTGCGTTTCGCGATGGACATCCAGTACGCCGAGGCGCAGGCCAGCGGCGTGGGCGTGTTCAACGTCTTTTTCGGCTTCCGCAAGGTCGCGGCCAATTTCCTCTGGATACAGGTGGACCGCTACTGGCACCAGGGCAACATGCACCGCATGATAGCCCTGATGAAAACCTGCACCACCCTGGATCCCCATTTCATCGAGGCATACCTCATCGGCGCGTGGCACATCTCCTACAACGCCACGGCGAAAATGATGGACACTCCCTGGCCCCTGCGGGAGTGGGACGGGCGTTACCAGGCCTGCGTGGGCGAGAAGGAGCGGTATTACCAGCTTGCCATCGAGTTCCTCAAGGACGGCATCCGGAAAAATCCGCGCAACTACAAGGTTTACTTTGATCTCGGCTTCGCCGTGTACAAGCAGAAACTCAAGGACTACCCCAATGCGGTGAAGTATCTGGGTGAGGCCATCCGCCAGCCCCATGACCGCTGGGTGCCGCGCCAGCTTTTCATCTGCCAGGAACTCAACGGACAGTACGAGGAGGCGCTGGCGGGGTGGAAGGACTACATGAAG
Organism: Candidatus Hydrogenedentales bacterium; assembly: GCA_041859375.1. Lineage (GTDB taxonomy): Bacteria > Hydrogenedentota > Hydrogenedentia > Hydrogenedentales > CAITNO01 > JBHEKP01. The sequence goes on along the minus strand of JBHEKP010000056.1, from coordinate 5,625 downwards.
CGGTTCCCCGACAGCGATCTCACCACCGACGTGGCGCCGCGCTTCATCAAACGGAACGAGGCCATGATGGTCCAGCAGCGGGCCGAGGCCGCCCTCAGGGAGGCCGAAGGGGCGTCGGATCCGGCGGGGGCCGAGCAGAAACGCGCCGAGGCGAAAAAACTCCGCGATGAAGCCAGGAACATATGGGGCATTGTGGGCGAGAAGGAGGGCGTGGCGCGCGTTCTTTTGCTGGATGCCGCCGAACTCCATGAACAGCAGCGTTACATCGAGGCGGTGGCGCTGCTCGACAAGGCGCGCTGGGAAAGCGCGGAAGTCTGGGATCAGGCTTCAGACCTCATCATGAAATACAAGCAGGAGGGAAAAATTCCGCTTTCCATTTCCGAGCTCAAGGCGCTTGAGCGGAGAAAGGAGGAGGGAATCTGCAGGGGCATGCCCGAGGATGTGAAACAGCGCATCCTTGAGTCCAACGCGAAAAAGGTTCTTTGATCCCGCGCGGCATCGCGGCGGAATAACGTATTTTGGGGCCGGGCGGAACCGCCCGGCTTCCGCATTTTTCGCCCAATCCGGCGGGCGCTTCTTGCACGGGGCATGGTCAAGGCGTTATTCTATGGCTCCGTTTTTTTCCCTTTACAAAGGTGTCCGCCGTGCATGCCCGGATTAAAGAAAACTTGAACCGCATCCGCGACCGGATTGCCGCCGCGGCATCCCGCGCGGGGCGTGACCCGGCCGGGATCCGCATCGTTGCGGTAACCAAGACGGTGGGGCTGGCCGAGGTGAAAATTCTCCGGGAACTGGGTGTTTCGGACATGGGGGAAAACCGGATTGAGGTGGCGCGCCCAAAGATTGAAAACGGGCCCAAGGACATCCGGTGGCACATGATAGCGCCCCTGCAAACGCGCAAGGCCCGCGAGGTGGCGGAGCTGTTCGCCTGTTTTGACGCGGTGGACCGGGTGAAGGCGGCGGAGGCGCTGGACATGCGCTGTGACGAGACAGGCCGCGGTATGCCGGTGCTGGTGGAGGTGAATGTCACCGGCGAAGAGTCCAAACACGGGTTTTCCCCGCCGGATCTGGGGCGGGTTCTGGACGCATTGCGCGCGTTTCCGCGCCTGCGGGTGGAGGGGCTCATGACCATGGCCCCCTTTGACGCGCCGGAATCGGTGGTTCGGCCCTGTTTCAGTCGGTTGAAGTCCCTGGCGGACGCCCACGGGCTGCCCGAGGTGTCCATGGGCATGACGGATGATTTTGAAATCGCGGTCGAGGAGGGCTCCACCCAGGTCCGTGTCGGCCGCGCGCTTTTTGAATGAACAATCGGAATCCCGCCGTTCCGGCCGGCAATACAGGCCGGCAGGACCGGGACGGTTCTCAAACAGGAACATTTTCATGAAAGATCAATTGTTGCAGTTGGAGCGGGAGGCGCTGTCGGAGGTGTCGGCATGCGCCGACCTGAAGACTCTGGAAGAGATCCGGGTGCAGTACCTGGGCCGGAAGGGCAGGGTCACCGACATCCTGCGCGGGCTGGCCGCGCTGCCGGCCGAGGAAAAGCCCCTGGTGGGGCAGGTGGCCAACCAGGTGAAGGAGGCTGTCACCACGGCGCTCGACGCCCGCAAGGCCGCGCTGGAGCAGGAAGCGGAGGCGCGGACCGCCGAAAAGGAGGCCTGCGACTGGACACTGCCGGGGCGGGGCGCGCAAAAGGGCCACATGCACGTCATCAACCAGGTGACGGCTGAGATTGTGGACATTTTCACGGACATGGGTTTCCAGATTGCCCACGGCCCCGATGTGGAGACGGAATACTATAATTTCGATGCGGTGAACACGCCCGCGGACCATCCGGCCCGCGACTCGCACGACACCTTTTTTGTCAAACCTGGCGTGGTGCTGCGCACCCACACAAGTCCGGTGCAGATGCGGGTGATGGAAAAGACGCAGCCGCCGGTGGCCGTGGTTATCCCGGGACGCGTGTACCGGGTGGACTACGATGCCACCCACAGCCCGATGTTCGTGCAAATGGAGGGGTTGCTGGTGGATCGGGGGGTGACCTTCGCGGACCTGAAGGGCACGCTCATGAAGTTTGTCCACACCTTCTTCGGCCCGGAGACGGTGGTGCGTTTCCGGCCCCATTTCTTCCCCTTCACGGAGCCGTCGGCGGAAATGGACATCCTCTGGACGGCCCGGGACCGGCACACCGGAGCGGTGAAAAGCCGCTGGCTGGAAATTCTGGGCTGCGGCATGGTCCACCCGGAACTGTTCCGCTACGCGAACTACGACTACGGAACCTATTCCGGTTTCGCCTTCGGGCTGGGGCTGGACCGCATCGCCATGGTGCGCCATTCCATCGGCAGCATCACCCACCTGTACGAAAACGACACCCGCTTCCTGGAGCAATTCTGACATGCACATCTCGCTGAACTGGCTGAAAAAATACGTTGACATTGACGTGACGGCGGAGGAACTGGGCCGCCTGCTCACCATGCTGGGGCTGGAAATCGAGGCGGTGGTCGAGCCGGGCAGGGAAATCTCCCAGGTGTTCATCGGCCAGATACTCGACATACAACCCCACCCGGACGCGGAAAAACTGGTGGTCTGCAGGACGGACACCGGCGGGCCGGAGCCCCTGCAAATCGTGTGCGGCGCGAAGAACATGAAAGCGGGGGACAAGGTGCCCACCGCCGTGGTCGGCGCCACCCTGCCCGGCGGTTTCGCCATCGGCCAGCGCAAAATGCGCGGGATTGAGTCGCAGGGCATGATGTGCTCCGCCCGCGAGCTCGGCATGGGCGAGGACCACGCCGGCCTGCTGATCCTGGACGCGGACGCGCCCGTCGGCGCCGACGCCAAGTCCTGGCTGGGGCTGGACGATGTCATTTACGAGATTGAGGTGACCCCGAACCGGGGCGACTGGGCGAGCATGATTGGCGTCGCCCGCGAACTTGCGGCGTATTTCCGCCGCCCCCTGCATGTCCCCGCGGTTTCCGTGGCGGAAAAGGGAACGGCGGCGGACACCCTCTCGTCGGTGGTGATTGAGGATGCCGAAAAATGCCCGCGCTACCTGGGCCGGGTGCTTTCGAATGTGAAGGTCGGCCCGTCGCCCTCATGGCTGGCCGGAAGGCTCATTGCGGCGGGGCAGCGCCCCATCAACAACGTGGTGGACATCACAAACTACGTGCTTTTGGAGACGGGACACCCCCTGCACGCCTTTGACTATGACCTGCTTGCGGGGAACCGCATCGTGGTGCGCACGGCCCGCCCGGGGGAGAACATGCGCACCCTCGACGGCGAGGAAAGGAAACTGGACGAGACCATGCTGGTCATCGCGGACGCTGAAAAGCCCCAGGCGGTGGCGGGCATCATGGGCGGTGCGGACAGCGAAGTGGGGGAGGGAACCACCCGTGTCTTCCTGGAAAGCGCCGTCTTCCATCCCGTGGCGGTGCGCCGGACCGCCCGCAAGCTCAACCTGATCACGGAAGCCGCCCAGCATTTCCAGCGGGGCGCTGACCCGGAAATGGCCGTCTACGCCCTGAACCGCGCCGCAGAGCTCATGCGCGAGCTGGCGGGCGCCGACATCGCCCCCGGCATCCTCGACGCCCATCCCGCGCCCGCCCCTTCAAGGACGGTGACACTGCGTTTCGCGCGCTCCCTTGAACTGCTCGGCGTGGACATGCCCGCCGATGAGCAGTGCGACATTCTGGAACGCCTTGGCTTTAAAATTACTGTGCGCGGCGCGGCAACCGCCGATTTTCTGGTGCCCTCATGGCGGCACGACGTGTCCATGGAAACGGACCTGGTGGAGGAACTGGCCCGGTTTTACGGCTATGACCGCATTCCCGCAACCCTCCCCAAAATCCGGCAATCCGAGCAGGTTTTCGCCCCGGAGCAGAAAGTGGTGCGCAAACTGCGCAATCTGCTGGTGAACCAGGGACTCACCGAGGCCATGAGCTGGACCTTCACCTCCGTGGCGGAAATCCGGCGTTCAGGCCTTCCCGAATCCTTTGAAAACATTGTGGCCCTGCAGAATCCCCTCACCGAGGACTGCGCGGGCATGCGCACAAGCCTCATTCCAAACCTCCTTGCCATGGCTGAATACAATGCCAAGCGGGGTGCCCAGCGGCTTTCGCTCTTCGAACTCGGCCCGGTTTACCTGCCCAAAGAAGGGGAGGACCTGCCTTTCGAACCGATGCATCTTGGGATTCTGCTTGCCGGACAGGCCCATTCGGCCCATTGGGCGGAAAAGGCCCGTGCCACGGATGTTTATGATTTAAAGGGTTGGCTGGAGACGGTTTCGGGATTTTTCGGTGTCCCCCTGTCCCTGTCCGCCCATGACCTGATGGCGGTTTTCCAGAAGGGCATGGGGGCCAAGGTGCTCATGGACGGCAAAAAGGTCGGTTACATGGGCAAGGTGGCAAGGGCGGTGCTCAAGGACCGTGACATCCCCTTTGATGTGTTCCTTTGCGACATTGACATATCCGGATTGCTCCAGCATGTGGGCGAGATTCCCCAGTTTGCGGCGATTCCGGCGTTCCCGGCGTCCTTGCGTGACCTTGCTGTTGTGGTGGATCGGAACGTGCCGGCGGGAACCCTGCTGGAAATCGCGCGGAAAAATGGCGGCGAGTTTCTCCGGGAGGTGTCAATTTTTGACATTTACACCGGCAAACCCCTGACGGAAGAACAGAAAAGCGTTGCCCTCAGCCTTGTGTTCCAGTCGCCTGAACGCACCCTGACAGACAAGGACACGGAGAAGGCCATGGCGCAGATACTCAAGCGCCTGGAGAAGGAGTGTGGCGCGGTGTTGCGCTGATTCCCCATGAACCCCCTGATAAAATCGCATCTCGATCTCATAGACGGCGTCCTGGCGGATGTCGCAAAGAACTTGTCCAGCCTGCGCGCCGAGGCCGCCGAGGAATCACGGGAACGGGATCGGATCCAACAGGATTACTGGGTTATTGAGCGGCAAAACCAGGCGCTTCAGGAAACTTATGATCGCCTGTCCCTGATCATTGAGGAGAATGAGTCTCTGAAAAAGAAAAACACAGAGGCGGCTGAACATGCCCGGCATTTGCTTGAAATGGCGCGCGCATTGCAGGAGGGGTGTCAGGAATGAGCGAGGAGAAAACAATCGAGCTCACAATAGACAACTCGCGGTTTACGTTCCCGGTGTATCAGACACCCGCAAAGACAGAAGAAATCGCCAATAAGATAAATGAACATATACAACGCCTTGCAAACACACCTGGGGAAAAGTTTAATTCGCTGAAATTTCTCACCAAAACAGCCTTTCACTTCGCTGTTGAGGCGCAAAAACTGGCTGATGAGAAAAAAGCGGATGAGGAAGAGATTCTAAAAAGATTAAACAATATTATTGAAAAGTTACGGATAATGCAGGCTCTTAACGATAAATAATTTGCACATCATCACATTTCATTAACTTCAGAAATATAATTCGAAAATATAATTGTATTTTCCGTCTCTGGTTGATATTCGAGTGTATTCACTGCCCAAAACGGCTAAACCCACACTATCCAACTAAATTTTTGGCGTGCAAAGCCGTGTTCCTATCCATCCTGGGAGTCGATCGTGGCTCCTGGGGCAATCTGTGCGTTTTTCACCCATTGAGACCCATCCAGTGATTCT
>JBHEKP010000045.1:0-38234 GCA_041859375.1 Candidatus Hydrogenedentales bacterium | reverse complement strand
CGACATCACCCACACCATCCAGTGCCAGTTTCCCGTGCCCGACTGGGACTATGCCTTCGCAATCACGGAACAGCGCGAACCTGTCAATCCACGCCCAACCCAGTACGCCCGCATCTACCAGATGTTCAAGGAGGGGACCATCGGATTCCTCACCTATTCCGAGGGATGCAATGATGATGTGAACAAAACCGTGTGGAGCGGCCTCGGCTGGGATTCGGCCGCCCCCGTGGACGGCATACTCCGCGAGTACGGCCGCTATTTCATCAGCCCGGACGCCGCGGACTCCTTTGCCCAGGGGCTCCTGGCGCTTGAGCGCAACTGGACCGGACCGCTCGCGTCAAATGAGTGCGTGCCCGTCACACTGGCGCAGTTCCAGGAGATGGAGCGGAACGCCACGCCGCAGATGAAGCTCAACTGGCGCTTCCAGCAGGCCCTTTACCGCGCCTACTACGACGCGCTCGTTCAGCGGCGGCTGCATTATGAAACCCTGCTGGAACAGGAGGCGATGGACGCGCTGCGGCAGGCCGGAACAACCGGCACGCTTCACGCGCTGGACAAGGCGGAGGCGGCGCTTATGCGCGCCGTGGATGAACCCGCCGCGGAAGAGCTGAGGGCGCGGGTCTTCGAACTGGCGGAGGCGCTGTACCAAAGCGTGCGCATGCAGTTGAGCGCGCCCAAGTACCAGGCCATCAACTCAGGCCGGGGCGGCAATCTGGACCTGATCGATTTGCCGCTGAACGACCGGATCTGGCTGCTGGCCAAGTTTGGGGAAATACGCGCCCTGCCGACGGAACGGGCCAGGCTGGAGGCGGTCAACGGCATCGTTGACTGGAAGAATCCCGGACCGGGCGGGTTCTATGACGAGCTGGGGGTGCCTTCGCCGCATTCGCACCTGCTGCGCAGTGCTGAACATTATCCGGATCCGGAGTTCAAGTCCGAACCCAATATGGGCCGTGACTATGAGCACGGATTCAAGATCTCCTGGAACCGCTACGCGGAAAGCCGTTATGAGTCCCCCCTGCAGGCCCGCTATGGGGGACTGGACCCGGAGGCGGGCTACACCGTGCGCGTCGTCTACGCGGGAGACTCCATGGAGCGCACCATCCAACTCAGTGCCGACGGGCTGGAGGTGCATCCACAAATCGAAAAACCGAATCCGCCCGCGCCCCTCGAATTTGAGATCCCCCAAGGCGCCACCGCCGACGGCAGCCTCACCCTCACCTGGATGCAGGCGCCGGGCAGGGGCGGAAACGGCCGGGGATGCCAGGTGGCCGAGGTGTGGCTGATGAAAAACAAGCCCTAAACCAGGCCTGCGGCGGCCTCATGTTGCGAAACGTTTTCGTTTACCATGGGTAAGGTTGTAACAACACATTTGTGGAGACAACCCCATGACATGCAAACGTTCCGCCTTTTCCGCCCTGTTGGTTTTGGCCGCCGCCGCCCTTTCCGGGTGCCCGGAACTCCAGCCCGCCTTTGATGTGACGGGAACCCATGAGGGGCTCTATTCGGTCGGCGCGGGCGATCTCAAGGTGATGAAAGACTGCGCCATGACGCTCACCCTTGAGCAAAATTCAGACGGCATCCTCTTCAGCAAATCCCTGGTCACCGGGTCGGTAACTTTCGACCTGTCCTGCGTGCTGGGGGATGATCTGCTGCTGACCCTGGGCGGCCTGGCCGCCGCCAATCCAGAAATTGCCGCCATGGCGGGCCTGCTTTCCGTCGGTCCCTTCCCCCTGACCGGGGTGGTGTTCCCGGACGGAAAGATGGAACTGCACACCACGGAGGATGCGCCGCCGACCGTCACGGGTGTCACCGCCCAACTGGCCTTCCTGGGCAAGGCGGGTGACGTGGACGAGGACGGGCGCATGGACAACTATGACGGGACGTGGCTGGGCACATTCACCGTGAATGGAACAGTGATTCCCGTTGGCGGTGCTTTCAAGGCCCCGTATATTATGGAGTACTGACTTTCCGCAGCCCCTCCCTGTTGATCTCAAAAATGCGTACCTCCATGGATTTGAACTCGGCGGTGAACTGCCGCGAGTTTTCACAAAGAACCTCCCCGGTGATTGCATCGTGAACGGCGGCGTCAAAAGGCAAATAAAGCGTACGGCGTCCCGCCCCGGTGGATGCCGCAACGGTCAGATAACTGCCGTTGGCGTAGACGCTGTCGTCTGGATTCTCATGGTAGAGATGCACACCCGCGCGGCGCGCCAGTTCACGCAGGGTCTGCCTGGGCAACGGCGCGGCACCCGCCAGCACCGATGTCCAGCCCGGAAACTCCTTCAAGCAGATGACTGTTTGCTCCCCGTTCCGGGCGACACATTCCGCCCCCGAATCGGCCACAACAAACTGTTCCGCCTGCAGCAACGGGATGGACAGGCTGTCCATCCCGCCGGAAAAAGCCGGGGCAAGGACCGCCGCCGGAGCACCCTCCGGCCTGGGGGAGGGCGTGGCAACAATGCCCGACACCTCGGCGATTCCCACCGGGTCCATTGCCGTCCCGTCCCCCTGGAACAAGCCCGGCGCATAGAGCCACACCACCATGCGGTTGTCCCGCTTCAGTTTTTCGTCCACCACCCGCCGTTGCTCCCCGTCGAGTCGGAAGGCGTTCAGCATCAGCACCAGACGGTAACGTTCAAGTGGAATCCCCCCCAAATCTGAAAGGAGCACCGTGTCAAATGGTGCGGTGAAGGGCAGTTCCGCCACCTGTTCAATGAGCAGTTTGCGCGACACCGGATTGCGGAAGGTTAAAAAATGCTGGGAGTCCTCGTCCACCACGGCTAGTATCTGCGCCGAGGAGGCGCGGTCCCGCGCGAGCGCATCCTCGCGGACCTTTCCACATTCAGCCACGCCCCGGAGGATGGCCGGATCGTCATAGTAGCCGCCGTGCAGGTCAAAATAGACCATGTTCCCGCCGTAGGCAAGCGCGTTGCCCAGTTCGCGCCGGAACATCCACACAAATTCGTCGGGCGTCCGCGTCACCCCCAGTGAATCCGCCCAGGGAGCAAGCGCCTTCTGGTCTTTTTCGTAAAATTTGAAGCTGGCGGCGTCAAAATCGTTCCAAAGCATTTTCCCGTGGGTGACCAGGGAAAGCACCGGGGTGCGGAACACGCTCTGGCCACCGTTGAGGTTTCGCCGGTGATAGCTGCTGGGCATCATGATGAAGTCCAGCGCGGGCGAGGCAAGCAGCCTGCCCAGCGCCAGATGGCCCGCGTCCTCCACCAGCTCGGCAAACTCGAAGGTGTAGGCGTAGAACCCGCCCACAACCTTGTTCCCGCCCGTCCTTTTTTTGACGATGTCCGCGAAGTAAATGATGGTGTCCGCCATCACATCAGACCAGAAGCGGTGGAAGTCAATCACGGCCTGCTCGCGGGGGGGATCGCGGAAAGTGGCCTTCTGGTTGCCGTACCGGGCCTCCTTTGGGGGAATCTGCGCGGTGCCGGGGGTGGCCGATTCTGAATGCCATGCCGCGCGAAGCGCCGCATCCGTGTGGTACCGTTCCGCCAGCCAGTGACGGAAGGCCGCCTCCATGGCGGGATTGTAATCCCCCAGTTCCTGGCAGTTCATGCTCCAGTGGTACCACTCCTGGGTTTTCTGCCCGCTGACCTGGTAGCCCGCAACCCGCGCGCCATAGTCCGACGCATCGACATGCTCGATCAGTTTTTGCACCGCGCCCCCGGCCGCCTCGCGCCACGCGGGTGAAACCATGCAGGGCAGATTGTCTTTTCGGGGCAGGGCAAACAGTTTCTCACCGAAATCCGGCGTGCCGTTGCTGAGCTGAAGCATCTCCCCCGGGTGGCTGTTGTTCCACCATTCCGGCGTGTCAATGTACAACTGGATGATCAGTTTCGCGTCCGGCGGCGCCGCATCCAGCACCATCCGCGCCGAGGCGTCCACCATGGAAAAATCCCAGCGCTCTGGTTCGGGCCAGACGGTTTGCGTGTATCCATAGAGCCCCCCCAAGTCCACCACAAAGGTGAACAAGCCGCACCCCGCGTCCGCCATGCCGCGGGTATACCGCGCAAGCAGGGGAACCCCGTCCAAACCCAGCGAACCGCTTCCCACATAGGTCATGTAAGACAATCCGGTGTGCGGCCTGCCGTCAAAGAAAAATACCGGCGCGCCATTGTGGACACTGACTTTGCCGTTGACGGCGTCGCTGTGCGCCGCCGCGAAAAGGGCCAATACCAACACAAGGACACACCGTGCTGTTGAGAATGGCTGAAAACACATGCCCTTTACCCATTTTGAATATGTGCGGTTCATATTTCATTAGCGTGCCTTTTTTCGGAAACGGATTCAAACCCAATCCCCCAATCACCCGCTGAAAGAGAACCCTATTTTCCCCAGCACTTGCAGTTACAGTATCCAATACTTTATAGTTTTTTAAATTGGTGGCTCCAAAGCGCCGATTATCTGAAGACGCGAGCGCAAATACGCTTATTGGTGGTTCCAATTTCGCCCCTTTGGAGTGTTTTTCATGAATTTCCAGCCGACCCGCCCATTTCACACCTCTGTGTTTGACATCCAACGGCGTGTGGTGGCCAATAAGACACTTGAAGGGTGGCAAACGGTCCCCCATGCCGCCGTGATGGTGGAGGCGGACATCACCGGACTGATGGATTTGGCGGCCCGGTTGAAAACTGATCCCGCCTTCGCCGGCGTGAGGATAACCATCAACTCCCTGTTGCTTAAACTCATTGCGGACGGACTTCAGGCCGCCCCTGAAATGAACGCCCACATTAATTACAGCAGGGCCTCCGCGGTTGGGGTGCTGACTCTCTTCGAGGAGATCAACATTGCCATTCCCTACCGTTCGCGGGACGGCAGAATGTTCACCCCCGTGGTGCGGGACGTGGGCGGCATGGGCCTGATTGGGGTGTGCGCGGCCATGGAGGATCTGAAGCGCCGCGCGGCGAACACCGACCTTGACATGCTGCTTCGCGAGGCTGGTGTGGGCGACAGCGTGCGCCGGTTGTGCCGGGGGGATCTGCGCATCCTGTGGCGGCTGCTCTGGAACTTTTTCGGCCCGGCACGGCTGCCGAAAATCCCGCAGGAGGCGCGGAAACACTGGGCGGCCACGGCGGCCAGGGACAAAATCACCCCGGAAAACCTGCACAGCGCCACCGTGGTGGTGTCCAACACGGGCAGTGTCCTGCCCGGTTCGGGGGTGGTCCTTGAGGTGCTGGAAATCATCCCCCCCCAGACGGTGGCCATTGGCATTGGCGCAATGGCCCGAAAACAGGTGGTGGTGTCCGAAAACGGCGCGGAAACCACCGCCATACGCAGCATGGTGCCCATCACCGTCTGTTTTGACCACCGCGCCATGGATTTGGAGCATATCCGCCCCTTCATTGCAACCATTCTGGACTACTGCCGCACCCCTGAAAAACTGCTCGAACAGTAGCCATCGGTACAACCAATAGTTGCGTTGCCGCATCCTTTTTTGTTATGATTTGTACAGTTAGACATCAAGTGTTTGGGTGTGGTCCTGCCCTGACACCATGAGCAATAACCTTATGCAGGATGTTGCGGCAGCCTGCCGGAAGTAACCATGAAGTTCCTGCCCACCCACCCCTCCCGGTTTGAGTATTTCGACATTCAACGCCGCGCCGTGGCCAACAAAACCCTTGAGGGCTGGACCACGGTGCCCCACGTGAGCGGCATCATCGAGCTGGATGTGACCCACCTGCTGCGGCTGGTGGAAGACCTGAAGGTGCATCCCGATTATTTGGACATGAGGGTAACCCTCAACTCACTGATGCTCAAGATATTCGCCCTGGGCATTCAGGACGCACCCCATATGAACGCCCACATCGAGTACAACCGCCACAACAGCGTGGGCGGTGTCACCCTGTTCGATGAAATCAACATTGCCGTGCCTTTCCGCACAAACGACGGCCGCATGATAACGCCGGTTCTTCAGAACGCCGGAAAACTGTCGCTGCGGGGACTGTGCGGGGAAATGGACGCGCTCAAAAAACGGGTGGCCAAAACCAGCATAGACCTGCTGCTGCGCGAGGCGGCGGTGGGTGATTCCGTCCGTAAACTGCTCAAGGGGGACTTGCGCATCCTGTGGCGTATCTTCTCCAATTTTATCGGCCCAGCCCGGCTGAAACGGGTTTCCGCCGACGAGCGCCGCCGCTGGCGGGAGACGCCCCGCGAAGAGAGAATAACGCCGGAAAACATTTTCAGCGCCACCATTCTGGTGTCCAACGTGGGCGGTTTCGTGGGGGGGAACCCCACCTCCATCACCATGCTCGACATCATCCCCCCACAGACAACGGCAATAGGCCTGGGCTCGGTTGTGCGCAGGCCCCGGGTGGTGATGAGAAACGGGGCGGAGGTCATCGAACCGCGCAGCGTCGTGCCCATGACCATCTGCTTTGACCACCGCGCCCTCGACTTTGAGCATGTGCGCCCCTTCATCCTGCGCGTGTGCAAACTGTGCGCCGACCCCCGCGAACTGGACAAGGACATCCCCTGCGACTGGCTTGAGGGCGCCGGGGAAATCCCCCTGCATGGCGGAATACCAAACCCCGCCGGTTGCTAAGCGGCTTTTTACTCCCCTTTTGCCGCCTCCCCCGCCATGCGGGCTATTTCCGTGACGGCGCGCTCCACAATCCTTTCGCCCGTCCCCACGGGCACCCATGAAACAGTGGAATCGGCGCCATAACCGCCCTCCTCCACCGCGGGGATCGTGGGGATGTACATGCAGTGGCCGTTGCAGTAGCCCACGACCATGGTGTTTTTAACGGCAGACCGCGCCTTGATCTGGTTGGACAGGTCCGAAAACAGCTCGCCGGAACCGCCGACCAGCGCGATTTCGCCGTTGATTAAGACGGCGGAACAGCGCACCGTGACCTGGTTGTCGGGTATTTCCTTTAGCATGGCCATCAGTTCCGGGAAAAAGAACTGGCGCAGCGTGCCCAGCACAAGCCTGTTGGAGAGGTCCAGCCGGCTCGCGCCGCCGTCGTTCCAGCGGACACCCAGCAGGCCCGGTTTTTCCGGGACTTTGGGTTCCATGCCTTTCAGCATCTCCGCCACCTTGTCACCCGCGGCGTTTCCAAATCCCTCGGTGCCGCGCCGCTGATCGTTGGTGTTGGGGGACATGTCGCCCGCCGCCCCCTGCAGGAACAGGCAGGTGGAGCCGCCCACGGCCTCCTCCACCCGCTTCTGCATGTAGCCGGGCCAGTCCGCGCTCCAGCGCCGGTCAAATATGTCCTCCGTCACCGGGTGGGCCGCCAGGTTTGCCACCACGGCCAGGGTTTTGCCGCTCATGTCGTCCACACGGATGACCGTCAGGCGCGGATCGCGCACCTTCGGCTCCTTCTTCGTGTGACGGTTCCGGTTGAGGTCCGTCTCCTCCGCGGCGAAGGCGATCTTTGCGGGTGTCATGTTCGCGGCAGCCTCGCAGATTAGTTCAATAAGTATGTCGGGGAGTTCCTGCGCATAACGCACGGCATAATCAAACTTGCCCTGCCCCAGCCCCGGCTCGTCGAGCAGTTCCAGCACCGGGCCGTGGTGGGTATGGGAACCGACGGCAAAGACATAGTCCACCCCGCACCGCGCCTTCACAGCCGGTTCAATCTTGTCGGTCATTGCGTAGGTGGGCCCCCTGCCCAGATCCAGCCCTACCAGGGCAATCCTGCCCCGGCCGCCGCAGTCCATCACCAGCGCCTTGGCGTACAGGGGCAGCTTGGTCCCCTCGGCGGGCAGATCATGCCGCGCGCCATAGCCCCACATGGGCATCGGCTCCTTGGGGGTGATGTCCCGCCGCGCAGCGCCCGCCTTGAACTCGCCGCCCCAGGCCGTCAAGCCCGCCATCAGCACCACTACCGCAAACAACGCCTTTCTCATGGCAACCTCTCCTTGAAAGGGGAAAAACCGCGCAAACCACCGGTCCTGATAAGACCCCCATGACATGCCCCGGGTTTCGGCGGAAGCCGGCCGTCACACCCGCTGGTGGTCCGGTTCCCAGTTTTTGACAAGCTGTTTGATTGTGTCCGCCTTTTCTATGTGCTCGTCAAGCACGCGGCGCACCAGCGCGGGCAGTTCCTCGTCTGAGGCAAACCGCAGTCCCACAAGCTGGGGAATGGTGAGTCCGTTGATTTCCCAGTGCCGTTCCGCGGGCAGCACCCGGCGCAGGCGCACCTGCATTTCCAGGCGGATGATGCGGTCTTGAAGCGTGAGCGGGTAGTGGCGCACCTTGTAAAAAATCACCAGGTTCGCCAGGGTCAGCAGCAGCAGCCCGGTCTGCAGCAGCGGCACCGCAAGCGAACCGGCAAAGAAGGAGACGACCGCCAGCAACAGCACCAGCAGCAGCACCACGGCCTGGGACATGTACACAAAGTCAAGGGAACGGTGGTTTTTGTAGTTTTGAATTGAACGCGCGCTCATCTGAACCTCCTTTTATTGCGAACCAACAAGGCCCGGGGCAAAAACATTCGCCCCCGGCGCGTCAGCGGACGGCCGCGGTCTGGACAACCGTGCCCGCGCCCGCATCCGTGCAGGCCACCCGGAATCCCACATTGTAGATCCGCTGCCAGGGGGGGTACTGGCGGCGGAACCCGCTTGCCGCGCGGTGCGGCCGGTCACCCCATGCTCCGCCGCGCACCACACGGTCGCCCCCGTTCTCCCCGCAGGGGGTCAGGGTCCATTCCGCCGCATTGCCATGCATGTCGAAAAATCCCCAGGGGTTCGGTTGGAAGGAGGCGACGGGCGCGCTCACGCGATGGCCGTCGTTCACCCCGTCCACGGCGGGCCGCCAGGGATGGATGGCTCCGGCGGGCAGCTTCCAGGGTTCAATGGTCTCCACCGCCTTGAACGAACTGTCCGCCAGGTTCTCCAGTGTTGAAAAGTCCGCGTTCACCGGCCCGTACCACATCGGCGTGTCTGTGCCCGCGCGGCATGCGCGCTCCCACTGCGCCTCGTCCGGCAGGGTGAATTTCATGCCGGTGCGCCCCGAGAGCCACGCGCAGAATTCCATGGCCCGCTCCCAAGAGACGCGCACCACCGGCTGCTCGGGGCCGTTAAGCGGCCACCCCCGCTCCTCCACGCAGAACTGCAAGAAATCCCCCCCCTCCAGACGGCTGTCGTGGGCGGGATCAAACAGGGCGTACTGGCCATTCGTCACCTCGGAGGCGCCCATCCACAGGGGCGTCCCCTCCCCCCCCGGAACCTGAATTAACTCCATGGCCGCCCCGTTTCCAAGATCGACCCTCCTTCTGCGGATGTCCGGCGACGGGGAGGGCGGCGCGGCGGGGATGGTTTCCGCGGTGATCATTGGATCGGCGGCGACCCTGCCGGGTGTCGCGGCGGGCACATCCGCCAGGGGGGCCAGCGCGGGAACCGCCTCGGGATCATCGGTGACGCAGGGGGCGTGTTTCGCCATCATGGCCATGCGCCGGTCCCGCTGGTGGGCCACCTTCTCCATGCCCACAATCTCGTGCCAGGTGCCGTGCGCGGGCGTGTTGAGGTCAATCCAGGTGTTGATCCGGTCCCACGACTCCGCGTCAAGGGAAACACCGTGGTGGCCGCCCCGGAGCAACTGGACCAGCTCCGTGGTGCTCCCGTGAAAGTCGAGGGGCGTCAGCAGGTGCATGTCGCTTTCCATGGTCGCGTTGCGCACATGCCGCTTGAGCGCCAGATAGGCGGGGGGAAACTGCGAGCCGTCGTTGTAGGGCGCGTCCTTCGCGGTGGTGTGCACGTCCGGAAGATCGCGAAAGTCGGGAAGCGCCGGATCCACGCCGTCATGGCAGGCCGTGCAGTGCCTGTCCAGCACCGGCTGCACCTCGCGCCGGAAGGAAAAGCCGCGCGTGGGGCCGTGCCAGGGGGTTATGTCAGAGGGCGCGCGCCGCGCGGCCATGGCGTTGCGGGCGGGCGGGGAGCCGCTCACCTTTTCATGGCAGCCCACGCAGGACAGGGACTCGCCGGGCATGGCGGTCATCCAGCTCCGCATGAGCTGGAGCGCCCGGCCCTCCCCATCCAGCGGCTGGACGGACACGGGGGTGTTTGCGGGCACCCGGAAATAGGCGGAGCCGTCCGGCTCCACGGGCACGGTGCCCAGCACCCGCTTGATGTCCCAGGGACCGTCCAGTCCGACCCGGTTTATCTGGCCGCCCATGCCGTGGTAGGAAAAGTGATAGGTGAACAGGCGGAGTTGCCTCACCGTGTCGCGCGGCACCCCCGCCAGTCCGGGCCCGGCGTAGACATCGGCAAGGTAGACAAGGGCATCGTCCCGTTCGGGGTGCGTCCGGTCGGGTATCACCGGCGGCGGCGTGGTGGCCCGCAGCGGAACCGGCTCCAGCAGGGCCTGGCCGGGCAGTTCCTTGAGCAGGGTCATGTTGTCGAAAACATCCACCAGATACACGCCCCAAAGACTGTCCGGGGCGGGTTTGGCGGAGACAATAAAATATTTGTCGCTCAGCGGGAAGGGATGCAGGAATTTTGGCCAGGACGCGCCCACCAGCCCGTCCAGAATCTTCGGTTCCACTTTCCCGCCCCGTCCGGGGATGCGCTGAACCACGCCGTCGGCCTCGGTGCGGCCCCTGGCGGGATCAAAAAGCACCAGTTCGCCCATACGCGGCACGTCGTGGTGCCCGCCGACTATGGCGCAAAACATGGTCGGATGCCCGGGCACCGGGCGCGCGTAAAACATGGCGTTCGGCCAGTAGGAGTTGCTGCCGTAGTACTCCATCTGGCCGGTGCCGTCCGGGTTCATCTGGAAAAGAATGCGGGACACAAAATGGGGGATGTCGGAATACTCCCAGCGCAGGTAAAGCACGCGCCCGTTGTTGAGCAGCGTCGGGCACCAGTCATGGTCCTGCTCAAAGGTGAGCCGCCTAATCTCGCCCGTCTTCCTGTAGAACCGGTAGAGGTTGGACACATGGGAGGAGCCGGTCACGCAGGGCACCCCGACAAAGGGCGCGGTGGAGGTGAACAAAATATCACCGTCAGGCAGGTAGCACGCATCATAGTTGTCCACGTCCGGCTCAAGAATGAGGGGGAGCTCCCCCGCCTTCCGGTCCGCAAGCGTCATCTCATGGATTTGCCAGCGCCCGTTTTTTCCCGGCATGGAGAAGAGCAGCCTGTCCCCGTTGAAATGGAGGTCCACATCCCCCGCAAAGACATCCCGTTCCGGGCGGTACAGGGGTTCCAGCGCGCCACCGTCCAGCGGGAAGAGAACGGCAAACTCGTTGTCGAACCCGGACATGGGCAGGGAGGAGTTGCTCTCCCAGTTCTGCACCAGGCCGAGATGCTTTTCCGAGCGGCGGATTACAAGAAGCCTGTCAAAACCGAGCAGCGGGTTGGCAAGGAGCAGACGCCGCGCCAGCGCGCGCCATTTGCCAAGCTGCGCCGCCGCCGCCGGCCCGCCCGCGGCGGCGGCAGTCTCCAGCGCGGCCGCCTCCGCCTCCGCCCGCCGCAGTTCGGCCAGCTCGTCCTCCCCCGCGGGGTAGGCCGCGCCAAAAGTCCCGCGCAAATCCTCCACCGCCATGCGCGCCGCGGTGAAGTTGACACCGTCCGCAACCGCATGAACGGCGGGGCACAGGAACACGAGCGCAAGCGCCGCCAACAGCACGCGGCCCCGACAAGGCAACCTCATCCTGCCATCCTCCCGCACGGCGGTGGAAACACCGGTCCGGCGTTATTTGGGATCCCCCAGCGCCACGGCGTCGGCGCGCATCCTTTGCGCGTCCGCCGGGTCGAGGACCAGCCCGCCCGCGGCGGC
This sequence comes from Candidatus Hydrogenedentales bacterium, assembly GCA_041859375.1. Taxonomy (GTDB): domain Bacteria; phylum Hydrogenedentota; class Hydrogenedentia; order Hydrogenedentales; family CAITNO01; genus JBHEKP01. The sequence continues at coordinate 26,500 of JBHEKP010000045.1, read as the reverse complement.
GTTTTGCGCCGCCTGCCCCGCGGTGCGCGCGCCGCACAGCACATGGGTGACGCCCGGCTGCGCGGCGGTCCAGGCAATCACCAATTGCGCCAGGTTGCACTGGTACTTCGCCGTCAGGTCCGCCCAGCCCGCCAGCATCGCCAGCACGGCGGGACGGTTCTCCATCTTGAACCAGGCGTTCCAGTCCGCGTTGCTGCGGAATTCGTTCGGATCAAAAACACGGTCCATGCCCACCTTGCCGGTGAGCAGGCCCTGCTCCAGGGACATGTAGGTGAGGGTGGCGGTGTTGTTCGCGGCGCAGTCGGGCAGGATGTCCGCCTCGGGCGCGCGGTACAGCATGCTGTAGCGGAACTGATCGCTGGCGACGGGACCGCAGGAACGGTATTCCGCAAGCTGCTCCACCGACACGTTCGACACGCCGATGGCCCGGATCTTTCCCTGCTCCTTCAGTTTCAGCAGGAAAGCCATGGTCTCGCAGATGGGGGTCAGATCCGGCTCCCGGGAGGGCCAGTGCATCTGGTACAAGTCAATATAATCCGTGCCGAGCCGCCGCAGGCTGTCCTCCACCTCCACCGCCAGCGTTTCCGGACGCAGGCAGATGTACAGATCCCTGCCGTCAATGCAGAAATGGTAGGAGCCGCGCTTGTCCTGCCACCACATGCCGCCCTTCGTGGCCACCACCACCTTGTCGCGCCTGCCCTTGATCACCCGGCCAATCATCTCCTCGCTGTGGCCCCAGCCGTAGGCGGGCGCGGTGTCTATGAGGGTGACGCCCGCGTCGAGGGCGGCTTCAATCGCGCGCAGCGACTCGGCGTCATCCACGCCGTTCCACATCTGGCCGCCGCCCGTCACCCAGGTGCCCAGCCCGACCACCGACGCGTTGATTCCCGAATTTCCCAGCGCTCTGTATTGCATGGCTCCGTGTCTCCTGTGTCATCCCGGCGCACCCCGCGCGCGCCAACGGCCGCCATTATACCCGGCTCTCTTCCCGAATTCCCTGTTTCACGGCAACCGCGACGCCTTTCGCGATTGACATAGCCCCGAATCGGTGATAAAAAGAAGCCCGCACGACAAACAGGCTGTCAAATATGAAAAGGAAAAGCGAAACACCCCCCATCACCGCCGGCACGGCACACTGGCCCCTTCCTGCCCCGGTGTTCAAGGCACTGGCGGCGGCGCACCAGCGTGTTTGGGGGGTGCGCATGTATACCGTGCTTCCGGACGGCGAACTGGCGCTGGGAAAACCGCCCTGCGGAAAGCGCGACTGCGACGACTGCCGCAAGGCCCGGCAACTCGCGGTGGGCGAGGCGCTGCGCTGGGGGGAGCCCTCGGTGGAATTCTGCCCGAACCGCCACCTTGTCTGGGCTGTGCCGGTCATGCGCAACCAGGAACTGCTGGGCGGCATCGTGTGCGAGGCGGGGGAGGACATGGTGTTCCCCGACGATCCCGCAAGGACGCCGCTGGACGTGCGCGGCGCCTGCGCGGCGCTGCTCCGCCTCGCCGAGGAGCACAACCTCACCAACGCGGCGCTGCTGGAGTCGCGGCGGCTGCGGCATGGCGAGGAGCGGCTCCGCGCCGAGGCCATCCACGCCTACAAGTCGCGCGGCGCGCCCGACCTCCGCGCGGCCTGCCGCATGGAGGAGGAATCCCTGCTCGACGCGGTCCGGCGCAACGACAAGGGGGCGGCCCGGGCGGCGCTGAACCGGATGGTCGTGGCAATACACTTCCAGGCGGGGCGGCGGCTGGAGGTGCTGAAAAGTTACTGCCTGGAGCTTGCGGTCATCCTTTCACGCACCGCCGCGGAGACGGACCGAAATGGCGCGGCACCCCTGGACGAGCAGCTTGGCCACACGGCGGAGCTGGCCGCGCTCGCCACGGAGGAGGACCTTCTGGCGTGGCTGAGCGCGCTGCTCAACCGTGTGATGGAAAGAATGCTTCCGCCGCGCCCGCGTGACACGCGGGCCGCCTATCTGCGCGCCCTGGAACACATGCGACGGCATTTTTCCGGACCGCTGTCCCGGGAGGAAACCGCCCGCGCGGCCGGGGTTTCGCCCGCCCACTTTTCGCGCCTTTTCAAGAAGCACGCCGGATGCGGTTATTCGGAGATGCTCACCCGCATGCGCGTGGACAAGGCACGGCAACTGCTCGCGCACACGGACAAGGCCCTTTGCATCATCGCGATGGAGTGCGCCTTCACCGACCAGAGCCACTTCCAAAATGTGTTCCGGCGGGTCACGGGCCGGACACCGGGCTTTTACCGCGCCGAATGCCGGGGAAACGGCAAATAGCATATTTTTACAATTACGGGATCGTATTTTTCAGGAAATATCTGCTTTTTCATGGCATCATTTTTGCAAATGAGGCGCATGCCGCCAAAAACGCAAAGGACATACCATGACAAAAGCCTACTCCAGCCTGGCCATCCCCAACCCCGCCGACCTCATTTTCGGCACCGCCCCCAGTCCGGTGACCACCCGGCGCGGCCTGGTAATCGGCGGGGGGCGGGTGTATCCCGAGCTCAACTTCACCCTGCCCGCGATGGAACTGGTGGAGGAAACCTGGCCGCAGGTGCGAAACCACTACGAGCGCATCGCCCAGGGCGCGCTGAGGCGGGCCGCCGTGCTCGGCGCGCCGGGGGTGGTGCTGGAATGCGAGACGCTGCCGCCCATGACGGACCGCCCCGGATGGGCGGAGGAAATCTGCCGCATCCTCCTCGACCACATGGAGGAGGCCCGCGCCCGGACGGGCCTGGTGTCCGCGCTGCGCATGACCCCCAACGACAACCGGGAAATGGTGCGCCCGCCCGTGATGCGCTCCGGCCCGCTCTGGGGGCGGATGGAGGAGACCTTTGAGCGCTGCGCCGCGCTGGGCGCTGACCTGCTCAGCATCGAGTCCGTCGGCGGCAAGGAGATACACGACGAGGCGCTCACCATGTGCAACATCCGGCACGTGGTGTTCGCCCTCTGCGTGATGGGCGCGCGGGACATGCGCTTCCTCTGGTCGCGCATTGCGGGCATCGCCGCGCGACACGGGGTGCACGCCGCCGGGGACACGGCCTGCGGCTTCGGCAACACGGCCATGGTGCTCGCCGAGCAGGGCATGATACCCCGCACCTTCGCCGCGGTGGTGCGCGCCATAACGGCGGTGCGGTCGCTGGCAGCCTACGAGTGCGGCGCCGTCGGGCCGGGCAAGGACTGCGGATACGAGAACCCCATCCTCAAGGCGATCACCGGCTGCCCCATGGCGATGGAGGGCAAGGCGGCCGCCTGCGCGCACCTGAGCCCGGTGGGCAACATTGCCGCCGCGTCCTGCGACCTGTGGAGCAACGAGTCGGTGCAGCACATCCGCCTGCTGGCGGACATGGCGCCAACCTGCTCCCTGGAAACCCTGGAGTACGACTGCCGCCTGTTCAACGAGGCCATCAAGGACGGCCCCGGCGGCGCGGCCACCCTGCAAAGGTGGCTGGTGCGCTCCGACGCCCCGCTCGATCCCCAGGCATGGGTGCTCACCCCGGAAAACGCCGTGGCCGTCGCGGAGGAAATCGCCGCGTCCAAGAGTGACTACGAGGCGGGCCGCAGGGCGGGCATGTGCGCCGTCAAGTCACTGCGGGCGGGCATGGAGGCGGGGCTTCTGAAGATTCCCGGGCGGGAAATCCCCTATCTCTTCATGATTCAGGACGAGCTGGAGTCGCTCCCCGAATGCGAGGAGTCCTTCATCTCGGCCTGCATGGACGAGGTGGACAGGGACAAATTCATCCCTTCGGAATACGACCTCTGAGTACTTGCCTCACTCGTCGAGGAAAAGCAGCCAGGGCTGTTCAAGCACCTCCACCAGCCAGCGCAGGAAGCGGGCGGCGTCCGCGCCGTCTATCAACCGGTGGTCGTAGGAAAGGCTGAGCGGCAGCATGAGCCGCGGCGCGAACTGGCCGTTTGCCCATACCGGCTCAATCTGCGAGCGGGACATGCCAAGGATGGCCACCTCGGGCGCGTTGATGATGGGCGTGAAGGCGTTGCCGCCGAGCCCGCCCAGGTTGCTGACGGTGAAGGTGCCGCCCTGCATGTCCTCGACGGAGAGCTTCCGGTCGCGCGCCTTTTTGGCCAGCGCCGGAAGCTCCACGGACAGCTCGGCGATGCTCTTCTTGTCCGCGTCGCGGATGACGGGAACGAGCAGCCCGTTGGGCGTGTCCACGGCGACGCCGATGTTGCAGTACTGCCTGAGCAGCACCCGCTGGTTTTCCAGATCGAGGGAGGCGTTGAATTTGGGAAACTTTCTCAGCGCCGCCGGCAGCGCCTTGAGAATGAAACTGGTGACGGTGAGCTTGCCGCCCGCCGCCTCGATTTTTTTCCCGTGCTTTTTGCGCAGCTCCTCGATGCCGGTGATGTCGGCCTTTTCAAAATGGGTCACATGGGGAATGGCGGCCCAGCAGGCGGCCATGTGTTCCGCCGTCTTGCGGCGCACCGCGTTCATCGGCTGCGCCACCACAGCACCCCATTTGTCCGAAACCGTCTCGCCGGAGGGCGTCGCCTGCGCCGGAACCGCGGGGGCCGCCGGCGCGTGAACCGGCGCGGGGGGCGCCGCCGCCTCCGGGGGGGCGGAAACCGCGCCGGACGACTGCTTGTACGCCAGCACGTCCTGGGCCGTTACGCGGCCCAGCGGATCAGCCGTGGGCACCTCGTTCAGGTCAACCCCCAGTTCGCGCGCCATCTGCCGCACGGACGGGGTGGCCCGCACGAGTCCCGGACGGGGCACGGCTCCCGCGGCAATGACAGGCGCCGCCGGGGCGGCAGGCGCGGGCGCCGAAGCGGGCGCGGGAACATCGGCGGTTTTTACCGGGGGCGGGGTTACCCGCGCTTCGGCTTTTGACGGAGCCGGGGCGGCCTTTTCGGCTTTGGGCTCCGGCGCGGTGGCGCCCGCGGCGGACTCGTCCACAAGGAACACCACATCCCCCGCACGGACGGAGCCTCCCTCCTTGATGCGGATTTCAACCACTTTTCCCGCAACAGAGGAGGGGATTTCCGCCACCGCCTTGTCGGTTTCTATCTCAAGAACATTCTGGCCGACGGAAACGATGTCGCCCGCCTTGACCAGAATTTTGCCGACGGTTCCGGCGGTCACGTTTTCACCCAGTTCGGGAAGTTTGAATTCTTTCACTGCTGCTTCCTTGTTTTATGCGCCCCGGCCGGCGGGCCGGGCCTTGTGTTGCCTGCTGTTCCGCCTTCTGAAACGGCTCAGGAAATCCACGGGTCGGGCTTGCCGGGCTTGATGCCAAGTCCGCGCATGGCCTTCGCCGCCAGGGCGGGTTCCATTTCACCGCGCCTGGCAAGTTCGGAAAGCACCGCCAGTGTGATGTGGCGGTGGTCCACCTCAAAAAAGTCGCGCAGCGCGGCGCGCGACTCGCTGCGCCCGAACCCGTCCGTGCCCAGTGTGGCCAGGCCGCCCGGGACCCATTTGGCGATGCCGTCGGGCAGCATCTTCATGTAGTCGGAGGCGGCCACAACCGGCCCCTCCTCCTTCTCCAGGCACTGGGTGACATAAGCCTTCTTCGGCTTTGCGCCGGGGTGGAGCAGGTTCCACCGCTCCGCCGCCAGCCCGTCGGCGCGCAGCTCCTTGTAGCTGGTGACGCTCCACACGTCCGCCGCCACGCCGTAATCGGCGGCGAGCAGTTCCTGCGCCTTGAGCGCCTCGTTGAGTATGGCGCCGCTGCCGAGTATTTGCGCGCGGAATTTCGCGCCGGCCCGGCCCGGCGCCGGGCGGAACTTGTACATGCCCCGGAGGATGCCCTGCTTCACGTTTTTACCGGCGGGCATGGCTGGCATGGCGTAGTTTTCGTTGCCCACGGTGATGTAGTAGAAGACGCTCTCGCCCTTGCCGTACATGCGATCGATGCCGTCGCGGATAATCACCGCAAGCTCGAAGGCGAAGGCCGGGTCGTAGCATTTCAGGTTGGGCACGGGCATGGCCAGCAGGTGGCTGTGGCCGTCCTGGTGCTGGAGCCCCTCGCCCGCGAGGGTGGTGCGCCCGGCGGTGCCGCCGATGAGGAATCCGCGCGTGCGCATGTCCGCCGCCGCCCAGACCAAATCGCCGATGCGCTGCATGCCAAACATGGAGTAGTAGACAAAGAAGGGGATGGTGTTGATGCCGTGGGTGGCATAGGCGGTGCCCGCGGCGATGAAGGAGCTCATGCCGCCCGCCTCGGTGATGCCCTCCTCAAGGATCTGCCCGTCCACGGCCTCCTTGTAGTAAAGCAGGTTGTCCGCGTCCACCGGTTCGTATTTCTGGCCGATGGAGGAGTAGATGCCCACCTGGCGGAACAGGCCGTCCATGCCGAAGGTGCGCGCCTCGTCGGGAACGATGGGGACCACAAGTTTGCCGAGCTCCTTGTCGCGCAGCAGCTTCAGCAGGATGCGCACAAAGGCCATGGTGGACGACACGGGCCGGTCGGCGCCCTTGTAAAACTCCTCAAAAAGCGCCTCGGGCGGTGTTTTGAACTTCGGCGGGCACACCTCCCGGCGGGGCAGAAAACCGCCGAGTTTTTCGCGGCGTTCGCGCAGGTAACGGATCGAGGGTGCGTCGTCGGCGGGCTTGTAGAAGGGGGCGAAGGCGATCTCCTCGTCGGAGATGGGAATGCCGAAGCGGCCCCGGAACTCCCAAAGCTCCTCCTCGTTGAGCTTTTTCTGCTGGTGTGTGATGTTTTTTCCCTCGCCGCTTTCGCCGAGGCCGTAACCCTTCACCGTCTTGGCCAGGATGACCGTGGGCGATCCCTTGTGGTTCACCGCCGCATGGTAGGCCGCGTGGACCTTGACGGGATCGTGGCCGCCGCGCTTTATCTTGCGCAGCTGCTCGTCGCTGAGCCTGTCGAGGAGCGGCTTGAGCCGGGGCTCGTGCGCGAGGAGGCTGCGCCGGATGTAGTCGCCGGATTCCACGCTGAACTTTTGGTACTGGCCGTCCACAAGCGTGCCCAGGGCCCGGGCCAGCACCCCCTCCGTGTCCTGCGCGAAAACCTCGTCCCACTCGCTGCCCCAGAGGACCTTGATGACATTCCAACCCGCGCCGCGGAAAATGGCCTCCAGTTCCTGGATGATCTTTCCATTGCCGCGCACAGGGCCGTCGAGGCGCTGCAGGTTGCAGTTGATCACAAAAATGAGGTTGTCCAGCCGCTCCCGCGCCGCGAGGGTGATGGCGCCGAGGGATTCCGGCTCGTCGGTCTCGCCGTCACCCAAAAAGGCCCACACATGGCCACCGTTGGCGGGTTTAAGGCCCCGGTTCTCAAGATAGCGGTTGTAACGCGCCTGGTAGATGGACATGATGGGGCCAAGCCCCATGCTCACCGTGGGGAAACTCCAGAAATCGGGCATCAGCCAGGGATGGGGATAGGAGGAGAGGCCGCCGCCCCTGGCCAGCTCCAGCCGGAAATTTTCCAGCTGCTCCCGCCTCAGGCGTCCCTCGAGAAAGGCGCGGGCGTAAATGCCTGGCGTGGCATGGCCCTGAAAGTAAATTTGATCGCCGCCATGCTCCCCGGTTTTCCCGTGGAAGAAATGGTTGAAGCCCACCTCGTAGAGGGTGGCGGCGGAGGCAAAGGTGGAGATGTGGCCGCCGATGCCGTCCGAATGCCGGTTGGCGCGCACCACCATGGCCATGGCGTTCCAGCGGATGATGGACTTGTTGAGCCGTTCAAGTTCCCGATCCCCCTCAAACGGGGGCTGATGCTCGGGGGGAATCGTGTTCACATAGGGGGTGTTGGCCGTGAAAGGCTCGCGAACCCCCATGTAATGGGCGTGATCCTGCAACCGGGACAGGAGCTCGGCGGCCGCCTTTGGACCGTCCTGCTCAATAAGCGCCTCCAGCGCCTCGGTCCAGTCCTTCAGCGACTCACGGTCTATGTAATTTTGTTCGTCTTGGCCCACGTTGCGCGTCTGCTCCTGTCGATTGAGTGCACCCTTGCGGCCCCCGAAAAACCGCCATGCCAAAAAATCACGATTTTCAATTATATATAACACCACGGCGGCCGAAAAACTTTCCGGCGACCGGCCCATGACACCGCCCCGGGCGCCTTTTGGAGCCGTCACCCGTTTGCGCCGGTCCGGGGGCAGCGGGTAGAATCGCCTTTTCAAGGAGCAAATCCGCCATGCCCGACACTGGATATGTGGACTACGCCGCCCTGCTGGGCCTGGACCCCGAGTTCAAGCCCGCCGACGTGCGCCGCGTGTACCGCAAGAAAATCAAGGAACTGCTGGTTGAAATCAGCCAGGCGAAGGTGACCGAGGAGAAGCGGAACGCCTATCTGCTGGACATTGCCCGGCTCAATGCGGCTTTTTACATCCTGCGCGACAAGGACCGCTGCGCGCGGTACTGGGAAGACCGCGCGCGGGTGATGCGGCTGGAGGAGGAGTGGCGCGCCGCGGAAGGCAAAGACCCGGAGGCGGAGGATCAGCTGCGCCGCACCTTTGACCAGGCGCTGCGCCATTTCCTCTCCACCTATCTGGAGGAGCTGATGCTTGAGGCGGGACGCGACCCGGAATGCGTGGAGGAAAGCGGCTGGGACGCCGCCCATGAGCGCCATGCGGGCCGGGTGCTGCGCCATTTCCGCCAGCGCCTTTACCAGACCATCCACGAGCGCCTGCCCTATTACGACATTACCAAGCCGGAAATTGACTGGGCCGAACGGGGGCGTTTCGCCGCCGCATTTCTGGCCGGGGAGAACCACTGATGGCCCGGAACAGGCAGCAGCAAAAAGCGCCGGTGACCGACGACATGATCGCGGGGTGCCTGGCGCGCGCCGTGGCCGACGGCGACATCGTCAACTTCCGGTTCCTGTTCATTTCCTATTCCCCCCTGAGGCAGGGTTCCACAGAGGACATCACCGCCGACAAATACGCCTACCTCCGGCCCAATGACACGGACAGCCGCCTCTTCAAGGACGCCCTCGCCCTTGTCAACCGCCCGGAAATCCGCAGCCATGCGCGTGCCCAGCTCGAAAAAAACGGGCCGCCCCAGCTTCCCTGGCAGCCGCTGATGCTGCTGGCGGACAACGCGGTGCGGCTGGGAAAGCACACCGCGGCGGCGCAGGCCTACGAACTGTTGCGCGTGCGCAGGCGCATGCAGGAGGAATTCCTGGGTCTTGCCGACGCGGCACTGGACGCCGGGGACATAGTCCGGGGGGTGCGCGGTTACATCGCGGGGGTCGGGCTGGACTACGACTACGCCGCCTTCCCCGAACCCCTCCCCTCGGTGCTCAACTACCAGGAAAGCGTGCTCATCCTCCACAGTGAATACCCCAGGACACCGGAGGAGTCCCTGCCGCTGCTGCCGCAGGAGGAGCATGTGCGCACCGCGCTCAATTTCCTGCTGCGCAATGTGGAAATCGCCGGCCGGCTCGAACCCAGGCCGCTGGATTTGAAGGTCCGCTTCCTCGCGGAATGGGTGCGCCGCACCGATTCCGGCTGGGACGCCTTTGTCAGGGATTACCGCGCCGCCGGGGAGCTTGTCCGGGAATACGGAGAGCGGCTGGAGCGCGCCCGCGAGGGTGCGGGGGCGGGTTCCCTGGCGGAGGAGGTGCTGGAAAGCCAGGAGTCGGATGATCCACGGCGCATTCCTGCGCTGCTCGCGGGGCGGACCGTTTACGATCTTGAATGGTGGCAGTATCTCAAGGAAATGGCCTACCGCCATCCCGCGGGCGCGCTGTTTGTCGCACGGCAGGTGGTGGCGCGGGACGTGGAGATCATCATGCCGCGGCTGCGGACCGATTCGGCGCTGGCCCGCGAACTCGGCCTGTTGGGCGGTTAATCCGCCAGATCCTTTCCGGAGAGCCGCAGCATGCCCGCATCGCCGCACAACGAGGAACCCGCAGGGGGTGTCTACGACCGCAAAAGGCACGGTGCGGCGCGCACCGGCGATTATGTCTTTTCCCAGTTGATTCCCTACATCGGCAACAAACGCCGGCTTCTCGGACTGGTGGGCGAGGCGGTTGACGCGGCCGACCCCGCACCGGGCGCGGCGGTCGCCGACCTCTTCTCCGGGAGCGGGGTGGTGTCACGGTGGCTGAAACGCCGGGGCTTTCGGGTGTTCTCCAACGACTGGGAACCCTACACGGAACCCATCAACACCTGCCATGTGGCATGCAACCACGCCCCGGCCTTTGCGCGCCTGGGCGGATACGGCGCCGCGTTGGACGCACTTAACTCGCTCCCCCCGCGCGAGGACTGGGTGGCGCGGAACCTCTGCCCCCGGAATGATGAAACCTTCGACGACACGGCGGAGCGCATGTTTTACATGCGCAAAAACGGCATGCGCATTGACGCCATCCGCGGCCAAATCGCCGCATGGCGGGAGGAGGACCTGCTGGCCCCGGAGGAGGAGGCCTGCCTGCTCGCGCCGCTTCTATACCAGGCCTGCTACACGAGCAACACCAGCGGGGTGTTCAAGGGCTTTCACCGGGGATGGGGCGGCCAGACCGGCACCGCCCTCTACCGTATCGCCTCGGATTTGCGTCTCTCCCCGGCGGTGTTCCACGACAACGGGCTGGAAAACCGCGTCTCGCGGCTGGATGCGGTGGATGCGGCGCGAGCGTTGCCGCGGGACACGGTTCTGGCCTATGTTGACCCGCCCTACAACCAGCATCCCTACGCCAGCAACTATCATGTGCTGAACAGCATCACCCTCTGGGACAAGCCGGCCCTCCCCCCCGCCACCCTGCGGGGGGGGCGGGCCGCCATCCGCAGGGACTGGCGTGACGAAAGGCGCAGCGCCTACAACCACCGGGGTGACGCGGCGGCCGCCTACACGCGCCTGCTGGATACGCTGCCCTGCCGGCACATCCTCACCAGCTACAGCACCGACGGCATGATTCCCCTGGCGGATCTGCTCGCCGCCAACACGGCCCGGGGTTCCGTGCGGGTGTTCATGCGCGGCTACAAGCGCTACCGGGTGAGCAGCCAGCGTTTTTCTGAAAAGCCGATGAATGTCGAATTCGTGCTCGTGCTGGACACCCTCCGCCCTCCCGACACGGGCGTGGAGCAGTTGCTTTCGGCTGTTTTGGGCAAAGAGGCCCAGGTCCTGATGAGTCATCCAGGCGGGCGCGACGGGGCTGGATGAGTAACGCGGCCGCCTCTTTTGGGATTGTCCGGGAAATATATGGTAAACTAACCCAAAGTAACAGGTTATGGGGCCAGCAGGAGTGATTTAGTGGAAGACAGCACACCCACAGCCGGGGAAGAGTCGCAGGAAAAGACGGGCACCGCCTCGGAAACGCGCCAGGAAGCCAAACGCGAGTTTCTGGAACTCGTGAAAATGGTGGTTATTTTTCTGGTGGTCTTCTGGGGCTTGAAAACTTTTGTCATCGAGGGTTACGAGGTGCAGGGACCGTCCATGGACCCCACGCTGAAGGACCGGGAGCGCATTTTGGTGCTGAAACTGCCGCACCAGCTTTCAAAACTCTCCGTGTTCAGCAATCTCAACCCCTTCAAGGAGGGGGATATCATCGTCTTTGACGGGGTGGGCAACAAGCGTTATGTGAAGCGGCTTATCGCGCGGCATCCGGAAAAGCAGCGGAACACGGTCAGTGCGAACGCGACTTCGGGAACCTCCGCCCTGGAAAACGTGGTGAAGGTGGAATATGACCGGGGCAGGGTGCGGGTGAACAACTGGCAAATCAACGAGGAGGGGTATCTCCAGCCGGAGGAGGCCGTGTCGCCCGACACGGATATCTGCCTGCTCCATCCCGGCGAATACTACGTGCTCGGCGACCACCGCAGCGTGAGCAAGGACAGCCGGAGTTTCCGCGCCATCACAGACGGCCAGATTGTGGGCAGGGCGGTGTTGCGGTTCTGGCCCCTTGGCAAATTCGGACTGCTGTGAAACAAACCCTCATTTTTTCGGATGTGCACCTGAAGGTGACGGAGGCCGCCCGGCCGGCGCGGGAGCGGTTTTTGGCTTTCCTGCGGGGGATTGAGCCGGCCCAATGCGGCCGCCTGATCTGCCTGGGGGACCTTTTCGATTTCTGGTTTGAGTACCGCCATGTGTGCTTTTCGGGGTATTTCGACATTCTCCGCGCCTTCGCCGACCTGCGTGACGCGGGGGTGGAACTGCACCTTGTCTGCGGCAACCACGATTTCTGGGCCGGACGGTTCCTGCGGGAGTCTGTCGGCTTCACCATCCACCCCGACGGAACGGTAATGGACTTCGGCGGAAAAAAGGCCCTGCTGCTCCATGGCGACGGCATCAACAAGGAGGACAGGGCCTACCGCTGCTACAAGCGCATCGCCCGCAACCCGCTGGTGGTGGGCGCGTTCCGCCTGATCCACCCCGACTGGGCCATGGCCATCGCCCAGGGAGTGAGCCACGGCAGCCGCTCCCTGCTCCAGGTGGAAAACCCGGCGGAGGGTCCCGAGGCGCGGGCCATCCGGGAAAAAGCCCGCAGCATCATTGCCGCCGGGGAGGCCGACGTGGTCATGTGCGGCCATGCCCATTCGCCGACGCTCGAAACCCACCCCGGCCCGAACGGCACGGGCATCTACATCAACACCGGAGACTGGCTTCGCCACCGAACCTTTGTGGTCTGGGACGGCGAGCGCTTTGAAATGAAAGAGGCCCGGGAGGGCTGATTCAGCCTTCCGGGCCCCATGGGTTTCTTTTTTGGGCAATCAGCCCTTCAGCGCGTCCAGGTTCGCCTGCACCTGCGGCCAGTTCACCACGTTCCACCACGCCTCCACATAGTCGGCGCGCTTGTTCTGGTGTTTCAGGTAATAAGCGTGCTCCCAAACGTCAAGCCCGAGAATCGGCGTGCTGCCGAAGGGCGAGAGCTTGTGCTGGTTTTCCGCCTGGAGCACGATGAGCCGGTCATCCTCGGGACGGTAGTGCAGCAGCGCCCAGCCGCCGCCCTCCACCCCGGCCGCCGCCGCGGAGAAGTGCGCCTTGAACGCCGCGAAACTGCCGAAGTCGCGGGCAATGCGCGCCGCCAGGTCGCCCGTCGGCTCACCACCGCCGCCCTTGCCCGCCGGGGCCATGACCTTCCAGAACAGGCTGTGCAGGAAATGGCCGCCGCCGTTGAATGCCGCCTTCTTGGACAGCGCCTGCACCGAGGCGAAATCATTGGCGGCGCGCGCCTTGGCAAGAGCCGCCTCCGCCTCGTTTAAGCCCTTCACATAGGCCGCATGATGCTTGCTGTGGTGCAATTCCATGGTCTTTGCGTCAATGTGGGGCTCCAGTGCGTCATACGCATAGGGCAGTTCCGGCAGTTTGTGCTCCGTGAACGCGCCGCCCGTGGGGGCGGCTTCCTGCGCCTGCGCCGTTCCGGCGAGGGCCGCGCCCGCCGCCACCGCACCCGCAGCCATCAAAAAATCGCGTCTCGTGTTCATTCTGCGTTCCTCCATGTTGTCGGTGTTCCACAATAAAAATCTTCAAACCCGGGATAGGGGGTTCTTTTTGTTACTGCTTCAGAAACCCACAATGGGGGGAAAGTATTTCTTTATTAAACTTTTGTTAATTGTGCTTAACTTTTTGGGCAACACAGTTTTCCTGCGGAAATTCTTGATTGGGTGGTTGTGCGTCCTGGGACGGGCACATGGACATCCGTCCAGGTATAACTTCTTAACCAATTGTCAAAAAATGACTTATATTTATATGAGCATGGGTTGCGGCATAATTTTCCACTGCTTGCCGATTTGCCTGGGGGATGGAATTTCGGCAAAATAACAGGATGCATCAACCCCGCGCCCCCGGCGCGAGTGACGGAGATTCCCATGAAAGACACCACCAAAACCACGCTCACCCGGCGCGGATTTATCCGCAACTCCGCCGCCGCGGCCTTCGGTTTCACCATCGTGCCCCGTCATGTGCTGGGTGCCACGGACCGGCCCGCGCCCAGCGACGAGATCACCCGCGCGGTGGTTGGTGTGGGCGGCATGGGCCGGGGCCATCTGGGCTATGCCGGCGCGCGGACCATAGCGGTGTGCGACGTGGACAGGGGCCACCTCCAATCGGCGCTGGACTCGCTGGAGAAGGGCGTGAAGGGGTTCACGGACTTCCGCGAGGTGCTGGCCATGCCCGAGGTGGACGTGGTGCACATCGCCACGCCGCCGCACTGGCACGGCCTGATTTCCATCGCCGCCGCCGAGGCGGGCAAGGATGTGTGGTGCGAGAAGCCCATGACCCGCACCATCGGCGAGGGGCGGCGCGTGGTGGAGGCGGTGCGGCGGAACGGCCGCATCTTCCGGCTCAACACCTGGTTCCGCTTCAAGGACAACTTCTACGGCTTCGGCTCCACGGTGAAACCGATCAAGCAGATTGTGGACAGCGGCGAGCTCGGCTGGCCCCTGCGGGTCACCGTGGGCGGCGGCACGGGCTTCGACTTCAAGTTTTTCTGGAGCGGCAGGACGGACCTCACCCCGCAACCCGTGCCGCCCGAGCTGGACTACAACTTCTGGCTCGGTCCCGCGCCGGAGAAGCCCTACCACCCGCACCGGGTGCACCAGACCTTCCGGGGCTATTGGGACTATGACGGCGGCGGTCTGGGCGACATGGGCCAGCACTATCTGGACCCGGTGCAGTACCTGCTGGGCAAGGACGACACCAGCCCCGTGGAGGTGGAGGTTGACGCGCCCCAGCAGCACCCCGACGCGGTGAGTTCCTGGCGGCGCATCGTCCTCCGCTACGCCGACGGCTGCGAGATTGTCCTGGACGGCGACGGCAGCTCGCAGGGCCAGCCCTACATCGAAGGGCCGAAGGGCAAACTTTTCAAGGGGCTTCGCCTGGAGATTGGCGGAAAGGAAAAGGTGCTGAGGGGGCTGCCCGAACCCGACCCGCAGGAGGGTGACTTCTACGACTGCGTGCGCACGCGGCGGCGTTTCGCGCTGAACGAGGCCAACGGCCACCGCTCCTGCACGCTCATCAACCTTGGCACCACGGCGGTGCGCCTGGGCCGCAACCTGCGCTACGACCCGGACAAGCAGGAGTTCGTCGGCGACGAGGAGGCCAACCGCCTCATCTTCCAGCCGATGCGCGGCCCGTGGCGGGTGTGACCCCTCAATCTGCGTTCAACATGCAAGGAAAACATGCCATGTTCCATATGAGAAAACAATTCATGCTGGTGTCCGCCCTTTTGGTCCTTGCGTGCGCCGCGCACGCCGCCACGGTGGATGAAATGCTGGCGAAGTTCCCCGGCCAAAATGGCGCGGCAACCGAGGCGGCCTGCGCCGTCCTTGTGGACGCGGGCGCGCCCGCGCTCGGTGAAGTGTGCGCGCGCATCCTGCCCGAATCTTCCGGAGAGGCCGACCTCGCCGCGCGCTACGCCGTGACCGGCCTTGCAAAATATTGCGGGGCGCCGGGCCGCGACGCGGCAAAGGCCCTGTTCAACCAGGCGGTTTCCGCCGCCCTGGGCAAGGCCGCTGATCCCTCCGTCAAGGCCTTCTTTGCGGTTCAGTTGCAATGGACCGGCACCGACGCGGAGGTGCCCGCGCTGGCGGCCCTGCTGGACGATCCGGCCACGGTCGAGCCCGGCGCGGCCGCACTGGAAGCCATCGGATCGGCAGCGGCCAGGGACGCGCTGAAAGCGAAACTTGCCTCCGCGCCGGAAGCCTGCCGCGCGCGCATCACCGCCGCCATTGAAATGATTGACGGCGTCCCCGCACCGCCCGTCTCCCCCGCCACCACGGCCAAGGACGGCCCCGCCGTCCGCGCCATCGCCCTTGAGGCATTGGTGCGCGAAAAGGGGGAGAAAGCGGCGGATGAACTCGCGGCGGCGGCGGACGATCCCGATCCTGAATACCGGGGCGCGGCGCTGCTGCTGACAAAGCGAATCCCCGGAAAGGCTGGAAGCGCGCCCTGGGCGAAAAAGCTGAAACGCGCCAATGACCCCGCCGCGCGCGCGCAGATTGTGGCCATGCTCGCCACCCGCGACGACGGCGCGGCGGAGAAGGCGGTGCTGGACGCGCTGAAGGACAGGGACAAGGGGGTGCGCGCAGCCGCCCTGGAAACCATGTCCGGCACTGTGGCGGAAAAAGGGCTCAAGACGCTTTTCCGCATGGTGGAAAAACCCGACTCGCCAAAGGAGCTCACCCTCGCAAAGGACGCCCTTGTCCGCTCCCACGGCACGGGCGCGGTGGAGGGGGCGGCGGCCCGTTACGCGAAACAGTGCCCCTGCGCGCTGGCGGATCGTCCCGTGAAACCGGCCTTGAAACAGGATCCGCCGGAAATCCGGCGCGCATGGCTCGACATTGTCGCCGCGCGGGGCACGGAAAAGCACGCCCCCGTGGCCGCCGGGGCGCTGCAGGACGGTGAGGGTTCCGTCCGCATCGCGGCCTATGGCGCGGTGTTCGCCACCGGCGGTCCGGCGCAGGTGGAACCGGTCTGGACGGCGTACATGGCTGCCCTGGAAAGCGCCGAGGAAACCGCCGCGCGGGACACCCTCGCGCAAATCACCGCCTCCGATCCGGCGGCGCGCGCGGACCTGCTGGACAAAACCGCCGAACAACTGGCCACCGTGCCGGACGGGGACATCGCCAAACTGACGCGCCTCCTCTCCACCCTCGGCGGGGAGGCCGCCGCGGGGCTGGTGGCCGCCGCCGCCGCCGCGCCCGCCCGCGCGGAGTCCGTCCGCGCCGAGGCCGCGCAACTGCTGGGCGGCTGGTCGAATCCCTCCGGACTAGTCTTCGCCGCCGCGCTTCTGGACACGCAGGACGCGCCCGCGTTGCGGGGCGCGGCGCTTGACGCCGTCTGCGGCCAGGTCAAACGCCACGCGGCGGCGCTGGACTTCGGCGCGTCCGTGGCTCCGGTTGCGGCCAAACTGCGCGGCGCGGAGGAAAAGCGCGTCTTCCTGAAGGGGCTTTCCCAGGCGCGCGTCATCGGCGCGGCGCGGGTAATCATGCCCCTGCTAGACGACCCGGAGATCGCCGCGGACGCGGCGCGCGCCCTTGCGGACGCCGCATGCATGAAAAACGAGAAGGACCGCGGGCTGGGCGAGCAGGACGTGCTTGCCGCGCTGGAAAAGATTGCGGGAACCACCGGGGACGAGGCACTGCGCGCGCGCATAAAGGCGCACCTGGACATGGCGCGCAAGGCGTCCTAACCCTCCCGCGCGTACTGGTCCAGCTTTCGGTAGAGCGTGCGCAGGCCGATGCCGAGCATCCGCGCGCAGGCGGCCTTGTCATAGTCGCAGTGGCGCATGGTCTCCTCGATGGCCGCGCGCTCTATCGCGGCCAGGGTGGAACCCACGGCCATGCGGATTTCCCCGCCCGCGGGCCGCGCGGCGCGGCGGATGCGCCCGGGCAAATCCCCCGCGTTGACGACACCGCCCGGAAGCGACGCGACCAGGCCAGCCACCACGCCCTCCAGCTCGCGCACGTTGCCGGGCCATTCATACCGCTCCAGCACGTCCAGCGCGCCGGGACTGAAAACAGGCGCCTTCACGCCCTCGCGCGCGGCCATGGCCCCCGCCATGTCACGCGCCAGCAGGGGCAAATCCTCCAGGCGGCGGCGCAGCGGCGGCGCCTCTATGGCCACCCGCGAAAGCAGCCCGGCCAGTTCGGCCCCCAGCCCCCCCCGCCCCGTCAGTTCGGAGGGCCGCCGCGCCGCGGCGCATATCAGCCTGGCCCGTGACGGCACCGGTTTCCCGTCGCCGGTGCGCGGCGCGCTCCCCGTCCGCAGCCAGGCCAGCAACCGCTCCTGCGCGTCCGCGGACAGCGCCTCCAGCCCGTCCAAAAACAGGGTGCCCCCGTCGGCTCGCCCAAGGTACCCCTCCCGCGCGGTCCCGTCCCCGCCGTGCCCGAAAAGCTCCTCCTCCAACAGGCGCGGCGAAAGGCTTCCGCAGTCAACGCGCACCATCACCTCGTCGCGCCGCGCGCTGGTGTGGTGGAGCGCCCGCGCAATCATCTCCCGGCCCGTGCCCGGCTCGCCGTAAACAAGCACGGGCGCGTCAAGCGGCCCCGCCTGGCGCACCGCCGAGTACACCTGCAGCATCGCCCGCGAGCGGCCCGTCAGCCCGGCCAGGCCGAAGCGCTCGTCCAGCCTGCGCCGCAGCTCCTCGCGCTCCACCGCCATGCGCTGGTGGGAAAGCCCCCGCTCAAGCACCGCCGCCAGCTTCGTGAGGTTCGGCGGCTTGGTCTGGAAGTCATAGGCGCCGCCGCGCACCGCCTCGGTGGCCACCTCCGTTTCCGACGGCTCCGCCAGCAGCACCACGCACGCCTCGGGATTGCGGGCGCGCGCCACCGCCATCAGCCGGAGCCCGTCCACCCGCTCCCCGCTCAGCTCCGTCACCAGCGCGTCCACCGGCTGCGCGTCCAGCCGGTTGTAGGCCTTCTCGCCGTCGTTCACCAGCACCGCGTCATGCCCCTGCGCGCGGAGAAAGGCCAGCAGCTCCCTGCCGGGCTTCTGGCCGCGCACCACCACAAGCACCGTGGCCGCGTTCTTGCTCTCGTTTTCCTTCATGGCTTTCCCTGCGTGCGCCGTTCGCTGACAGTATAGCCGCACCGCCGCCGAAACGAAAAACACCCCCGAGGCGGATGCCGCATCGGGGGCGTCTGAAAATGATGCCGTGACGGCGCGCTACATCTTTTGCATGAGCGCGAGGAACTCGTCGTTGCTCTTGGTCTTCTTGAGTTTTCCGAGAAGCAGTTCGGCGGCCTCGGCGGGCTCGAGCGGGCTGAGCACGCGCAGCAGCAGCCAGATGCGCTCGAGGTCCTCGGACGACAGGAGCAGCTCCTCCTTGCGGGTGCGCGACTTGATCACGTCGATGGCCGGGAAGATGCGCTTCTCCATCAGGCGGCGGTCAAGGTGCAGCTCCATGTTGCCGGTGCCCTTGAACTCCTCGAAGATGACGTCGTCCATGCGGCTGCCCGTCTCGATGAGCGCCGTGGCCAGGATGGTCAGGCTGCCGCCCTCCTCGATGTTGCGCGCCGCGCCGAAGAAGCGCTTGGGGCGCTGCAGCGCGTTGGAGTCCACGCCGCCGGAGAGCACCTTGCCGCTGGAGGGCACGATGACGTTGTAGGCGCGCGCAAGGCGCGTGATCGAGTCGAGCAGGATGATCACGTCGCGCTTGTGCTCCACCAGGCGGCGGGCCTTGTTGAGCACCATCTCGGCTACCTGCACATGGCGCTCGGGCGGCTCGTCGAAGGTGGAGGCTATCACCTCGCCCTTCACGGAGCGCTGCATGTCGGTCACCTCCTCGGGGCGCTCGTCGATGAGCAGCACGATCACCGTGGCCTCGGGGTGGTTGACGGCGATGCTGTTGGCGATCTTCTGGAGGAGCACCGTCTTGCCGGTGAAGGGCGCGGCGACGATGAGGCCGCGCTGCCCCTTGCCGATGGGGGAAATCAGGTCGATGACGCGCATCGCGATTTCCTCCTGCGTGGTCTCCAGGCGCAGGCGCTCGTCCGGATGAAGCGGGGTCAGGTTGTCGAAGATGATCCGCTTGTAGGCCTCTTCGGGGCTCTCGCCGTTGACCGACTCCACCTTGAGCAGGGCAAAGTAGCGCTCGCCCTCCTTGGGCGGGCGCACATGGCCCTGGATGGTGTCGCCGGTGCGCAGCCCGAATTTGCGGATCTGCGAGGGGGAGACGTAAATGTCGTCCGGCCCGGGCAGGTACGAGTAGTCGGCGGAGCGGAGGAAACCAAACCCGTCGGGGAGGATCTCAAGGGTGCCCTCGCCGTAGGCGGACCCGGACTTCTCTATGCTGGCCTGCAGGATCATGAAGATCAGATCCTGCTTCTTCAGTCCGCCGTACTCCTTGAGGCCGAGCTGCTCCGCGAGCGAATTCAGCTCGGGCATGGACATGGTCTTCAGTTCGGAGATGGCGAGTTCCGGGCCGTCATAGTTGAACTCCGGCATGGGCTCGTTGGCCACGTCCAGCACCTGCGGCTTGCGCGGGCCGGAGCCCATCGGGCGGCGCGGCTTCATCGGCCGGTTCTGCTGCTGCTGCCGCTGCGGGTTGAAGCTGCGCTTCTTGGGCCCGCCGGGCTTGAAGCCGGAGTTCTTCTCCTGGTTTCCGTTCTCTGCCATGAATGGTCCTTTCGTGTCACACCCGTTTTTGAATTTGCGGACGATCCGCCGCGTCACGCGGCATTACGGGAAAGTTTAATGGGGTTGGGCGGGATGCGACCCGCGTTGCGGTCCGTGGGACCTGTTGAAATCATGCTACAGGCCCCGTGTGAAAGTCAATCCTTATTGTCAATGTATTTCAGCCCAGTTTTGGCCCATGCCCACGTCCACCTTGAGCCGCACGTCCAGCGACGCGGCCTCCTCCATCACCCGCCGCACCGTTTCCGCAACCGCGGGGGCGTCCCTCTCGGGCGCCTCAACGAGCAGCTCGTCGTGCACCTGAAGCAGCATCCGCGCCGGGCTGCCCCGCAGCGCGGCGTCAAGCCGCACCATCGCCACCTTGATGATGTCCGCGGCGCTGCCCTGCACCGGCGTGTTCAGCGCGGCGCGCTCCGCGGCCTTCCTGGCGTTGGCGTCCGCGGCGCGCAGTTCCGGCAGGTACCTGCGCCGGTTCAGCAGCGTGGTCACATACCCGTCGGCGCGCGCGCCCTCCACCACCTCGTCCAGCCATTCCCGGACCCGGGGATACTGGCTGAAATACGCCTCGATGAACCGGGCGGCGGCGGCGCGGGGGATGCCCAGGTTGCGGGCGAGCCCGAAATCGCTGATGCCGTACACCACGCCAAAGTTGACCGCCTTGGCCTGTCGCCTCATCTCCGGCGTCACCGACTCCGGCGGCACCCCGAAAACGCGCGACGCCGTGTCGCGGTGAATGTCCATGTCCATTTCAAAGGCGCGCAGCAACCCCCTGTCGCCCGACATGTGGGCCAGTATGCGCAGCTCTATCTGGGAGTAGTCGGCCGATATCAGCCTCAGTCCGGGCGCGCCCGCCACAAAGCCGCCGCGTATGCGGCGCCCGTAGTCCGTGCGCACCGGAATGTTCTGAAGGTTGGGGTTGCTGCTGGAAAGCCGGCCCGTCGCGGCCACCGCCTGGTTGAAGGAGGTGTGGATGCGGCCGGTGCGCGGGTTCACCATGCGGGGCAGCGCCTCCACATAGGTGCCGCGCAGCTTCTCCAGCGTGCGGTATTCAAGTATCAAAGCGGGCAGCGGATGCTCCCGCGCCAAGTCCTCAAGCACGTCCACGTCGGTGGACTGGCCCGTCTTGGTCTTGCGCACGGTGCGCAGCCCGAGCCGTCCAAACAGGATGTCCTGGAGCTGCTTGGGGGAGTTGATGTTAAACGACCCGCCCGCGAGCTCAAAGACGCGCCGCTGGATTTCCCCGGTCTGGACCTCTATCTCCCCGCGAAGCTTTTCAAATGTGGGCGCGTCAATCGCGACGCCCGCCTCCTCCATCCGCGCCAGCACCTCCACAAGGGGCATCTCCACCTCCCGGAAGAGCGCGTCCAGCCCCCGCTCCAAAAGCAGCGGGCCGAAGACGCCCGCAAGCCGCCAGGACATGTCCGCGTCCTCGCACGCGTACCCGCAGGCACGGTCAACGGGAACTTGATCGAAGGTGACTGACTTGGCGCCCTTGCCGATTAAATCCGAGATGGGGATGGTCTTGCGCTTGAGATAGTGAAGACTTACCTCGTCCAGATTGTGCCTCAACCTCGACGGGTCTGTCAAGTAGGAGGCGACCATCGTGTCCATTTCCGCGCCGCGCACCTCCATGCCCGCGTTGCGCAGCACAATAAGATCGTACTTGATGTTGTGCCCGATCTTGCCGACGGACCCGTCGGCAAGCAGGGGGCCCAGCAGGCCGGCCACCCGCTCCTTTGGCAGCGGGGCGAGCTCCTCCACCGAGGCCAAATCATCAGGGTCGCGCATGATCACCAGCGCCTCGGGCGCGTGTGCCACGGGAATGTACCATGCCCGGCCCGGCGCGCAGCACAGGGAGATGCCCACCAGTCCGGCAACCATCGGATCCACCGATGTCGTTTCCGTGTCCACGGCGAAACGCCCCGCCGCGCGGAGTTCCCCCACCGCCCCGGCCAGGGCCGCCTCGTCCAAAACCAGCATGTAATCAAGCGTTTCTTTTTTTTCGGCAGGCCCGGCCTCGGGCAGCAGCGAATCAAACCCGAGCGCGGCAAACGCCTCCCCGAGCCGTTCCGGATCCCACGGGCGGCGGTGGCAGTCGCCCGGTCCCAGCGGCAGTTCCACATCGGTGCGGATGGTGGCGAGCTCGCGGCTGAAAAACGCCTGCTCCCTGCCCGCGATCAGGTTCTCCTTCTGCTTTCCCTTCAGCTCGTCGATGTGCGCGTATAGGTTTTCAAGGGACTGGTACTCGGAAAGGAGCTTTTTCGCCGTCACCTCGCCGATGCCGCGCACGCCGGGCACGTTGTCCGCCGAATCGCCGATGAGCGCCAGCGCGTCCGGCACATGCTCCGGCCCCGCGCCGAAACGCTCCACCACCTCGCCGGGGCCGTACCACGCGCCCGTGTCCCCCTTGCCGGGATCAAACATTTTCACGCCGCCGCCGATTAACTGCATCAGATCCTTGTCGCCGCTCACCAGCACCACCTCCAGTCCCTCCGTTTCAGCGCGGCGCGAAAGGGTGCCGATCACATCGTCCGCCTCCACGCCGGGCACGCAGAGCAGGGGCAGGTTGAGCGCCCCCACCACTTCGTGCATCCGTGGGAACTGCTCCAGCAGTTCCGGCGGCGTTTCGCGCCGGTTGGCCTTGTACTCCGCGTACATGGCCTCGCGAAAACCGGGGCCGGGCGCGTCGAACACCACCGCGATGTGCGTCGGGTCCTGCTCGCGCAGCAGCTTCATCAGGATGCGGGTGAACCCGTAGACCGCGTTGGTCGGGCGGCCCCGGGGATCGGTCAGGGTCGCCTTGATGGCGTGAAAGGCGCGGAAGGCGAAGGCCATCGCGTCAATCAGGTAAATTTTGTCAGCCACGGCCCGCTCCCTCCGCTGTTTCAATAATTTCGCGGGCCGCCCGCGCGGACGCGCCTCCGCCGCCGAGCCGCTCCCGCACCGCCTCCAGTTCGCCGAGCATGGCCCGCCGCTCAGGGGTGTCCCCCAGCAGGCGCAGCGCGTCGGGAAGCACCTTCCCCGCGGACGCTTCGTGCTGGATGAACTCCGGCACTATGCCCCGTCCGGCAAGAATGTTCACAATGCCAATGTGCGGTATTTTCACCACCCTCTTCGCAATCCAATAGGTGACGGCGCTCGTCTTGTACAGGATGAGCATCGGCACCCCGTACAGCGCGGTTTCCAGGGTTGCGGTGCCCGAGGCGACGAGGCAGAGGCGCGCGCGGGACAGGACGCCGCGCATGCCGTCCACGCAGATTTCAACGGGCAGGCCGCCCGCCAGCTCCCGCACCAGCCCGGCGGACTCCCGGCTCACGCAGGGAACGGCAAAACGGAGTCCGGGGTGTTCCCGAAGCATGGCGCGCGCCGTCTCAAACATCACCGGCGCAATGCGCCGTATCTCCTGTCCGCGGCTTCCCGGCAGGAGCCCCACCAGCCATTCGCCCTCTTTTCCCGCCACCTCCATGGCCGGCAGCGCGCCGATATGATCCGCAAGGGGATGACCCACATAGGCGCAGGGGACGCCAACCGCGCGGTAGATGTCCTCCTCGAAGGGGAAGATGACCAGCATCTTGTCCACCACGCGCGCGATGGTGTGTATCCGGCGTTTTTTCCACGCCCAAACCTGGGGGCTGACGTAATAAACAACGGGGATGCCCAGTTTCTTCGCCTCGGCGGCCAGGCGCAGGTTGAATCCGGGATAGTCAATCAGCACCAGCGCCGCCGGACGCTCCTCCCGCAGGCGCGCCACCGTGTCCAGGAAAAGCCGGCGGATGGGCAGGAGGTGGCGCAGCACTTCCGCAAAACCCATGATGCCCTCACCGGCGAGGTCATGGCGGAGCGCCATGCCGGCGGCCTCCATCCGCCGCCCCCCCAGACCCTCCATCCGCCAACCGGGCCGCAGTTCACGGAGGGCCCGGACCAGGTTGGCGCCGTGGATGTCGCCGGAGGACTCCCCGGCCACAAGAAAAATGCTGCTCAAGTGTTCTTCCTGATTTGCGTCACAATCGTCTCGGCCAGCGCCAGGGCGCGCAGGCCGTCCTCCCCGGAAACCACCGGCCTGGCGCGGTCGCGCACCGCCTGCACAAAGGAGGCAAGCTCCAGCTTCAGCGGCTCGTCCTTTTTCACGGGAAGGGGCTCCACGCTGATGTGCTCCATGGGGTTCGCCCCCACGGGAAGCGGCCCCGGCTTCTTCCGGTACACCAGCACCTCCTGGGCGCCGTAATCGGTGGACACATAGGCGTTCGGATCAAAAATGCGTATCTTGCGCATGCGCTCCATGGAGACGCGGCTGCTGGTGAGGTTGGCCACGCAGCCCGAGGCGAAGCGCAGCCGCACATTCGCGATGTCCTCGGTGGCCGAGAACACGGGCACCCCGGCGGCGTCCACGCTGGTCACCTCGGAGCCGACAAGGTGGAGCACGATGTCCAGATCATGGATCATCAGGTCGTGAACCACGCTCACGTCCGTGCCCCGGCCCGGATAGGGGCTGAGCCGGTGGCACTCGATGAAGCGCGGCGTCTCTATCGCGCCGCCCAGCGCGAGCACCGCGCCGTTGAAGCGCTCGATGTGGCCCACCTGCATCAGGCATCCGTGCGCGCGCGCCACGGCGACCATGGTCTCCGCCTCGCGCACCGTCGCGGCGACGGGCTTCTCAACGAGCACGTGCACCCCCGCCTGCAGCAGCGCGATGGCCGCGTCGTGGTGGAACACCGTGGGCACGGCCACGGACACCAGGTCAACGCCGCACTCGATCAGCCCCTGAATGTCGGAAAAGGCGGGAACGGTGAAGTCCGAGGCGGCTTTCTCCCGGCGGGTCTCGTCGGGATCCGCCACGCCCGCAAGTTCCACCCCCTCAAGGGCTGCGTAGAGGCGGGCATGGTGGTAGCCTAGGTGGCCGACACCGGCGACACCGGCGCGCAATACGGTCATGGTGGATGGCGCTCCCTGCCCCGGTCCAGGGGGGGCGGTTTTTAGCGGGATATGCCCCGCTGCGAATTGCGGATGAATTCGGTGATCAAGTCACGCTCCGGACAGGACTCCAGGGTTTCCTCGATTTCCTGGAGCGCCTGGGTCGTGTTCAGGCCGGAACGGTATATCAGTTTGAACATGCGGCGGATGCGCGCGACGGCCTCCTTGGAAAAACCGCTCCGCGTGAGGCCCACCACGTTGGGCCCGTAGCACCGGGCGGGATGCCCCTCCATAATCATGTAGGGAAGCACGTCCATGTTGATGCGCGACATGCCGCCGATGAAGGCCATCGTCCCCACCGTGCAAAACTGGTGCACCCCCACCAGCCCGCCCAGCGTGGCGCCGGACTGCACCGTCACATGGCCCGCAAGCGCGGCGCTGTTCGCCATGATCACCCTGTCGCCCACATGGCAGTCATGGGCCACGTGGGTGGAGGCCATAAACAGGCAGTTGCCGCCGATTTGCGTGGCCTTGTGCCCGTCATCGTCCTTGTAAACCGTGCTGGAGCTCACCGTGACAAATTCACGGAACACGTTGTTGTCGCCGATGATGGTGCGGCCCAGAACGTTCGGCAGGTGTTTGAGATCCTGCGGGGGCACCCCAATCTGCGCGCCGCTGAAGGTGCGGTTGCCCCGGCCCATGATCGTGCCCCCGCCAATCACGCAATGCGGCCCGATCACCGTCCCCTCGCCGATGATCACCTTGTCCTCGATTATGCTGTAGGGCATGACCTCGACATCGCCGGCAAGCTCCGCGCCGGGATGCACTATGGCCGTTTTATGAATTTTCATGGAAAAACCTTGACCAATCCCTAATAAGAACTTAAAGAATCGCCTCTATGGAATATCACAAGTTGACGCTGTTTTCAAACGGAGCCCCCGGTTTTGACCTATCACCGGAGTCAACGCCGGACAACCGGGCGTCATTATACGACAATTGGCGCGTCCAATGCCGAAATTCTACTCGAAGGGCGGGGCGCGTGTCGTTATAATACAGGAAACGCCTTACCTTGGAGGTAGTGCCTGTGGAAGAAAACCTGCCTGAAATCAACGGGACCGGTGCGGCATCACCGGAGTCCGCCCCCGCCCAAGCCCGTGGTGTCATCAGGGGCGACCAGGGCATCGCCGTCGCGCAGGTGCTCATATCGGGCCTGCTGGTGGCGGTGGGCGCGCTGCTGGTCTGCTACAACGCGGTCAACGCCCCCTTCATCGGCACCCTGGACGATGTCGTTGTCGAGAACCCGGACCTGCATTCGGTCTTCACCGCCGCTTCACGGACGGACCTCATTCCCGGCACCCCCCTCAGCCCCGTCGTCACCGCTTTGGCATGGCAGGTGTCCGGCGGCACGGCGTCCGCATTCCGCACCATCGCGCTGGTGTTGCTTGTGCTGTTTGCCCTGGGACTCTTCTTTCTTGTTCATGAAGTCCTCAAGGTAAAGAACACACAACTGGACACGCCCCTGGGGGCGCCCCATCTATGGGCTGCGGGATTGGCGTTGGTTACGGCGTTCTGCTGCGCCACCATG
>JBHEKP010000051.1:0-5051 GCA_041859375.1 Candidatus Hydrogenedentales bacterium | reverse complement strand
GTGGCCTCGTGCCTGGCGCGGGCCCGTTTGGAAATCGGGGCGCGCCTGGACCCCGACGCGGACCCCGGCGACACCGCGGCCCGGCTGGTGGACGGCGGCGCGCTCCTCGCGGGCGGGATGGTGCTGGCCTGCCTCGCCGCAACGGCGGCGGCGGGCGCGCAAAACACAACGGTGGGCGGGCAGCGCCGGGACGACACGGGCCTCCCCGGCCTGCTGGCGCGGGCCGGGGAGGACGCGCGGCTGCGGGGCTGGGACCTCCTCGCGCCGGTGCTGCGGCGGGAGCCGCCCCCGCGCCTGGCCGAGATCACCGGAACCGGCCCGCTTTTCGGGGAGGGGGAACGGCCATGATACGCATCGGCGGACTGGCCCTTGAGGGCGCGGGCTCGGACCGGGTCGTGCGGGAGGGGGAGGGCTTCGCACGGTTCATTGACGTGTCGGTCCTGCTCCAAAACCCCGGGGACGCGGCGGCGCTCCAGGCCGTGCTCGACGCGGCGGGCCTTGCCGCGCGGGGGGACGCGGCCGGGCTGGTCCCCGTGGGCATCCGCCCGGGGCGGCGCATGGCGGCGCGGCTTCTCAGCCTCCGCCGGGAAACGCACCATTGCGGCGGCTCCGCCGCGGTGGGCGCGCGCTTCCGCGCGGAGGGCCTGGCGGAGGAGGCCGAGGAGGAAAGCCGTGCGGACGCGGTGATCATCGCGCGGGGGCAGGCCATGGCGCTGAATTCCTCCGGGACCGCGCCCGTCCCGCTGCGCGTTGTGTTCACCGCCGCGGGGCGGGTGTCGCGCCCCGGATTCGGCGGCGGCCTCCGCGCCGCCGTGTTCAACGGCGTCGTGGAGACCGGCTCCACCCTCGTCCTTGACGGCGTCGCCGGAAGGGCGGCGCTCGACGGCGCGGACGTGACCGCGCAAATTCAGGGCGTCTGGCCGCTTGTGGCGGCGGGCGCGGACGTGATCCAGTTCAACGACGACATCGACGGCAGCCACGCGGGGGCCGCGTCCTTTTACTGGCGCGACGCCTGGTGGTGATGAAAGGAGAACCCATGAACCTGTCGGAAATCATCGCCTCGGAACCGGTGCTCACCCTTGCGGCGGGCGTCGGCGGCGCGGTATGGGCCGCGCTCGGCTCCTCCGCGTGGTTCCGCGGCCGGCGCGCCCGCCTCCGGCGGTGCGCCATCCAGCTCATTGAAACCGCCGTGCGCCAGGTCTACGAGGAGTATGTCCGCGCGCTCAAGGCGGGCCGCGCCGACGGCAAGCTGACCGATGCTGAGCGCCGCCGCGCGCGCGAACTGGCCCGGCGGCGGGCACTTGCCCTTGCGGGCGAGGCGGGCGTGGCGCTGGCGGACATCCTCGGACGCGCGCAGATCGATCTGTGGATTGAGCGGAGCGTGCGCAGGCTGAAGCGCGGGGCGTAAAAAAAAGACGCGGGGGACATAAGGGAAGGAAGGGTCCCGGAGGGGCTAGTTGGGCGCGGTTTCGTCCGCTGTTGCGGCGGGCGGGACCGCGCCTTTTTCTTCATCGGCCGGGCTGTCGGCGGGTGCGGCGGCTTCCGGGGCGGCTTCGGGCGGGGGCATGACGCCGGTTTCGCCCTCTGCGGTCATGTCCCCCTCCGGCGGCGTTCCGTTCCCCTCCGTGTAGGGCAGGGCGGGGATGACGTCGGAAACGCCGTAGATCAGCTCCATGAAGTCCTCGCGGTTGCGCAGGCCGTCGAGGTCGGGGTCGGTGGCGGCGTCCTGGCGCATGACGCCGGAGCGGCGCACCGACTCCTCCAGCATGGCCATGGCCTCGTCGTCCCTGCCGAGGAGGCTGTAAAGGCAGGCGAGGTTGTAGTAGGGCTTCGGGTGGTTCGGATCGAGGTCGAGCGCCGCCAGGTAATGGTATTCCGCGTCCTCCAGGCGGCCCAGGTGCACCAGCAGGTTGGCGTAGTTGTTCTGCGCGGCGATGTCGTTGGGGTCCAGCTCCACGGCGCGCACCGCCTCCTCCTCCGCCTCCTCAAGGCGGCCCTGGAGGCGCAGCGCCACGGCGAGGCTGTTGTGGGGCCGCGACCAGCCGGGCTCCAGTTCGATGGCGCGCCGCAGCGCCTCCTCCGCCTCGCCGAGCCGGTCCGGGTTGTCCCGGGCGATGAGGCTGCCCAGCGCGGCGTAGGGCCAGCCCCAGTCGGGACGCGCGGCCATGGCCGCGCGGAACCAGGCCTCCGCGCCCGCAATGTCCCCCTCGCGCTGGAGCTGCATGGCCACCACATGGCAGGCCTCGGCGGACTCGTCGCCCTCCGCGAGGGCCGCCGCCGCCGCCGCGCGCACGGCGTCGCGGGTGGCGTCCACCCAGGCCACCGGGTCGGCGGCGAGCATCTCCACCGCCCCGGCGACAAGCTCGCCGGCGGAGGGGCGGGCCATGCCCCGCCAAAGGGCCGCCGCCGCCGCCACGGCAAGGGCGGCGAGGGCTATTTTCCATGCCAACCGCAAGGTGTTCCGCGCTCCGGGGGAAAAAGACTCCGGCGGACCGGTCCGCCGGAGTCATGATTACCCGTCAATAGTTTACCACCTGCGGGGCAAAACAGTGCTCTTTATGTTCAGGCCAGGGTCCAGTCGCCCCGGTACTTGCGGGTGAGCACCCGGTTGAGCCCCTCGTTGCCGACGAACTTCTCCGCCGCCGGGTCCCACTGGAGCTTGCACTCGTAGAGGCAGGCGATCTTGCCGAGGTGCCCGATGGACGCGGAGCGGTGGCCCGCCTCGGCGGGGGCGATGCACTCCTGCTTCTCCCGGACGCAGGCGAGAAAGTCGCGCATGTGGTTGCGCTCCTTGCGGAAGCGGAAGTCCTTGTCGGTGAATTTCACCTTCTTCAGCTCCTTGTCGCTCACCTCGATGCCCTTGCGGGAGACGTAGACCCATTTGCCGTCCTCGCCGAACCACTGGGTGCCCGTGTCGCCGCAGTTCTTGAACACGTCGGGCATGGTGTCCATGCTGGCCACCATCATGGTCGTGCCGTCGGCGTAGGTGGCGTTGAAGTGGTAGTGCAGCGGGCCGTTGTAGAGGTTGTTGCGCTCCTTCGGATAGTCCCAGAGCACGGGCTCAATCTCGACGGGGCCGGTGTTGTCCCAGCCCATGCCCATGTGGGCGATGTCGCCGTGGTGGCCGATCCAGTCCATCATCTGGCCGCCGCCGAAGCCCATCCACCAGCGCCAGTCCCAGTCGAGGCGCTTCTCGTGGTAGGGCGCCCATTCCGCCGGGCCCACATAAAAGTCATAGTCCACGTGCGGCGGCGGCGCCGGGTGCGAGTCCACCCACAGCGCGTGGCCGCCGTTGGGCAGGCCCACGTTGATGTGCTTGATCTTGCCGATGTAACCGTTGCGCACAAGCTCGCAGGCGCGCTTGAACTGATCTCCGGATCGCTGCATGCTGCCCACCTGGAAAACCACGTTGTTCGCCTTCACCGCCTCGACCACGGCGCGGCCCTCGCCCAGCGACCAGGTCAGCGGCTTCTCGCAGTAGATCGCCTTGCCCGCCCGCGCCGCCGTGACCGCGATGAGCGCGTGCCAGTGGTCCGGCGTGGCGATGATCACCGCGTCGATGTCCTTGCGCGCGAGCAGCTCGCGGAAGTCCGAGTAGCAGGCGCACTCGTCCTTCCCGTAGTGATCCGCGAGCATCTTCCGCGCCTCCTCAAGGTTGTTCTTGTTCACGTCGCAGACCGCGACAAAGCGGACGCCCTTCTGCTGGAGCGCGCCGCCCATGTCGCCCCGGCCCTGGCCGCCGCAGCCGATCAGGCCCATGGTGATGGTGTTGCTCGGGGCCGTGTCCCCGTCCGCGCCGAAAACGCGCCCGGGCACGATGAGCGGGGCCATCATCCCCGCGCCGATGCCCTTCACAAAACTGCGCCGCGACATGCCGCCGCCATTCTCTGAACCCATGATGCTGCTTCCTTTCGGTTGATTCCGGATGGGACCCTGATTCGCCGGGACGGGAAAACGGTAGATCAACCCGCGCCGTCCGTGCAATCTCCCCGTTTGACCCGCCGGGGACGCCCGTGGTTGCGGGGGCGCGGGCGAAGGGCTATCATGGGCCCAGGGACGCTTCAACCTTCCGGAGGATTGAGTCATGGATGTGACCCGGCGGCGGTTTCTCGGCATGGCGGCGGGCGCGGGCGCGCTGATGGCGGCGCGGCGCGCGGCGGCGGAAAAACCCGGCAAATGGCCCATGGGCCTCGGCCTCAACGGATTCATGTCCTCCGGGCAGGACTACGGCAGGGACTACCCGATCTGGGAGGTCCTCAAGTTCGCCTCCGATGCGGGCTTCCGGGGAATCGAGCTGGTGGAGGGCTGGCCCCAGGGCGGCTACCCGAAGGCCGAGGAGGAGCGGCGCGTGGCGGCGCTGCGCGGGCTCTACGACAAGTACAACCTGCGGGTGTACACCTTCCAGAACGGCGGCCCGGACGCCCACGCGGCCGACCCGGAGCGGCGGCGCGCATGGCTGGAGGACTTCCGCGCGCGGGTGCGGCTGGCAAAGGCGCTGGGCTGCGACTTCATCGGCCACTGGCCCGGCGGCGGGCTGGAGGGCAACCCCAATGTGGACGCGGCCATCACCCACCTGGCAAAAAGCTACCACGAGGCGGCGGCCGTCTGCGCCGACGCGGGCATGCACCTGTCATTCGAGATCGAGCCGCCCTTCATCTTCAACACCTGCGAGCACCTGGAGCGCATCCTCGCGGAGGCTGACCACCCCGCGTGCCGCACCAACTACGACCCCAGCCATTTCGATCTCATGTGGGGGAGCCGGGGCGTGCCGGAGGAGATGCTGCGGCGCGTCGGCGCGGAGCGCATCGGCCACGTCCACCTCACCGACACCGACGGCACCCTCTTCAACGGCACGTCGAAACACCTGCCCTGCGGCGACGGACACTGCGACACGGCCGCCGCGCTGAGGGTGCTCTACGACGGCGGCTACACCGGATGGATCATGGTGGACGGCTGGAAAATCGTGGACGTCTACGACGCCGCCCGCAAGGGCAAAAAGGCCGTGGACGATTTCTGGGCCGGACTGGGATGAACCCGCCCCGGCGCGGCTC
>JBHEKP010000374.1:0-5124 GCA_041859375.1 Candidatus Hydrogenedentales bacterium | reverse complement strand
GGATTGAATCTTGCGGTATCATCTCTTCACCTCGTTGGTGTTGCCATGGTTTCTTGCTGAACACCATTTGGACCCGCATCCTGTCGGTGCGGTTCACCTTCGAGGTTCTTTTTTTTCTCCCCTTATCCGGCGATTAGGGATCTATGCGCCCGTCTTGTCAATCGGTTTTCCGCAGTGAGGGCAGGCTTGCTCTTCTTTTTTGGTTACAGCCTCAATATATCCCGCACTTAGAATCGCTGTGGGAAGAGCCATGAAAAGGACTCCGATCATGGCAATTATTCCGGCAAACACTCTTCCGACGGCGCTTATAGGATAGACATCGCCATGATCAACAGTGGTAATGGTCATCAAAGCCCACCATGCGGTCGTTGGCATGTCTGGAAAAGCCTCAGGCTGAATGCCATTTTCACAGTAATAAATCAGGCAGGAACTTATCACCATTAGGATAAAAAGCATAAACATTACCAGGACTATATCGTCTTTTTTCCCTCTTACAACAGACATCATCACATGGATTGCCTTGTTGTAACGGGTTATCTTGAAAAGCCGCACCGCCCGGACCAATCTCAACATTCGGAGAATTCGTAGGTCCAAGGTGAGCATTGCGACAAAAAATGGGGTTATTGCCAGCAAGTCAACAATCGCCAGAGGGGTAAACAGATACCGGAGCCTGCCGTATCTTCTGGAATAACGCGGATCGCTTGTGCATGCCCATGCACGTGCTGCATATTCGATGGAAAAAACAAGGACGCTAAAAATCTCAAAATCATCCAAAATCACCCCATAACGCTCCGCGACGCTTTTCATCGAGCCTGCTATAACAGCGATGACATTAAGGAGGATTAATCCCATCATCCCCATGCCAATGGCGCGGGAAATTTTACTGTTATTGTCTATCCCTTCAAGCACAACCCATACGTGTGCCCTGAGCCGCTCATATTTGTTCATGGATCGACCGTCCCTCATGTTTTGTGGTGCTTCAAAGACTTCATCATAGCACGGTTTCTCCCCACACACGCCCACAGCCCCGGCGCCCGTCATGGCTTCGCCGGGCGGCCCCGCCGCCATGCCGTCAAAACGGGGCGTTTTTCGCGTTTCACCGCGCATTTTTTGGAAATCACGGGGCGGCGGGGGTAATATGTTGTCCATTCCGGAGAGCCGCCATGAAGGTTATAGCCGATTTGTGCCTGATCCCGCTGAACGCGGACCCCTCGCTGTCGCGGTACATCGCGGCGTGCGAGCGGATTCTCGCCGATGCGGGCCTGAAGACGGAGCTTCACGCCTACGGCACCAACATCGAGGGCGAGTGGGACGCGGTCATGGCGGCGATCAAGCGCTGCCACGAGGCGGTCCATGAAATGGGCGCGCCGCGCATCTCCACCGTGCTGAAACTCGGCACGCGCACCGACCGTCCCCAGACCATGGAGGACAAGGTGCGCAGCGTCCGCGAAAAAATGGACGGCGTCTGAAGGAAAACACCCAACCATCCGGCGGCGCCGGAGAGGAGGACACGCGATGGCAATCAACCTGATGACCACCCTGAAGGGCTCGCTGCTGGAGGGGTTCTTCCCCAAGGGCTGGGATTTGGAAAAACTGGACGCGATTTGCGCCCGCAGGCCCGAAACCATCACGGACCGCGAGCGCTGGTGGAACAAGGCCTTTGACGCGGTGCCCTGTGAGACCCTGGCGGACTTCGACACGATGATGGGCCACGAAATCGCCCTGGAAATCGCGGAGGCCAAAAAGGCGGGCCGCCAGCTCATGTTCATCCTGCCCGTGGGCCCCATGGGCATGTACCGCTGGGCGGTCTACTTCCTCAAGGCCTGGAACGTGGACTGCCGCCATGTGCACGGCTTCAACATGGACGAGTGGAGCGACGAGAAGGGCAACACCCTGCCCGCGAAGGATCCGGGCGCGTTCCAGAACGCCATGGAGCAGGCCTTCTACGGGCCGCTGGGCAGGCTCACCGTGCCCCCGGCGCAGCGCCACTACGCCACGCGCCGCGCGCTCCCCGGCTACGGCGCGGCCATGCAAAAGCTCCGCGAGCGGGGCGCGCGCCAGGTGACGGTCTACGGCATCGGCCGCGCCTGCCACATCGCCTTCTGGGAGCCCCATTTCGCGCCCGAATACGTCAACCTCGCCGCATGGAAGGCCGACGAGTACCGGCTGGCCGCGCAGCTCTGCCCCCTGACCATCGAGCAGAACGCCATCACCAGCTTCAAGAGCCGCACCACCCTGGTGCCCGCCCGCGCCAACACCGTCGGCCCGGGCCTCTTCCTCAAGTCAGACCGCTGCATCGGCGGCGCCGACGGCGCGCTGGGCCGGGGCATGATGTGGCAGGGCATGTCCCTGTGGGCGTCGCTGCACCACGACCCCTCCCCCTGGATTCCCAGCACCTTCATGCCCACGATGCCGGGCCGCCTCTTTTTCCTGAAGGAACTCGCCGGCCCGCTGGAGCCGGAATGCAACTAACCCCCCCGCGGCAACCGCGCGGACCGCGCTGGAAAGACCCGGTGTTATGAGCGAATGGGATGTTGAGCGCCACGACATAGTCATTGTGGGCGCGGGCATGGCGGGAATCACCGCGGCGCGCACCCTCCAGGACATGGGCTACGGCAGCGTGGTCCTCGAAAAGTCGCGCGGCGTCGGCGGGCGCTGCGCCACCCGGCGCGCGGGCGGCGCGGTGTTCGACCACGGCGCGCAGTTTTTCACCGTGCGCGAGCCCGCCTTCCGGGACGTGGTGGAGGGCTGGCTCGCCCGCGGCGCGGCCCGCGAGTGGACCCGCGGCTTCCCCACCATCGACGGCATCACCGAGCGCCCGGGCCACCCCCGCTACTGCGGCGCAGACGGCATGACCGCCATGGCCAAGGCCATGGCCGCGGGGCTGGACGTGCGGCGCGAGCACAAGGTCAAGCGCGTCACCGAGGCGCGCGGATGCTGGCTCGTGGAAATCGAAAACCAGCCCCGGCTCCGGGCGAACGTGCTCCTCCTCACCGCGCCCGTGCCCCAGTCGCTCCGCCTCATCAACGACGAGAACACCTGGCGTCTGGGCGCCGCCCTTTCGCCGCTCCTCGGCATCCATTACAGCCCCTGCTTCGCCGCCATGCTGCTGCTCGACGGCCCAAGCGGCATCCCCGAGCCCGGCGCGGCGCGCGTGGACGAGGGCGCCGTGGGCTGGCTGGCCGACAACCAGCGCAAGGGCATCTCCCCCGGCGCGGTGGCCGTGACCGTGCACGCCACCAAGCCCTTTTCCGAAAAGCACCGCGACGCCGACCCCCAGGAAATCGCCCGGCTGCTGGCCGCCGAGGCCGCGCCCCTGCTCAAAAGCGGCATCGCCGACGTGCGCGGCCACCGCTGGCGCTACAGCGTCCCCTCGTCAACCCTGCCCAGGGGCTTTTTCTTCGTGGACGGGCGCGCCCCGCTCTTCTTCGCGGGCGACGCCTTCGGCGGCAACCTGGTGGAGGGCGCGGTGCTCTCCGGCATGGCCGCCGCCCGCGCCGCCGCCGCCGCCGTCGAGGCGCTGGAGAAAAAGCCATGACGCCCTTCAACCGCGAGGAGACCATGGCCCGTCTCGCCGAACGGTCGGCCTCCTGGGACATGGTGGTCATCGGCGGCGGCGCCACCGGCGCGGCGGTCGCCATGGACGCCGCGGCAAGGGGCTACTCCGTCGCCCTCGTGGAGCGCCACGACTTCGGAAAGGGCACCTCCAGCCGGAGCACCAAGCTCGTGCACGGCGGCGTGCGCTACCTGCAGCAGGGCAACATCTCCCTCGTGCTGGAGGCCCTCAAGGAGCGCGGGCTCCTCCGCGACAACGCGCCCCACCTGGTGCACGACCTGCCCTTCGTCGTCCCGAACTACACCTGGTGGGAGGCCCCCTTCTACGGCATCGGCCTGCGCCTCTACGACGTGCTCGCGGGGCGGCACGGCTTCGGCCGCTCCAGAAACCTGTCCCGCAAGCAAACCCTGGACCGCATCCCCACCATCGAAACCGGCGGGCTGCGCGGCGGGGTGATCTACTACGACGGCCAGTTCGACGACGCGCGGCTGCTGGTGAACATGATCCAGACCGCCGCCGAGCGCGGCGCCGCCTGCGCCAACTATGCCGAGGCGCTGCGCCTGATCAAGCGCGCGGGCATGGTGCGGGGCGTGGCCGTGCTCGACCGCGAAACCGGGCGCGAATTCATCCTCAAGGCCAGGGCGGTGATCAACGCCACCGGCCCCTTCACCGACGCGGTGCGCGTGATGGACGAGCCCGAGGCGGCCCCCATCATCAAGCCCAGCCAGGGCGTCCACATCGTGCTCCCCAAGTCGTTCCTGCCCGGAAACAGCGCCATCATGGTGCCCCACACCGACGACGGGCGCGTGCTCTTCGCCATCCCCTGGCACGGACGCGCCGTGGTCGGCACCACCGACACACCCATCGAAATGGTCGCCGAGGAGCCCGTGGCGCTGGAGGAGGAATTTGAATTCCTGCTCACCCACACCGCCCGCTACCTTTCCAAGGACCCCGAGCCGGGCGACGTGCTCAGCGTGTTCGCCGGCGTGCGGCCCCTCGTGGACGCGGGCGGCGCGGACTCCACCGCGTCCCTCTCCCGCGACCACACGCTCCACATCTCCCGCAGCGGCCTCGTGACCATCACCGGCGGCAAATGGACCACCTGCCGCAAAATGGCGGAGGACACCGTGGACCAGGCGGCCATGGTGGCCGGGCTGGACCCGGCACCCTGCCCCACCGCCTCCCTGCGCATCCACGGCTACAACAACAAGCCCTCCGACTTCGGCGATCTCGCCGTGTACGGCAGCGACGCCCTGTCGCTGCGGAACATGCTGCGCGAGCGCGGGGAGTGGGGCGGGCGGCTCCATCCG
Source organism: Candidatus Hydrogenedentales bacterium (assembly GCA_041859375.1). GTDB lineage: Bacteria > Hydrogenedentota > Hydrogenedentia > Hydrogenedentales > CAITNO01 > JBHEKP01. The sequence goes on along the minus strand of JBHEKP010000374.1, from coordinate 258 downwards.
GCCTTCACCACCCGGCTGGGCGAGGTCGCCTGGGCCGTGCGCAACGAAATGGCGCGCACCGTCGAGGATTTCCTGGCCCGGCGCACCCGCGCGCTCCTGCTCGACGCCCGCGCCAGCATCGAGGCCGCCCCCGCCGTGGCCGCGCTCATGGCCGAACTGCTCGGGCGCGACGCGGCCTGGCGCGACGGGCAGGTCCTTGCCTACGGCAAACTGGCCCGGCGCTACCTGCCGCCGGATCTGTGACATGGGCCGTGCGGC
>JBHEKP010000339.1:0-6091 GCA_041859375.1 Candidatus Hydrogenedentales bacterium | reverse complement strand
GTTCACGGGATACGCCCATCGCCTCAATGCCGTTGGTGAATTCCACGATCACCTCGGGGTTCAGCCGGAGGATGGCCTCGCCGGAAAGTGCCGGATAGTCCATGGTCGTGTCTGTGAACGCGTTCTCCCCGCCCGCCAGCGCAAGCAAATTGCCCAGAAAGGTGGTGGGTCCCACGATGTACACCTCGTTCAGCGCGCCGGATCGCAGGTCCCGCCCCGACGACAGCAGCACACGGGGGCGGGGCAGTGCCGCGGCGCGCGTCTTCACCGCCTCCACCCGCCGCGCCAGTTCCGTCTCAATACCGCGCGCCAGTTCCTCTTTTCCGCAAAGCGCGCCGATGGTGAGTATGCTCGCGCGAATGTCCTCCAGCCGGGTCTGGTCCACCACCTCGTAACGCAGCCCGAGCCGTTCCAGTTCCGCGCGGTGGTCCCGGTGCGACGGCATCAGCAGCACCAGGTCCGGGCGCAGCGCCACCATGGCCTCATAATTGGGATCAAGAAAGCCGCCCACCTTTGGCCGGTCCAGCGCCTCCGCCGGCCATGCGCAATAATTGGTCACACCGACCACCCGGTTTCCGGCGCCCACGGCAAACAATACTTCCGTGATGCCCGGCGACAGGGAGATAATGCGCTGTGGTGGCGTCGCCGGAGTGTACACGGGGGATTGGACCGCCGATGTTTGCGGTTGCGGGGAAACCATCATCCGGCGCACCCCGTGGGTGAGGCCGAACAACAGCACTCCGACAAGCATGACCAACCAAAAACGCATGAACGCTCCCTTTGCCGCCCCGGCGGCGGTTTGGATATCGTACAATAAACGGGCGGGAACGGGCGACCTGAAGCCGCGCCGCACGGGATGATGCGCGGCATGTCCATGCGGCAGACTCCAGCCGCAAGAGGAGAAACACCATGAACAAGCCGTGGGACAGAACCTACTGGGTGGAGCCGGGGATGTTTCTGGCGGGGTGCTACCCCGGCGATTTGAATCCCGGGGTCACCAGGATGCGGGTGGACGGGCTGGCGGCGGCGGGCATCCGGCATGTCATCAACCTCATGGAGGAGGATGAAACGGACTATCAGGGAAAGCCCTTTGCGCCCTACCGGCAGATGCTTCCGCCGGAGACGGTGATGGTCAGGCATCCCATCCGCGATCTGTCCGTGCCCGAAGCGGCGCTGGTGGAAACCATTCTGGCCGAGATAGACGAAAACATCGGCGCGGGCCGGCCCGTGATGGTGCACTGCTGGGGGGGCATCGGCCGCACGGGGGTGATCGTGGGCTGCTGGCTGGCGCGCCACGGCTGGCCCGGTGCCGCCGCGCTCAAGCGCCTGGCGGAACTGCGCCGGGGAGAGCCCACCGGCTACCGGTCCAGTCCGGAAACAACGGAACAGCGCGCCTTTGTGCTGGCGTTCAAATAAACATGCGGGATGTGCGGCCTTACGGCTTCGGCTTGGGGCTTTCGGCCACCAGCTTCAACGCCTCGGCGATGTAGGTGTCGCCGGTCTTTTCGCCGAGGCATGTCTCGCTGATGTACTCGTAGCGCTCAAAGCTGCGGAAGTCCACCGAGGTGAGCATGTAGCCGATGGCGTCATTGCACAGGCCGAAGAGGAAGGGGTGCCGCGTGGGCATGTTCCGCTTCACATAGTAGCCGATGTTCGGCAGCGCCTCTCCGGGGATGGTGAGGATTTGCGCGGTGCCGATGTTGAGCAGGTTCAGCCGCGACACATACGGATCGGTCTCGCCCAGTTGGAAGCCCAGCGGCGACATGCGGATGACCGTGCGCATCAGCGGCGACTCCAGCTCGAACGCGATGGGCTTCGCCGCGCAGTAAAGGTCGGGATTCTCCTGCGCCGGCGCGTCCGCCACGATGCGCAGCGCCTCGTCGGCCAGCAGGGTGCCGATGCGCACGCATTCCTCCACCACCTCCATGTCATCGCCGCCGTTCGGGTCGCGGTTGTCCGCGGTGACCATGCCGCCCTGGGCGCTGTTCATGAAGATTGCCATGCCGCCCGTCTTTTCCTCGACGCGGCTGTAGAGCCATCCGCAAAGGTCGGGGCCGAGCAGGCCCTTGTCGTTGCCGATGACCTCCGGATGGATGGCATAGTTGACCAGCGTGGCAATCACCTTGTCCTTGCGGTCGCCCGTGGTGGCGACGGCCTGAATCACGCCGCAGCGGGGATCATAGAGCTGCGGCGCGTAATAGTTGTAGGCGATTTTGCCCTTGGCCTCGCCCACGGCGATTTTCAGCGACGCCGGTTCGAGCTTTTCCACCGCCTCGTTCACCGCCTCGGCGATGAGGTCGCAGCATTTGTCGAGCCAGGGAAGATCCGCGCCGTTGTTGCCGCTGAGATCAGGGAAACCGTAGGCGTCGGGCGCGCTGTGGGTGTGGGTGCACGCGATCAGCACGTTCTCCGGGGGGATGCCCTTGATCTTCGCGCGGCTCTTGTCGCCCAGCACCATTGGCCAGCCGAGGTTGTCCACGCTCACCAGGGCCGTGCGCACGCCGCCCTTCTCCAGCACCAGCGCCCGCGCGAACAGGTCGCCGTACTTTTCCTTCACCGGCTCCGGTTCGCCCATGCCGCCCGAAACGGGCAGCAGCGGGTCGGGGGTGATCACACGCAGGGCGGCGCCCGCCCTGAAAACATCCGCATCCGCGCTGAAAAGGGTCATGGCCACGGCCACTCCAATGCTGGTCAACATGGTTCTGGTCTCCGGGACGGTTGTGTCCGCGGGGATTGGACCGGCGGCGCGCGCTTTCGGTTTACACCCCCGGACTTATTTCATTTCCTGGCCGCCGGTGACATTGATGGCCTGTCCGGTCATGTAGCCCGACATGTCACTGGCCAGGAACACCACCACGTTGGTGACGTCGCGGTATTCGCAGGGGCGCTTCATGGGCACCTGGTCGATGTACTTCTGGCGGACCTGCTCCTCGGTGATGCCCTGGTTCGCGGCGTACTGCTTGAACAGGCTGTTCACCCACAGGGGCGAGTTGAGCAGGTTGCCGGGGCAAATGGCGTTCACCCGCACGCCGCGCTCGGCGAATTCAAAGGCCAGGCTCTGGGTGACGCCGATGCCGCCGAACTTGGCGGCGGCGTAGGCGCTGTTTTTGAAGCTGCCCTTTTTCCCCGATTTCGAGTTGATCTGGATGATGGAGCCGCTGTTGTTCGGCACCATGACCCGGGCGGCCTCGCGGGCGCACAGGAAATAGCCCGTGAGATCCACGTCTATCACCTTGCGCCATTTGGCCGCGTCGAACTCTATCGAGTCGCCCGCGATGAGGATGCCCGCGTTGCAGACCATGATGTCCAGCCGGCCCATGAGTTCCACCGCCTCGTCCACGGCGGCGCGCACGGCGTCGGCGTCGGTCACATCCACCGCGCGGCCCGTGACCATGCGCCCGGTCTTTCCGGCGACGTCCGCCGAGGTGGCCAGCGCCTGGGCCAGGTTGACGTCCCACACGACAACGTCGCAGCCCTCCTCCGCCAGATGCTCCGTGATGGCCGCGCCCAGGCCCTGCGCCCCGCCGGTGACAACCGCTTTCTTTCCCTCAAGCAGGCTCATTTCATGCACCTCTCAAGCAGGGCCGCCTCGGCCTCGTTGGTCCAGCCGCCCTCGGGGCTCAGTTTCGCCGCCACCTCGGGCAGTTTGTCCTTCAATTCCTCCAGCGGCATCAGCGGCAGCGACGGTATCTGCGTGTAGATGATGGTCTTGCCGGGGTACTTCGCCTCCTTCACCGCCTTGAGCCCGTCGTGGGCCGCGTCCATCCCGCCCACGGCGGCGACGCTGCGGTTGCTGTCGAGGCCGCCCGCCTCCACCATCTCCAGCACCTTGCGCAGGTCGCTGATGCGCGATCCGCTGCACCCGATCATCTTCACGCCCCGGCACAGCTTCGACAGCGGCACGGGGGCCATGGTGCCCGTGGCCAGCCCCGCAAAGAGGTTGACGAAGGCGTTGTCCGCCGAAAGCTCAAAGGCCTGCCGCACCAGCGCGGGCACCGGCGCGAGCACGGCCACGTCGGTGTAGCCCTCCGCGCCGCCCAGTTCCCTGATGCGCCCGTTCATCTCGTCCTGCGACGCAAAATCCGTCGGGGCCAGGGTGAACAGCTCCACGCCGCGCTTCGCCGCCAGGTCGCCGAAACGGTTCACGATATGGTCGAGCCGGCCCCGGTCGAGGTCCGTGACGACCACGCGCTTCGAGCCGTCGGCCTTTTCAATCGCGCGCTGCACGTGCATCTGGCCCATGGGTCCGCCCGCGCCGATGAACAGCGACCGGCCGCCCGGCAGCAGGTCGTTGCGCGCCGCCAGCGCCGCCACCGCCTCAAGGGTGTCGCCGCCGCCGTAATAGCGCTTGTTCTGGTAGTGGACCGCGCCGACGTCGAGCGAGACCAGCCCGTCTTCGGCGGCTTCGCCGAGCAGCCACATCACGCCGTTCGGGTTGAGCCGCGCGCCCAGCGCCTCCACCGCCGCCGGGGCGGGGTTTTCAATGATGATGTCGTCGAAGGTGCCCTCGCCCAGCCCCGCAAGGTCCGGGCCGATCACCGCCGCGCCGGGCAGTTTCGCCTTCCAGGCGTCCGCCGCGGCGGTCACCACCAGCGCATCCTTGCCGGTCAGGGTGCGGCGGTCGTCAAGGTTGTAGGACATCTCCACGCAGGCCCACGGCTCGGACAGGGCCGACTGGCTGTAGCCCGTTTCGGCCTTTACCGGGAGCAGGTAGCACCCCTCGTCGCCCGCCAGCGCGCGCCCGTCCAGATAGGCGAATTCTGCCAATCCGCCGGGGATCATGTAGCCGAAGGCGTAGCCCACGCCCTTGTAATAAATGTCGGCCTGCACGATGAAACGCTGGCCGGGGGTGAAGGTGTCCTTCCAGTCCGCGCCCACCGCCGCCACGGTGCAGGCGCATTCATGGCCCAGCACGGTGGGATCATTGGCCAGGTCGCGGCCCCGCAGGCGCGGGTGATTGCCGCCCTGGGCGATGATCTTCATGTCCGAAAGGCACAGCCCCAGCGCGTCCACGCGGATGAGGATTTCATCGTCCTTCGGCGCGCGCAACGGCACCGTCACCGGCTTTCCGTCGCGGCCCACGTTTTCCAGGCCCGCGCCGAACACCTGCCACGCCTGGTAGCTCTGGGGAAGGGTGGCGTCTGCTTGCTTGTATTTTTCCAGCTTGGACACGTCATGTTCTCCGGTGCGTTCCGGCGGGGCCGGAAGCGGGTTGGGTCAGGCAATCACCTTCTGCCGGTATTTCTCGTCGGGGCGGTTGTCGATGCGGCGGATGTCCGCCTCCGTCATGAATTTGGGCCCGCCGATGCTGTAAGCGCCGATGAGCACCTTGGCCATCTTCTCGCCCATGTCCGTCACGTTCGTCACCGTTTTCACGTTCGGGCCGAGGGCGAAAATGCCGTGGTTTTCAAGCATCAGCGTCTTGGGCAGCACGCCCTCCTCCTCCACATAACGCCTCACCCGCGCCCGCACTTCCCGCGCCAGCACCAGCCCCGGGTCCACATAGGGCACAAACACCGACTTGTGGCCCAGCACCACCACGTGGTCCGGGCACAGGCGGCCCTCCGCCGCCTCCTTCGCGTGCAGCGAGCACATCAGCGCGTTCACCGACACCGGGTGGGTGTGGCCGATGAAGTTGTATTCGGGGTACTGGTACAAAAGGGCGTGCATCATCGTCTCCACCGACGGCATGCGCTGCTCCTCCGGATCAATCAGCGAGGCGCGCAGGTTCGCCGCCACGTCCGCGTCCGTTGCCGACGGGTCGTCCAGTATGGCGGTGACCTTCGAAATGGACACCTCAAGAAAGTCCTTTTCCCCCATCGTCCCCAGGCTCGTGCCAGACGCCTTCACGTAAAAAGTGTCCCCGTCAATCCTTGCCGAGGTGTTGCCCTCGCCCAGTATGGCGTAGGTCCGCCCCGGATCGCCCAGATAATGCGACATCGCCACCAACTGTTCCAGCGCCGACTGCTTGTCCATGGTGATAAATCTCCAAAAAGGTTGAAGGGAGCGCCAATTATAGCAGATGCGCCCCCGCGATTCATGGCGGCGTCCTGAATGGTTGAATGGGACTGGTGGATGCCGCAAAATACCC
>JBHEKP010000119.1:0-15559 GCA_041859375.1 Candidatus Hydrogenedentales bacterium | reverse complement strand
GAGTAATTATGTCTGAACTTCGCAAATCCCAAGTCACCGTGATCGGCGGGGGGCCGGGTGGTTACACGGCCGCGTTTCGGGCGGCGGATCTTGGCCTGGAAGTGTGCCTGATCGATGTGGAGTCCAATCCCGGCGGAACCTGCCTTTACCGCGGGTGCATTCCCTCCAAGGCATTGCTGCATGTGGCAAAACTGGTCAATGATGCGCGGGAGGCGAAGGACTGGGGGTTGACCTTTCAGGAACCTGTGATGGATCTGGACAGGGTGCGGGAGAAAACGCGCTCCGTGGTCTCCCAAATGACGGGGGGCCTGGGCCAGCTCAGCAAGGCCAGAAAAATCAATTATCTGCAGGCCCGCGCCAGTTTCATTGACGCGCACACCCTTTCCGTTTTCCACCAGGACGGTTCCGAGGAGGTCATGCAGACGGAGCATGTAATCATCGCCTCCGGCTCACGGCCGGCCCTCTTCGGTCCGCTGATTGACTCGCCCCGGCTGATGAATTCCACGGACGCGCTGCTGCTGGAGGACATACCGGAGACGCTGCTGGTCATCGGCGGCGGTTACATCGGTCTTGAGCTGGGTTCTGTGTACGCCTCGCTGGGTTCGAGGGTGACCGTGGTGGAAATGACCGACGGACTGCTGGCGGGGGCCGACCGCGATCTGGTGAAACCGTTGCATGACCGTCTTGGCGGGCTGATGCACGAGATCCTGCTTGGCACCAGGGTCGTGGACATGAAAGAGCAGAAAAACGGCATGAAAATCCGTTTTGACGGGCCGAACGTGCAGAAGGCGGAGCGTTTTTTCGACAAGGTGCTGGTGTGCGTGGGGCGCAAGCCCAATTCCCACGGGCTCAACCTTGTGTCCACCAGGATTGAAACGGACAAGCGCGGTTTCATCAAGGTGGACGCGCAGCAGCGCACCGCCGAGCCGAATATTTTCGCCATCGGCGACGTGGCGGGCGAGCCCATGCTGGCCCACAAGGCCTCGGCGGAGGGCCGGATTGCGGCAGAGGTGATCGCCGGAAAGTCGAGCGCCTTTGAGCACACGGCCATTCCGGCCGTTGTTTTCACCGACCCGGAAATTGCCTGGTGCGGCGTCACCGAAACCCAGGCGGCGCGTGACGGCATTGCCATCAAGGTGACCCGTTTTCCCTGGGCCGCCTCTGGCCGGGCGAGCACCCTGAGCCGCTCCGAGGGGCTCACCAAATTGATTTGCGACCCGGACACCAACCAGGTTCTTGGCATGGGCATCGCCGGCGCGGGCGCCGGCGAGCTCATCGCTGAGGGCGCGCTGGCCATTGAAATGGGCGCGCTGGCCGGTGATTTGGACATGACCATCCATCCCCACCCCACGCTCAGTGAAACGGTGATGGAATCCGCCGCCGCCCTTTTCGGCCAAAGCACCCACATCTACAGGCCTGTAAAAAAGGACAAATAGTCGGTTGAAAAACCGCGCGGACCGGGTGCGGAATAGCCTTTTCACGCCGTGGGTTGAACATAGCATGTGTGAACGCAAACCAAACGGTGTGGAGAGAATAAAATGAAAAAGAATTTTTGGATGCCAGGGCTGCTTCCGGTTGCCCTGTTGCTTGTTTCGGTGGTCTCCCTTGGGGGGTGCAAATCCTACGGCCCGCCGCCGGAAACGGTGCCTTTCGTGGAACTGGAGCGCTACGCGGGGCTCTGGCACGAAATCGCCAGCAATCCCGTCTTTTTCAACAGGGATTTGGTGGGGGTTACGGCGGAATACACCCTGCGTGAGGACGGACGCGTTGGTGTGCTGAACCGGGGATTCAAAGGCTCCCTGGACGGTCCCGAAGACAGTATTACCGGCAAGGCCCGCGTGGTGGACACGGCGACGAACTCCAAACTGGCCGTGCGGTTTGACCCTTTTTTTGCCAGTATTTTTGAGGGGAGTTACTGGATAGTTGCCCTTGACACGGAAAATTACCAGTATGCCGCCGTGACGGACAAGAAGCAGATGACCCTGTTCATCCTGAGCCGCACCCCCTCCATGGACACGGACCTGTACAACCGCATTCTTGCGGAACTTGCCGCCAAACAGGTGGACATTTCCCGGCTCCGGGTGACGGGGGCGCTGAACTAGATCGTTCCACGCAAAGGTTTTATCTTTCCAAAGACCGCGCCGCAATTGACTACCGCCATGACAAATGGGTATACTTTCCCCCTATTTCGGCGGCAGTGTCTTTTGTTCCACCTTTTGTGATGGAATAGGCCTGCTTTGCTGTTTTTCCCGGCCCCTGCGCGGTCCGGGAGAGAGTAAGTGACATGGAAGCGGTGGGCCAGGGGCGAGTGGCGGAACTGGCAGACGCGCTGGACTTAGGATCCAGTACCGCAAGGTGTGCGGGTTCGACCCCCGCCTCGCCCACCACAATGTTAAGCGCGGAAGAACAACCTGGAGCGATTCCAAGACAATGAGCGACATGGAAAACAAAGAAAACACCGAGAACCCCGAAGTTGCCAATGAATCCGCGGCTGACGCCGCCCAGGACGAGGGGCACACGCACGACCATGACCACGATCATGGACACCACCATGATCACGATCACGATCATGACCATGATCACGGCCACGGCCACGGCCACGGCCACGGCGAGGAACCCTTTGTCTTCGAGGAAGACCCGGTTTTCGATGTGAATTACAAGGGCGAATGCGCCTACGAGGTGAAGGTTTCCGTGCCTGCGGTCAATTTCACCAAGCAGTCCGAGGAGCTTTTCAAGGAGCTCAAGGACGATGCGGTCATTCCGGGCTTCCGCCGGGGCAAGGCCCCCATCAAGCTCGTGCAGAACAAGTTCGGCAAGGCCGTCCGGGTGGACGCATTCGCGAAGCTGGTGGAGGAATCCTTCCGCAAACTGGTGCGCGACAAGGAACTGCGCCCTCTGAACACGCCGCAGGTGCCGGAGCTCGAGGAGAAGGTGGAAAACCTTGAGGACGGCCAGGCGCTCGAATTCACCCTTGAATTTGAGGTGGCCCCCCGCTGCGAGCTCGGCCAGTACCGCGGCATCGAGGTTGAGAGGCCCTTCGTCAGCATCAAGGACGAGGACATCACCCGCGTGCTCGACGGCATGCGCGAGCGTCAGGCCATGTTTGAAACCGTCGAGGACGGCGCCGCCGACGGCGATCAGGCCCTCATTGACTTCGAGGGCAAGATTGACGGCGAGCCCTTCGACGGCAATTCCGCCGAAAACTACCCCTACATCATGGGGTCGGGCCGTTTCCTCAGCGAGTTTGAGGCCGCGCTGGCGGGCCGCAAGGCCGGCGAGACCGTGGAGGCCGATGTGACCTTCCCCGAAGACTGGCGCAACGCCGCCATGGCGGGCAAGGTGGCCCGGTTCTCCATCAAGGTCAACGAGGTCAAGCGCCGCAAGATGCCGGAGATGAACGAGGAGTTCGCGAAGAGCGCAGGGTTTGAGTCCGTCGAGGACATGCGCGCCAAGGTGGCCGAGGAGCTGAAGAAGGACACTTCCGAGCACTCCGACAGCATCGCCCGCCGCAATGCCATCGGCGCGGTCATCGCCGCCAGCTCGTTTGAGATTCCCGCTTCGCTCATCGCCAGCATGACCGAGGACGTGTTCTCCGGCATGATGGAACGCCGCCGCGACTTCAAGGAGGTGCTCGAAAATCCGGAGGAGGAGGCAAAGGCCCGCGCCGAGGCGCGCGAGACCGCCCTGGGGGAAATCAAGGAATGGGTCGCCGTCCAGGAAATCGCCGAGGCGGAAGGCATGGAAATCACCGAGGCGGATCTGGAAAAGGAGGCTTCGGCCCTCTCCGCCCGCGTCGGCGTCGACAGCGAGGTGGCGAAGCGGTGGCTGGTGGAAAGCGAGCGCCGCAACCGCACCGAAATGAACATCCTCATGTCCAAGGTCACCGATCTGCTGCTTGAAAACGCGAAGATCGTGGAAAAGGAACTGAAGGACGAGGAAGAGGCAAAGGAAAAGGAAGCGGATGCGTAATCCAGTCAGCGACATGCTCAAGGCGGGTGTGGGCGCGGCCGGTCCGGCCGACGTGCCCCCCATTGATCCGCGCATGGTCACCATCTACCAGCAGACCAGCCGGGGCGAGCGGGCCTATGACATATATTCCCGCCTGCTGGAGGACCGGATCATCTTCCTGGGCATGCCCATTGATGATTATGTCGCAAACTACATCATTGCCCAGTTGCTGTTCCTTGAGGCCGAGGATCCCGAAAAGGACATCAACATTTACATCAATTCCCCCGGCGGCAGTGTGACCGCCGGGCTGGCCATCTATGACACCATGCAGTTCATCCGCCCCGACATCACCACCATCTGTCTCGGACAGGCGGCCAGCATGGGGGCGGTGCTCATGGCGGCCGGCGCAAAGGGGAAGCGGTACGCGCTTCCATATTCAAGGTTCCTGCTCCACCAGGTCATGGGCGGGGTTCGGGGACAGGCCGCCGACATTGAAATTCAGGCCCGGGAAATGGTGCGTCTCGCTGAAATGATAGACGAGATTCTGGTCAAGCACACCGGCCAGCCCGTCGAGAACATTCGCCGCGACAGCGACCGCGACTTCTTCATGGGTGCTTTGGAGGCCAAGGAATACGGCCTCATTGACAATGTGCTTGAGCGCATGCCGGAAAGCGGCAAATAGTTTCTGATAAACAACTTAAAGCCAGTTCGGACCTTTGTTTCGGGCTGGTTTTTTGTTTTCCTGTTTTTAGGAATGGAAACTGTTTTGGCTCCGGTTGTATATACCAGAGGAAAGGTTTGCCATTTTCCAGAAAAACGGGCAAAATTAAGGCGTTAATCAATATATTGTGGTGCTGGACGGATAATTATTGACAGATTGTGGTTAAAGTGTTATAGTATGGCCCGTTGTCAGCCATTATGTCTGGTGACCGGGTAACTGATTAGCGATGGAGGTTGAACATGGCTCCTCAGCGCATGCGAAACGATGTGCCCACCTGTTCTTTTTGCGGCAAACGGCACGATGAGGTCAGCAAACTCATTGCCGGACCGGATGTGAACATTTGTGACGAGTGCGTCCGGCTCTGCAATGAGATTGTGGCGGAGGACCGCGCCCGCAAAAAAGGCTCCAAGTCCATGCACGTGCCCACGCCCAAGGAAATCAAGGATTTCCTGGACCAGTACGTGGTGGGGCAGTTCCATGCCAAACGCGTGCTGGCGGTGGCCGTCCACAACCACTACAAGCGCATCGCCACCGGCGCCGAGATAGACGGCGTGGAAATCCAGAAGTCCAATGTGCTTCTGATCGGCCCCTCCGGCTGCGGCAAGACGCTGCTTGCGGAGAGTCTTGCCCGCATGCTGGATGTTCCCTTTGCGATTGTGGACGCCACCACCCTCACCGAGGCGGGATATGTGGGCGATGACGTGGAAAACGTGGTGCTCAAGCTCCTGCAGGCGGCGGAATTTGACGTGTCCCGCGCTGAGATGGGCATCGTCTACATTGACGAAATTGACAAGATCGCCCGCAAGAGCGACAGTCCCTCCATCACCCGGGACGTGTCGGGCGAGGGCGTGCAGCAGGCCCTGCTGAAAATTCTTGAGGGCACAACGGCCAGCGTGCCGCCCCAGGGCGGCCGGAAGCACCCCCAGCAGGAGTGCATCCAGGTGGACACGCGCAACATGCTCTTCCTGTGCGGCGGCGCGTTCAACGGGCTGGAGCAGATCATCCGCAAGCGCGTGGGCGCGAACACCATCGGATTCAACGCCGAAAACAAGGCGAAATCCACGCAGCGCCTCGGCGAGCTGCTGGCGAAGGTCAAGCCCGAGGATTTGATCAAGTACGGGCTCATCCCCGAATTCGTGGGACGCCTTCCCGTGGTGGCCACGCTGAACGACCTGGACCGTGCGGACCTCATCCGCATCCTGGTGGAACCGAAAAACGCGCTCACCAAGCAGTACGAAAAACTGTTCCAGATGGAGCGGGTCAAGCTCGCCTTCCAGGAGGACGCCATAGCGGCCATCGCCGACCGGGCCATCGAGTACGACACCGGCGCGCGCGGGCTGCGGGGCATACTGGAAACGGTCATGCTCAACCTCATGTACGAGATTCCCTCGCGGACCGATGTGCGCGAGTGCATCATCACGCCCGGCGTCATCCTCAAGGACGAGGAGCCCCTGCTGGTTTACGAGCACGAGGTGCGCGCCCGCGAGGAGGCCGAGGGCGGCAAAAAAACCGGCTCGGCCAGCGCCTGACCACCCATGGGCGCCGGCTTTATGACCGGTCTTTTCAGGTGGCGCGCCGCGGGGATGGCCGCGCTTCTGGCTGCGGCTGTGGTGCCGGTGCTGCCTTCCTGTTCCCCCGAGTGCGGCATTGCTCCCGGCGGCGACGCGCCGGTGCTTGGCCATGAGGTGGTTCGCGTTTTCCCGCATGATCCGGAGGCGTTCACCCAGGGTATCCTGTGGCACGATGGGCGCTTCTATGAAAGCACCGGCCTGAAGGGAAGATCATCCCTGCGCGAGGTGGACCCGGAAAGCGGACGGGTGCTGAGGATGAAAATGCTGGAGCCCCACCATTTCGCCGAGGGGCTTGCCCTGTCTGACGGACAGTTAATCCAGCTTACATGGCAGTCCAACACGGCCTTTGCCCATGATCCGGCCACCTTCGAGGTGAAGAAAACCTTCAGCTATCTGGGGGAGGGCTGGGGTCTGACCCGTAACGGCGGCCATCTTATCATGAGCGACGGCACCTCGAAGCTCCGCATTTTGGATCCGGCCACCTTCAATGTGGAAAAACTGGTGGAGGTGCGCGACGGCGGCCGGCCGGTTTCCCGGCTAAACGAGCTGGAAATGGTGGAGGGGCGCCTGTACGCGAACATCTGGCAGCAGGACCGGGTGGCTGTCATCGAGCCGGAATCCGGCCGGGTGGAGGCGTGGATTGACCTGTCCGGGTTGCAGGACCGGGAGGACATGAAGGACGGTGACCCGGACGTGCTCAACGGCATCGCCTATGATGCGGACGCAAAGCGCCTTTTTGTCACCGGCAAATTGTGGCCCAAACTGTTTGAAATCAGGGTTCTGGAACCCGCCTCCCCCGCGACGACCACTCCAGCAGGATAATTCCGCACAGAAGGGCCAGCACCGCCGAACCAACCAGCGCGGGGGACTGACGTGCCGTGTTTCCATCCGGGGTTAAAAACAGGCGCGTCACCATGTCGGGCAGCAGGCCGGTTCCGAGGAGCAGCGCAAAGGCGTTGTTCAGCCCGTGCATGACCATGCCGGGGAAAATGGAACCCGTCCGCAGGGCGACATAGGTGATGGGGAGGCTGATGAGCGCCGTGGGCACAAAACGGTAAATGCTGAGGTGGAACACCCCAAAAAGCACCGACACCACCACGATGGTTGCAACGGGGCCGAGCCGCCGCCGCAGCGCAGAAAGAATCACCCCCCGGAAAAGGGCCTCCTCGCAGACCGCCGGGGAGACGGCCATGGCAAAAAACAGCAGCCACAAGCCGGGCCGTTCGCCGGAGGGCGCAAGAAACGCGGAAAACTGCTCCCGCATGCTTTCCGGCACGGGCAGAATCCTTTCGTGCACCGTGTTGAAGGCCATCACAAGGACCAGGACCGCAAGGGCCGTTAACGCGGCGGCCAGCAACTGGACCGGTCCGGCGGCGCGTAGCCGCAGGGATTCACGGATGTTGATGCGGGCGTACCAGAGGGAAAGGAGCACCGGCAGCAGTATCAGCACCCATTCGGTGAACACCAGCCCGGGCATGGGCGCGCGGAACTGGGCATAGGCGCCCAGGTAGAAGATGAGCAGCATGACAACCCCGTAAAGGGGCAGGGCGAGCTCCAGGGGCGGGTGGGGGGAGGGCGTGTAGTCACCGCGCCGCAGGGAGAGGGGGAACCCGGACTCTTCTGCCAGCACCACCTCCTCGCGCTGGAACAGCCAGGCCGCGAGGCTCAGGGCCATTGCGGCAAAGGCGCAGGTGCTCACAAAGACGGCGAACACCGCGTCCAGCCCGATCTTTCCGGTCATCGCCCCCTTGATGAGCAGCACCGAGTTCACCACCGGCACAAACTGGGTGGCGCGGCTCAGTTCCACGCCGGGCGCGGCCGCGAGCATGGCGGGCAGCATCACGAGCAGCAGCACGGGGGTGAGGTAGTTCTGCGCCTCCTTGAAACTGCGCGCGAACACCGCCACCGACATCATGACCGCCGAGAGCAGCAGGGCCAGCGGCACCAGCGCCGCCAGCAGCACCAGCAGCACCCGCCACGGGTTGAGCAGGGTGAAGCTCAGTTCGAACCCCGTCATGCCCGAAATCTGGTAAAACAGCACCCACATGCTCGCGGACATGCTGGCCAGATTGAGGGCCACCGTGATCATTGCCAGCAGGAACACCGTCAGGAACTTGCCCGTCACGATTTCCAGTTTTGACACCGGCGTGGACAGGAGCGTCTCAAAGGTGCCCCGCTCCTTTTCGCCCGCCGTCAGGTCCACCGCCGGATAAAAGGCGCCGAGGGCCATCACCATGATCATCAGCCCCGGCAGGAGCAGGCCAAGCAGGGAGCCCGCCTGTTTTTCGGTGGAGGCGGTGCTGACCCGGTCCGTCTCCAGCGGGTGGATGAAGCCGGGGGGGATGACGGCGTTTTCCAGCCGCCGCTCCTGCGCCTCGGCATACACCGTGTCCAGCAGGTCGTCCACCCGGTCCACCGCCTCCGCGGACTTGGTTTCGGTCAGGTCGTACAGGAGGTCCACGGGCAGGGTGAGCCCCGCGTCGAAGGTGTCGAGCAGCGGCGCGCGCACCACCACAATCACGTCAATGTCGCCCCGTTCAAGGGCCTGCTCCGGATCATCCGGTTCCGCGAGCTCCAGGTCCCCCGAGGGGGCCAGCCACGACCTGACCACCGGCTCGTCGGAGGGATCCGCGGCCACCACCGCCACGCGGGCCACGGTGTCCTCAAGCTGCTGCTGCCTCACCAGCGCCGCCTGTGTGGCGAGAAGGAGCGTGGCGGGATAGAGCAGCACCGGCAGGGCCACCATCATGAGGAGGGTGCGCCGGTCCCGGCGCGTGTCCAGCAGTTCCTTCCGCACGATGGCGGCCAGCAGTTTCGTCCTCATGCGCCGTCCGCCTCCCTGCGGCGCACCATTGCCAGGAAGGCGTCGCGCAGGTTGTCCGTTCCGGCGCTTTCGTTCAGCGCCGCCTTGGCGCCCGTGGCGAAGAGCACCCCCTTGTGGATCATGCCCACGCGGTCGCAGAGGGTCTCCGCCTCGGTCATCTGGTGGGTGGAGAAGAGGATTGCGCGGCCCCGCCCGCGCGCGTCCCGGATGAAGGAAAGGATGGCCTCGCTGGTCATGATGTCCAGCCCCAGCGTGGGCTCGTCCAGGATGAGCAGGGGCGGATCGTGCAGCATCACCCGCGCGATGGACACCTTCTGCGTCTGGCCGGTCGAAAGGGTGTCGCAGCGCCGGTCAATAAATCCGGACATGTCAAGGATGCCGCAAATTTCGTCCGTTCTCCGTGCGGCGTCCGCCTTTTCCATGCCGTGCAGGCTGCCGAAATAGGCGAGCACCTCCCTGCCCGTAAGCCGCCCGTAGAGTTTCGTGTTGCCCGACAGGAAACCGATCAGCCCCCGGATGCGGTCCGGCGCGTCCTGCGTGTCTATGCCGTTCACCAGGCAGCGGCCCGAGGTGGGCGTGATTATGGTGGCCAGCATGCGCAGCAGGGTGGTTTTGCCCGCGCCGTTGGGGCCCAGCAGGCCGAACACCTCGCCCGGCGCGACGGTGAGGCTGGCCCCGCGCACGGCCTCCACCCGGCCGCCTCTTGGGGCGCGGAATATTTTGGTGAGTTGTTCAGCCTGAAGCATGGACGGTTCCGTTCTTCCCAAGGCCGCGTTTCACATCAACAGTCTAAGGACGGCGGTTGTTCCATGCAAGCCGGCCGCGCCTTTACGGGCGGTCCGGTCTCGGTTATACTGGCCACGGTTGCGGCGTTGACAGCCACGCCGCAGGGAGCTTAGCCCATGCGCCTTTCTTCTTTTTCAGGGTTTTGGACCTGTCTTGCGGTGCTGTGCGCCGCTTTGCCCGCATTTTCGGATCCCGCCCCCGGTCCCGGCTGGATTGACATCACCCAGCCGCCGCACAGCGCCAAGGGCGATGGCGTGACGGACAACACCAGGGCTTTTCAGGACGCCCTGCATGCGGCGGGCCAGAACCCCGGCGGCGGAACGGTGTTTGTGCCCAGGGGGAACTATCTCATCACGGGAAACCTGCGTTTTCTGCCCAATGTGACCCTGCAGGGGGTGTGGGAACTGGTGCCCGACGCGGCGAAGTTCTGGAGCCCCGGCAGGGAAAAGGAGCCGTTGCCGGGGTCGGTGCTGCTCACCACGGCGGGCGGCGGCAGCGCGGAGGGGCCGCCCTTCATCGCGCTGCACAACAACTGCGCCGTCAAGGGAATCACCATCTTTTATCCGGAGCAGGTGCGGGAGAACCCGCCCAAACCCTACCCGTGGACCATCGCCTCCACCGAGGGCGGCGCGGACCAGTGCACCATCCGCGACGTGCTCATGGTCAACCCCTATCAGGCGGTGGATTTCGGCACCCATCCCGCGGGACGGCACTTCATCGAAAACCTCTACGCCCATCCCCTTTACCGGGGGATTTATGTGGACAAGTGCTATGACATTGGACGGATTTACAACGTCCATCTCTGGCCATTCTGGGGCTACACCGGCGAGGACGACCCCATCGGCAGGTTTGTGACGGAAAACGCCGAGGCCTTCATCTTCGGGCGCACCGACTGGGAGTATGTGACCAACTGTTTCGCCATCTTCTACAAGGTGGGCTTTCACTTCGTCAAAACGGAGGCGGGGACGCCCAACGTGCTGCTCACCCAGAGCGGCTCCGACATCGGACCCGAGGCCGTGCTGGTGGACGACTGCATGGGCCACGCGGGCGTCTCCTTCATGAACAGCCAGCTTTTCGGGAGGGTCACCGTCCGGAAAAGCAACGGCGGACCGGTGCGTTTCACCGGATGCGGATTTTTCGGCGCGACGCGGGAGAAGCCCTTCATCCGGCCGGTGCACGCGGATATTGAGGGAACGGGCCACGTGTCCTTTGAGAACTGCCATTTCGTCACACTCGATCCGCTGAACAACGCCCCCGTCGGCATCCGTGCCGCCGGGGGCACCTTCTCCGTGTCCAACTGCCTGTTCATGGACGCGGGGCGCACCCATGTGCTGGCGGAGGAAAGCGCCGCCGGGGGCATTGTGCTGGGTAACACCTTCAGCGGGGCGGCGCGCATCGAGAACCATGTCGGCGAAAAACTCCAGGCGGGATTCAATCTGGAGCAGGCCCCGAAGGGGGAGTCCGGCGCGGTGATCATTGACGACGCCATGAACGGCGGCGCTTTTGAGACGGAGGGGGAATGGATGATCGGCAAGGCCGGGAACGATTACGCCGCCATGCTCCACTGGGCCAGGCAGGGCGGGGGGGAGGCCGTCGCCCGGTGGCGGCCCGATCTCGGGGAGGCCGGGGTGTACGCGGTGTATGTGTGGCACGGCGACGATCCGTTTAATGATCACGCCACAGACGCCCCTTACACGGTAAGGCACCGGGACGGCGAGGTCTCCCGCGCCGTGAATCTGCGCGAGGGGGCTGGCGCATGGAAACTTCTCGGGGAGTTTGCCTTTGACGCGGGACGGGACGGATTCGTCTCCACAAACAACCGCGGCGCGGGCAATGTCGTCGCCGATGCGGTGAAATTTGTCAAGGTGAGGTGATCCCATGAAAAGAGCGTGGATGGCGTCGGGAGTGATCGTGCTGGTCATGTCGCACACGGCGCCGGTTTTTTCCGAACCGGAAGACCCGGTGCTCAACGCGCAGGAAAACGCCTATCTGAACCGCCAGGCGCAGGCCCTGCTGGGCGAGGCCGCAGCCGCGCTTGACCGCTGCCCGCCGCAACACCCGGAGCCGCGCGAGCGGCGCACGGCCCTGTTGCTGATCGACGCCGTGCTTCATGACAAGCACGCCGCGCGTCGCGCGCCGGTGCGGGAGTTTTTCCACGGCCGGGCGGAAAAAGCCCTGGCGGCGCTGGAGAACACCCGCGTGGAAAAGGGTGCGGTGATCTGGAAACTCTACAACATGGGTTTCATCGTGCGCACCGCCTCCGTGACCCTCGCCTTTGATCTGGTCAGGGGCAATTCCGCTAAGGAGGCGGACTTTGCCCTTCCCGACGCGGTCATGGACCGGTTCGCGGATCAGTGCGACGCGCTGTTCATCAGCCACCGCCATGATGATCACGCGGACATGCGCACCGCGCAGGCCTTTTTGGACCGGGGGAAGCCGGTGGCTGCGCCGCCGGGGTTGTGGGAGGAGTCGCCCATCGGGGCGCGTGTGCTCCGGATGAAACGGGAGGCCCGCACGCTCCAGTCTCTTTCCGTGCGCGGCGGCGCAGTTGATCTCCGTGTCGTGGTGTGGCCGGGCCACCAGATGAAGCCCACCGAAAACAATGTTTCGCTGGTGTTCACGCCGGAGGGCATGTCCTTCTGCCACATGGGCGACCAGATCAACGAGGGCGACTTCATGGAGGACTACGCCTGGATTGATGAGGCGGCAAGGCACCACAAGGTGGATGTGCTCATGCCCGCCTGCTGGACCAACGAGATTCACCGGATTGTCAGGGGCTTCAACCCGCGCCTGGTGCTGCCGGGTCATGAGAACGAGCTGGGCCACCCCCTTGACGACCGCGTTCCCTATTGGGGTGATTCGGAATACCTGGGCCTCACCTACCCCGAACTGCTCCGTTCGGATTATCCTGTTGTGGTCATGGCCTGGGGCGAGTCGTTCCATTATTCTCCCCCGGAAAAGTAGGCGCGGCATGGCGGGGACAAGAAAGATGAGGCATTGCGCAAATGAAGAGGCCGCCCCGGTCACCATCAGGGTGACGGGTTGGAGGGCGGTGGCGCTTTTGCTGGCCATCACCGCCGCTCTGGCCGGGTATGGCTGGCACCGGCACGGCCAAATGACCGCCACCCTGGATGAGGCGGCAAATTCCCTGCGCCTGCAAATCATGGCGGAATACGCGCGGGCAAACATGCCCCTCATGGACAAGGTGCGCGACGGAAGCCTTTCCAGGGAGGAAATGCGCGAGGCGGCGGAGAAAATAGCAGGGGACACACGGGTGGAAATCGAGTCGCTGGAAATGCGCGGCGGCTTTCTGGGCACCCCCCTGTTTCGGGTGGAATACACGGTGGACGGCGAAACGCCCCCGGACGGTGACCGGGTGCGTTATTACACCATGCGCCACACATTTCTGGCGGGGTGGAGCGGCATGGCGCGCCGCCGCCCCGCCTTCCTCTGGTATTTTGCGTTGTGGCGGTGAGGGAAAAGGTTTTTGCCGGTATTGAAAGGAGCAGCGGATGAACAGACGGGGTTTCATGAGGACCATGGGCGCGGGCGCGGCGGCGCTTGCGGCGGCGCGGACGGCGCGGGGGGCGCGGGCTCAGGAAGGGCTGCGGCTCGGGGGCAACGTTATCCTGTATGTCTCGGACGACCAGGGCCGGAACGATGCGGGATGCTTCGGCAACACGGTGGTGCGCACACCGGGCCTGGACATGCTGGCGGCCGGGGGTGTGCGTTTCTCCCGGGCCTTCTGCACCACGCCGAGTTGCAGCCCCAGCCGTTCCGTGATCCTCACCGGCCTGCACAACCACGCCACGGGGCAGTACGGGTTGCAGCATGCGGACCACCATTTCCAGTGCTTTGACAATGTGCGGGGTCTTCCGGTGCTGCTGGGGGATGCGGGCTACCGAACCGCCATCGCCGGCAAATTCCACGTCGGACCCGAGCCCTCCTTTCACTTCCAGCGCACCATCGGCCATGGCGCCCCCAGCGAAATGGCCGAGTCATGCCGCGGAATCTTTGAGGAGAAAAGTGACACGCCCTTTTTCCTGTACTTCTGCCCCACGGAGCCGCACCGTCCCTTCAAAAGGGAAGGCTCCGCACCGGTGGATCCGGCAGCGGTGCGGGTGCCGGAGTATCTTCCGGACACGCCCGAATGCCGGGCGGAACTGGCCGCCTATTACGGCTCCATCGAGCGCTGCGACTCCGGGCTGCTCCGGCTGATTGAACTGCTGAAGGAAACGGGCCGCTGGGAGGAGACGATGATTATCTATGTCTCCGACAACGGGGCTCCCTTCCCCGGCGCGAAGACGGATCTTTACGAGCCCGGCGTGAACCTTCCCTGCGTGGTCCGCCATCCGGACGCCACCGCGCGGGGTGTTGTCTGCGACGGGCTGGTCACCTGGGCCGACATCACGCCCACCATTCTCGACTATGCCGGGGTGGAACCCCCAAAAAAGGGCTTCCACGGCGCGTCATTCCTGCCGTCGATTCTTTCGGGGGAGGCGGGGGCGCGCGGGGAGGTCTTTCTGTCCCACACCTTCCACGAGGTGACCATGTACTATCCCATGCGCTGCGTGCGCGGCATACGGCACAAGCTCATATGGAACATCGCCCATCAACTGCCCCATCCCTTCGCGTCGGACATTTGGGGGTCGGACACGTGGCAGGCCTTTTTGAAAAGCGGCGCGGAGGTGTACGGACGGCGGCGGGTGGACGCGTTTCTGCACCGGCCCGAGTATGAGCTCTACGATCTGGAGGCGGACCCGGACGAGTGCGTCAACCTGGCCGAGGCTCCGGAGCACCGTGAACTGCTCGACGCAATGAAGGCAAAACTCAGGCGTTTCCAGGAAGAGACAAAGGATCCCTGGGTTGTGAAATGGGAGCATGAGTAGATTATTGTTCTTGTTAAAGAAGTTAATCTATCGAGTTGAAAATTAGGGAGGGTCTGTTTATATTTAAGACACCGATGGTTATCGAAAAAAGTCAATAGCAGAGAGGATAAAAAATTGATAACGATCAAATGTCCACATTGCGGAAAGACGCTTACGATTCAGGATAAGTATGCAGGACATACGGGAAAATGTAACGGTTGTGGTAATCAGATAATTGTGCCCATTCCAATAAGTTCAAAATCATCATCAGAACCGGATGTTGTTGCTCAAATTCAGGCAGAAATGGATGCGCGTGAAAAAACAGACCCATTTAGAAAACCTCCGATCATTGTTGATAATGTTGAATCCTCTCCCCAGTTATTGGCTGGAATGGATGAAAAGACAAAGAACGGGTGTGTCGGATGTATGATTTTTGCCGTTCTTTTTTTAATTGTTTCCTCAACATGTAGTTATATGGTTAAGCCATCGGCAGAGGAGCAAAGAAAGAGGCAAGTTCAGGAAATGGAAACTAATCAATGGGGGTCAGCTGAACTTGCCTATATAATTTCGCAAGATCATGTAAGAAACCGTCTAAAATCACCAGCATCTGCCGATTTCCCATTTCTAGATTTCAAAGCATCTCCTACTCAGGAAAAAGGAGTGTATTCAGTAAGGGGTTACTGTGATGCGAAAAATTCTTTTGGAGTGCCAATACGCATTGACTATATATGTACGATGCGTTGCAAAGAAGGTTTGTGGACGTGTGAATTTATGGAAATGAATGAACGTAAATAAATTATAAGGGCATTTCCTTTGAAATTTCAAAGGATGAGCATCACAT
>JBHEKP010000075.1:0-5337 GCA_041859375.1 Candidatus Hydrogenedentales bacterium | reverse complement strand
GCGTCCGTGACACCGCGCCTCAGGAACTCCACATAGGCCGGAAGGGCCGGCCACTGTCCAATCCGGTATGCGGGCACACCGGGCAGGAGGCGTTTCGCGGCCCTGTCAAACTCTTCCAGGGACGAGCCGCTGGTGGCGCTGCTGTAAGCGGGGTACATGGAAAGCCCCGCCACGGCGTCCACCCCCTCCCGCGCAAAACGCGCGAGGGTGTCCGTGGTGAAGGGGTGCCAGTAGCGCATGCCGGGCGCGGCCACCGCGTCAACACCGCGCCGCGCCAGTGCGTCCTTAATCACCCCCGCCTGAGCCGCCGTGATCCCGTTAAGCGGGGTTTTGCCGCCAATCAAGCGGTACCGGTCGGCGCTTGCGGCGGCGCGTTTCTTTACGATAATCCTGGACAGCCAGGGCCGCACCAGTGCGCCGAAGGGCATGTCCAGAATGTGCGGATCGCGGAAGATGTTTAACAAGTAGGGGGGCACGTCCTCCAGCGAGTCCGGGCCGCCCATGTTCAGCAGGACCACCCCAATCCGTCCGCTTTTCATGGTTCACACCGTCCTGGAGAAGGTGGTGTCCCGGCGGGGCCCCTTCCGGCCGTCGAGGTAATTGTCGAAGACAAGCGCGATGTTGCGCAGGAAAAAACGGCCCAGGGGTGTGGCCTCCACCCTGGAGGCGTCGTTGACGACCAGCCCCTTCTGGATGAGTGGCTCCAGACGGGGAAGTTCGATCCTGAAATAATCGTCAAAGTCGATTGAAAAACACCCGGCAATCTCCCCCTTCACGGCCACGCCGTTGCACAGAAGATCCATGATCGTCCTGCGGCGGATTAGATCGTCCGTGTCCAGCGAGATCTGCCGCTGCACGGGCAGTTCGCCCCGTTCAACCCGCGCAAGATAGGGAAGGGTGTCTTTTTCGTTTTGGTAATGGTAGCCGGAAACGTCACCGATGCCGGTGGCCCCAAAGGCCAGCACATCCGTCTCCGCCCTGGTGGTATAGCCCATGAAATTGCGGCGGAGCCGCCGTTCCCGGCGCGCCACGGCGAGTTCATCCTGCGGCTTTGCATAGTGGTCCATGCCGATCATCTCATAGCCCGCGCGCTGGAGCCGCTCGATGGTGAGCAGGTACAGATCGAATTTCAGCTCGGTGCCGGGCAGCTCCGCCGCGTCAATGTTGCGCTGGTTGTCGCGCAGTCCGGGCAGAAAGGCGAAGCTGTACACCGCGATGCGGTCCGGGGAGAGTTCGGCCACTTTGGCGAGCGTGTCCCCCGCCTTTTCAACCGTCTGGCCGGGCAGCCCGTAGACCAGATCAAAATTGAGGCTGCGCACGCCGTGCCCGCGAATAAGGCGGCAGAATTCGGCGGTGCGCTCAAAGGACTGCCCGCGCCCGATCTTTGCCTGCACTTCCGGATCAAAATCCTGCACGCCGATGCTGATCCGGTTAAACCCGTTCCCCAGCAGGAACCGGAGCTTTTCATCGTCACAGGTCATCGGGTTGGTTTCGATGGCCATCTCCGCGTCATCGTCCACGTCAAACAGTTCGCGAATCCGGCCCAGCACCGCGAGAAAATCCTTGTTCTCCAGGGTGGTGGGTGTTCCGCCGCCCCAGTGAATCTGGGAGACCCGGTGGCGGCGCGGCAGCATGCCGCAGACCAGCTCCATTTCCCGGAGCAGCCCCCGCACGTATTCCGCCGTCTGGTCCGCATCCCGCAGTTTGGCGGTGTTGCAACCACAGTAGTGGCAGATGGTCGGGCAGAAGGGCACGTGAAAATAAAGCGTCAGCGGTGTTTCGGGGGAGTGCCCCGCCAGTACCTTCCCATAGTCCGCCCCGTTTTCGACGTTGAGCCACACGGGAATGGTGGGATAGCTGGTGTATCTGGGCGCGGCCACGTCCATCTCGCGCACCAGTTCCCTTCCCGGCGCGATTATGTCCGCGGGGTTCACTTTCCGCTCCTGAAGGCGTGCACGAAATCCACCAGCGCGCGCACGTTTTCCACGGGGGTGGGCGGGGTGATTCCGTGGCCGAGGTTGAAAATGTAACCCGGCGTCTCCACGTTTTCGGCGAGCAGCCGTCCCGCCTTTTCCAGCAGGATGCGGCGGTCGCCCAAAAGGGTCATCGGGTCAAGATTGCCCTGGTAGGCGCGCGGGCCGGAACCGGCGTGCCTGCGGCGCAATGCGGCCAAATCCACCCGCCAGTCCACGGCCAGCACGTCGATGGGAAGCCGGACATTCTCGTCGGCGAAGGCCCCCGCATCCCTGCTGAACAGGATGGCGGGCTTGCCGGTTGGGCGCAGTTCCTCAAAGATTCGGCGCAGATAGGGCAGGGCGAATTCCCGGTAGTCCGCCGGGGAAAGGGCGTCCGCCCAGGAGTCGAAAACCTGGAAGGCGTCGGCCCCGGACTCCAACTGCATGCGCAGCCATGAAACCAGGACCGTTGTGATCTTGTCGAGCAGCGCGTGCAGGGTTTCCGGCTCGCTGTTCATCATGGTCTTCACCGCCGCGTAGTCCCTGGAACCCTTGCCCTCCACCGCATAGCAGCACATGGTCCACGGCGCCCCGGCAAACCCGATGAGCGCCTTGTCCGCACCGAGTTCGCCCCGGACGATTTTCAGCGCCTTGCCAAGAAAGCACGTGGCGGGGTCGAAACCGGCGTCCTTCAGGTCTTCCACATCCTTGCGGGATCGGACCTGCGGGGCCAGCCGGGGGCCCTCACCCTCGACAAACTGGACATCAATGCCCATGGGCGCCAGGGGAAGCAGAATGTCGGAGAAGATGATGGCCGCGTCAAACCCGAATTCACGCACCGGCTGGAGTGTCACCTCCGCCGCCAGCTCGGGGGTGCGGCACATGGCCAAAAAGTCATGCTTCGCGCGCACCTCCCGGTATGCGGGAAGATAGCGGCCCGCCTGGCGCATGATCCACAGGGGGACGCGCTCCGTGGGAAGCCCCGCGCATGCCTGCAAAAAAAGCGGCTTGTCCATCATGTTCCTTTTTCTATCCGTAGCATTCGTTGATTGCCGCCAGAACCACCGCCGCCGCCCGGTCCAGTTCGTCCTCCGGCATGGCGGTGTTAAGGAAGCCCACCTCGTAGCCGGAGGGGGCGAAATAGATTCCCTTGTCCAGCAGTTTCCGGTGCAGCGCGGCGTAGCGGGTGATGCCCGGCCTGGATATGCCCGCCGCCGTGCGCGGCAGGCTGTCGCAGTCAAAGCTGAACCAGAACAGCGCGCCCGTCTGAATGTAGCGCACGGGCAGGCCGGAGTTCGCCAGCCCCGTTTCAACCGCATGCTGAAACCGTGCCGCAAGGGTGTGCAGCCGGTCCCAGCCGCCCTGATCAAAAAGCACCTCCAGCGTGGCCAGCCCCGCTGTCATCGCCACCGGATTCCCCGACAGCGTGCCCGCCTGGTACACCGGGCCCAGGGGGGCGAGGTGGTCCATAATCTTTGCGGTCGCGGCCACGGCCGCCGCGGGGAAGCCCCCGCCGATGACCTTGCCCAGGGTGACGATGTCGGGCTCGACGCCGTAATGCTGGAAGGCGAATCCCGGCTGGACGCGCAGCCCCACCAGCACCTCGTCCAACAGCAGCAACGCCCCGTGTTCGCGCGTGATTTTGCGCAAAAACGCCACGAATTCCGGGCGCTGGTAAAGCAGGCCGTTGTTTGCGGGGATGGATTCCAGCGCAACCGCCGCAATCTTGTCCCCGTGTTTTTTGAAAAGATCCTCCACCGCGCCCTCGTCGTCCAGCGGGACGACCAGCGTGGTGGCGGCGATCTCCTCCGGCACCCCGGCGGAACTGGAGGTTCCAAAGGTCGCCAGACCGCTTCCGGCGCTGACCAGCATCGAGTCGAGGTGGCCGTGGTAGCAGCCGTCAAACTTCACAATATAGGGCCGCCCCGTCACCCCCCGCGCCAGACGCACCGCCGTCATGACGGCCTCCGTCCCCGAGTTGACGAAGCGGACCTTTTCGGCGAAGCCAAGGCGTTCCAGCACCCGCTGCGCCAGCAGGGTTTCCGACCGGTGCGGCGCGCCGAAGGTCCACCCGTCAGCCAGCGCTTTTTCAATGCGCCCCCGCACGTGCGGGTGGGCGTGCCCCAGCACCAATGGCCCCCAGGAGCCGCAGAAGTCCAGATAGCGGTTGCCGTCCCAGTCCTCCAGCCAGGCGCCTTCGCCCCTGCGGAAGGTGATGGGCGTGCCGCCCACGGACTTGAAGGCGCGCACGGGGGAATTCACCCCGCCGGGCATGACCGCCAATGCCTCGCTGAAAAGCTGTTCCGATTTTGAATGTTCCATCAGGCCTCCCTCAGAGCCATTTTTCCGCGTGCAACCGGCGGGTGAAGTAACTCAGGATGATTTCGGCGCCCGCCCGCGTGATGGCGGTCAGCGACTCAACCGCCACGGCCCGCAGATCCGCCGCGTCCGCGCGGGAGGCAAAAACCAGCGACGCATACTCGCCGCTTACCTGGTAGGCCGCAAGGGGCTGGAGAATGCGCTTTTTGAGTTCCGCGA
The DNA here is from genome assembly GCA_041859375.1 of Candidatus Hydrogenedentales bacterium. Classification (GTDB taxonomy): domain Bacteria; phylum Hydrogenedentota; class Hydrogenedentia; order Hydrogenedentales; family CAITNO01; genus JBHEKP01. The sequence continues at coordinate 844 of JBHEKP010000075.1, read as the reverse complement.
TGACGTCCAGATAGGGCAGGGCGGGTTTCACCATGATGATGTCCGCGCCTTCGGCCGCGTCCTGAAGCGCCTCCAGCAGGGCCTCGCGCCCGTTGCGGAAATCCATTTGGTGGCTTTTGCGGTCGCCCGACGACGGGGCGGAATGGGCCGCGTCGCGGAAGGGGCCGTAAAAGGCGGAGGCGTACTTCACGGAATAGCTCATGATGGGCGTGTTTTTCAGCCCCGCCTCGTCCAATGCGTTCCGGATGGCGAGCACCCGCCCGTCCATCATGTCCGAGGGGGCGATGATGTCCGCGCCCGCTTCGGCATAGTCCACGGCCGCCCGCGCTAGGAGTTCGTTTGTCTCGTCGTTGAGAATCTCGCCGGAGGGGGACAGAAGCCCGCAATGGCCGTGGGAGGTGTAGGCGCACAGGCACAGGTCGGGGATGAGCAGAACGTCGGCGCCGAAGCGCCCCTTCAATTCACGGAGCGCCCGCGGCACAAGCGCCTTTTCACCGCCCGCCCCGGAGGCCTTCTCGTCCTTGGACTCCGGGAGGCCGAAGATGAGGTGGTTTTTGATTCCAAGTTCAAGGTCTTTCCCGACCTGCGCGACGAGTTCATCGACGGAAACACGGTTAATCCCGGGAAGGGTGGGGATTTCCTGCGTCTGTCCGGTTCCCTCCACCACGAAATGGGGCTGGACCATCTTTTCCTTTTTCACGGCTGTTTCAGCCGTCAAATCACGGAGGGCGGGGGTCATCCGCAGCCTGCGCGGGCGTATCAGCGGGAAACCGTTCATCATGTCTTTTCCTCGTTGGTGTGCTCATTATCCAGAAAACGGCGGATAGCGTCCACCAGCCCGTCC
>JBHEKP010000330.1:0-36371 GCA_041859375.1 Candidatus Hydrogenedentales bacterium | reverse complement strand
GCGGCGGTTTTTGCGGTGGTCCTTGCCCTGGTGTCCATGCTGGTTCCCCGGTCGGGGAAACGTTTTGCCGAAAAAGAAGCAGCGTGTGTTTAATTCAGTGAGATTTGCCATGATATAGTAGCGGGGAGATTGTAGCAGCGGGGACATGACCGCATTCATTCAGAGGAGGACACGGTTATGACGGGGTTGGGCTATGTTTTGTTGGGAACTGCGGTGGGGGCTTTTGTATCAGGGGTAATTGCCTTTCTCATGCACCGCAGGCTGTTGAACGCCTCCGTGGAGGCGGTGCGCCTTTCCGCGCAGAGCCAGCTGGACCTCATCAACGAGCGGGTGCGCCAGATTGAAACCATTCTGCACCGCACGCAGGACGAGCTGCTCACGGCAAAAAAGGAGCTGGACACCGAGAGGCGGTCCCTGCAGACGGAAGTGGGTCTGCGCTCGGCGGCGGAGGAGCGGGCGGCGCGCATCCCCCGGCTTGAGGCGCTTGTCGCCGAGCGGGAAAAGACCATCGAGGAGCGGATGCATGACATCAGCCGGCTGAGCGGGGAGTTGCAGGCGCTGAACACGCGCCTGGAGGAGGAGCGCAAGGCGGCGGAGGAAAAACTGCGGCTGATTGAGGACGCGCGCAACGCCCTGCTGGAGAGTTTCAAATCCCTGAGCGCCGACGCGCTGCGCAGCAACAACCAGTCCTTCCTGGAACTGGCCAACCAGGCGTTCCAGCGGCTTCAGGAGTCCTCCCAGGGGGACTTGGCCAAACGGCAGGAGGCCATCACCCAACTGGTGAAGCCCGTGCATGAAAACTTGGAAAAGGTGAGCATCCAGATACAGCAGGTGGAGAAGGAGCGGGCGGGCGCCTTTTCCGGACTGGCCGAGCAGGTGAAGCAAATGATGGCCTTGGGCGGCCAGATTCAATCCGAAACGCGGAAACTGGTGACGGCATTGCGCCAGCCCCAAACCCGGGGCCGGTGGGGCGAAATCCAGTTGAAGCGGGTGGTGGAACTGGCGGGGATGCAGGAATACTGCGACTTCGAGGAGCAGGTGTCGTCCGACACAGAACAGGGCCGGTTGAGGCCGGACATGATTGTGCGGCTGCCCAATGAAAAACAAATTGTGGTTGACTCGAAGGTGTCCCTGGAGGCCTATCTCCGCGCGATGGAGGCCGAGTCGGAGGAGGAAAGGGGCTTGTGTCTTTCCGATCACGCTCGGCAGGTGCGCCAGCACATCCTGCGCCTCAGCGGCAAGGAATACTGGTCCCACTTTGGCGGCACGGTGGAGTTTGTGGTGCTGTTCCTGCCCGCGGAGTCCTTCTTCAGCGCGGCGGCGATGCATGATCCCATGATTATCGAGTATGCGGCCGAGCGCAGGGTGGTGCTGGCCACGCCGACCACCCTCATCGCCCTGCTCAAGGCGGTGGCCTACGGGTGGCGGCAGGAGCAGGTGTCCAGAAGCGCGCGCGAGATTAGCGCATTGGGAAAAGAACTTTATGAGCGCCTCTCCGTGCTTGCCGATCATTTCATGAAGATGGGCAAAAACCTGAACCAGACCACGGACGCCTACAACAAGGCGGTAGGCACGCTGGAAACACGCGTGCTGGTCACGGCGAGGAAATTCAGGGAACTGGGCGCGGATTCGGGGAAGGACATGCCGGAACCCGTACCCATTGAGACAACAACAAGGGCCATCCAGTCGGAGGAACTGCTTCGGGACAACGGCGGGGAGGCAGAAGACTGAGGGTTATTTTTTCTCGCGTTTGTCGATGCGCATGTCCGTTGCGGGCACCCAGCGTTTGCCGTCCATGAGCACGCTTTCCCAGCGGTACGCCCGGGTCTCCGGGGTGATGATGTGGAGTTTGCCGCCTTTTGGCACTGTTTCCGCACCGTAACCGCCGTATCCTGTGGCGCGCCCGTAAATCAGCTCCACCCCATCCGCCACCGCGGAATAGTCGTTCACATGGTCGTGTCCGCAGAAGGCGGCTTTGACACCCGCGCTTTTCAGCACGGCCAGGGAGGAACGGTCCTCCTGCTCAAAGCAGACGTTTTCCCCGATGATTCCCCTGGCTGAGCCGTCATCCCAAATGTCCTGGTATTGGCGCAGGGGGATGTGGAACGCCGCAAGCCTCAGCGGCGGTGTGCCGGTGGACGCCTGCGAATCCAGGTCGAACGCCGTCTTGGATACAAAGGCGCGCTGCTCCTCCCCCATGCCCCGGTGGTTGGTGTTCAGGCAGAAGATTTCCGCAATGCGCCCGCCATGGTGGTCCGCCAGCGTCAGCACGTAATTGCCTTCAGAAGCCCCGCCCTTGTAGAGGCAGTGTTTTGCGGAGGAAAGGGCGGCGTGTCCGTTGCTGTAATCCGTGAGCTGGTCGTGGTTGCCCCAGGTGAAGGCCCAGGGAAGACCCCATGACCCGACATGCTCCAGGGAGCTTTGCATGAATTCCTCGCCCCGCCCGAAGGGGTTGTCATGCCAAAGGTCTCCGGTGATCATGAGGAAATCAGGGTTGGTGTGGTCAATCAACCGGCGGACGTCGTCAATGGTGCGCTGGCGTTTCTTCGCCTCCATTTTGGCTGTTTTGACTGCCCCGTTAAAAAAGTGAATGTCCGTCAACTGGAGCATCCTGACTTCATGACGGCCTCCGACGGTTATAATTTGCTCGTTGGGCAGCGCCGCCGTGTGGTTGTCCTTTCTCACCATGGTGGAACAGGCTGGCGCGAGCCCCGCCAGTCCCGCCAGTGTGCCCGCCATAAAAGTTCTCCTGGTGATTTCCGAGTGCCTTGCCATTGGTTTGTCCTTGCTTTGATGTTCCCTGAACATTGACTGACTTCCAATTGGAACAGTTTCTTTCCTGTGTTAATGCCCAAAAAGTGTTCGATGGCTGTTAAGGATTCGTTGGGAATTAAAAAAATGCGATAATACAGGAAATTGGGTCATTAAAAATGGATTGTGTGCACAATAGCGGCGTGCCGGGCGGGCTTGTGTCATCTCCGAACGGCTCCTGTGGGTGTCGTTCACGGAACTGCCAACTTGCCCCCCTGCCGTTTCGCGCGGGTGAACTCGCGGAACAAAGACGGAAATTGGAGGCCATGGTGCGCCATCCCCGGCATCGGGACGAGCGCCAGTGCCTGACTTGGCAGCGGCAGGTTCAAATGACGCTTTTCAGTTTCATGCTAAAGGCGGTCGGCGCATACCCCCGTGGAACGCGCAACGCGCTGGACATGGGACTCGTTCAAGACCAGGCCCCATGTCCTGAATTGCCGGCAAGTCTTGACGGATTCCGCCTGCTGCACCTGTCTGATTTGCATCTGGGCCGGACCTATCCGGAGCACACGGAACGTATGGCGCTGCTGCTGACTGGCGCAAGGGCCGATGTGTGTGTCATCACCGGTGACTTTCGCCATGGCCATTTCGGCCCTTCCGACCATGTGGCGGGGGCGCTGAGGAAGGTGCTCTCGGGAGTCGCCGCGAAACAGGGAACCTATGCGGTGCTGGGCAACCACGACACGCTGAACATCGGGGAGGCAATCGAGGAGGCGTGTGTGCGCGTACTTTACAACGAGGGCGTCCCCCTTTCTTCCGATGCGCTTTGGCTGGGCGGGGTGGATGATCCCCATCTCTACCGGTGCGACCGTCTGGACGGAGCGCTGCGGGACGCGCCCCCCCATGCATTCAGGGTGTTGCTGGCCCATTCCCCCGAACGGGTTTCGGAGGCGGCGGCACTTGGGGTCGGCTTGTACCTCTGCGGCCACACGCACGGCGGCCAGGTGCGTCTTCCCCTGCTCGGGGCGGTGCATAAAAACGCCCGGTGCCGCCGCGGCCAGGTAATGGGATGGTGGCGCGAAGGGAAAATGCTCGGCCATACAAGTCCGGGTTTGGGCACCACAGACCTGCCTGTGCGTTACCTTTGCCCGCCCCGCGCCACGATGATTACCCTGTGCCGGGGGTGATCAAGGCAGCGCGATGCGTTCGATGCGCCAGGGTCGCAGGGTAACGGGGTCGAGTCCGGGAACTTTTAAAACGGCATCAACACCCCGGTAATTCAGGGCCAGCAGGTGTCCGTCGGCCTGGATGCTCAGAAACACCTCTTCGGGCCTTTCCGCCGCGATGGCCGTCTTGGTCCAGGGATGCAGACCTTCCACCCCCTTCAGCACCCCCCCGACAAAATCAGCATACATTTCCTCGGACTCCAAGTCCCCGGTGAAACTGTGGTACCGGCCCGCGCCGGTGTCGCCCTTTGCCCACCGTTGCGTCACTGTTCTGTCCCCCTCCACGGTTTCGTAGTCCGAGCGGGGATAAGACGGGAAGATGATGACACCGCCCGCCCGTATCCATTTGTCCATGATGGCGAGCACGTCCTTCTCGACGATGTTACCCCACGCGCAGACCAGCACCTTGTACTTGTCGAGGAATCCGTCGCGCAGCAGGGTCTCGTCAAGGTAGTCCACCTCCACCACCCTGCGGATGTCGCGGGCGCGGGGGTTGAAGCCCCAGGCGTAAAGGTGCCGGAAAGCCCCGTCCTCAAGCTGGTTCATGGTTTCCGGGTAGTACACGGCCACCTCCACCAGCGGCGGCTGGCGGGTGTCCATCACAGGCAGGTTTTCCAGCCAGAGGTCAATACCCAGGGGATGGTTGAAAATATTGCCCTGATAGGTGAAAAAATGGTCCCCGTTCGCCGTCAGCAGTCCGAAGAGTCTGCCCGCCACCCCGCGCGGGGTGTGGGAACTGGCGGGCTCGTTCCCGATGCGTGCGCCGTAAAGCCGCGCTGAAGTCATGGCCAGCCGGGTGGCATAGAAGTTTTGCTCGTAACTGTCGGTTTCATTGGTCAGGCGGATGCCGCCGCCCAGTTCCGCCATGGTCTTTGTCTGGGCGGGATAGTCTGTGCCCGCCTCGCGGAAACCCCAGCCTCCTGCGGACTGGTACATCGGCGTGCCGGGCAGGTGCTTTTTCGCCTCGCGTGCCCACCAGTCGCACCACTCGGACATGCTGTCCGTGTACCATGCCGTGATATCCAGACGCTGACGGCGGCTCATGACCAGTTGCGGCAGCGCCACACCGATCTCATCAATGTTTCTGAAGGAAGCGCCGTCCCATGCCTGGTTCAACGCTGCAACCGTGCCATATTTGCGCTTTAGCCACTCCTGGAAGTCCGCCCTTGCGAAGGCGTCACCGGCCCACCAACCGATGTGGATGTGCATCTTTTCCCCATGGAAACCCCAGTTTCCCCCGGCGGGATACTGGGATTCGCCGAAGTTGCCGCTGGGCCCGAGACGGACCGCCTCCAGCACGCCTTTGCCGTCGTAATGGTCCCCGAAGGCTTTCAGCACCCGGCTGACATGGCGCTTGTGGTGGGGGCTCCAGATGCTTTGAATGTCGTTGGCCAGACTGTGCTCCAGGCAGACAAACCCCACATTTTCCGGGCTTTGCTGAAACCAGTCGGGCAGTGCGTAGGAGGAGCCCACAATCAACAAGGGGAACCATTTCAGGCCGTACTGTTGCAGTCTTTCCACCACGGCGTCATAAAAACTGAAATCAAAAGTTCCCTCTTTGGCGGGTTCAAGGCGCCGCCAAAGGACATAACTTTCCACAGCGGTAAACCCGAGCACCCGCGCCAGCGGCGCCATGTCGGCCATGCCGTCGAGGGCGGCATTGAGATCGGTCCCTCCCCCGTCCATCACGGGAACACCGGTGGTGGTGACCAGTTCCATGGGCCGGTTCAGTGTGACCATCGGAATCACTGACTGCGGGATGGATTGTTTAACGGCGTCCCAGTCCGCATCGGAGAGGGGCGGCCCCAGACGGATTTCCAGCAAATGTTGAAGCCCCTCGACAGTCAAATGGGGATGGGCGCTTTCCGCCGGGAGGTTTGGCGGGAGGTCGAACTCAAACCATGCCTGCCGGGTATCGCCCGTGTTCAGGCGGGTGTGTGAGCGCATGCGGGACGCCCCCGCATAGGTTCCGTTGAACCCGTCATCCACAAGCAGCCGGGGCGTGATAACCCCGGCCCCCTTGTCCGCAAACACAATACACAGCGCAAAACGGCCTGGCTTGGCCAGAATGGACGCATCCAGACGGAAGCGGTATTTCATCGTCTCATAGGGATTTGTGTCGGGCTGCAAATTGAGGCAGGGCGCGCCGTTCACTTCTGCGGCCAGAGTCTGCTCTGGATTTAGCAGGAATGCGCCGGCCTGTTGGGCCGCGCCAGCCTTGAAAATTATGCCGTGCCTTTCCAAAGGCAGGGCAACGCCGCCGGTTCCATGCAGTACGGCTAAAACGGCAACCAACGCAGCCGGACAAAAACGGAGTGTCATGGGGCGCGCTCCCGGTGGACCATGATGGGTGAATGGGAAATCCCGGCTAACAGCGGGGATCGGGGAAATAATGGGCCTCAATCAGGCAGCACAGGGTATGCCAGAGGGTGGCATGCCCCTCCTGGATGACCTTGGTGGAGTCGCCGGGGGCCTTCACAACGATGTCGGCGAATTCCGCCATGTGGCCGCCCTTCGGGCCGGTGAAGGCGATGGTGGTCCCCTGGTTCGCCTTGGCCACCGACATGGCCAGGCGGCAGTTTGTGGCGTTTCCGCTGGTGGAAATGGCAAGCAGCACGTCCCCCGCGCGCATCATGCCGTTGAGCTCCTGGGCAAAGGCGATGTCGCGCAGGGCGCAGTCGTTTTCAACGGCGGTTTTCAGCGCGGGGTTCAGGCCGAGCGCCACCGCCCGGAGACCGGTTTCCAGATGGAGGATCAGTTCCGGGCCGAAGGGCAGCGGCGCGAGCCGCTCCTTCAGGTCCGCTTCAAGCGGGCGCTTCCGTTCAAAACTTTTCAGCAGTTCGCCGGTGATGTGGACCGCGTCGGAATGGGAGCCGCCGTTGCCGCAGGTGAAAAGGGTGCCGGCGCCGTCGTAGCAGTCCACGAGCGCGAAATGGGCCGCCGTCAGTTCCTCCACGCAGTTTTCCAGGTCGGGGCGGCGCACAAGCATCGCGTCAAGAATGGATTGTTCTATGGTGTTCAGAGAAGGCATGGTTCAGTGTTTCCAAATTATTTGTTTAGTTGCCAAAGCGCACAATGCGCACCCCGTAGGGGGGGACGGCTAATTGTAGCATTCTTTCACTTCCGTTTTGCGTGAAATCCACGGATTCGTTCGATATCAGGTCTTTGCAGACGGCCGGGTCTTTGTCGGAATTCCTGACGGTTACCGTTCCCTTCCATTCCGCCCCGTCATTGTTGGAGAGAAGGATTGTCCGGTGGCCTTCGCCCCTGGTGCTCAGCCATTGCACAGGGGTGCCCTCCACTTTCACAGGCTGCACCGCGCCGATGACCTCGTCCAGCAGGGACAGGGAGACCCGCGCCAGCGGGGTGTGACCCGCCTCATACCAGGGAACCAGCACGGTGTAAACCGAACCCTTTCCCAGTTTTCTGCACACAACAACGGGATCCCCGGAGGGTGTGAAGGCCAGCGTATCTGTTCCTTCCACGGGTTTTGCGGGGCAGTATCTGAACGCTTCCGCCTGGGCGGGTCCGTCCCGCCAGGACCATGCCCTGCCCACCCGCAGTTCCGGTTCCATGGCAACGCCTGTCAGTTCTGTGTCATCCGGGGTGGCCTGTCCGGCGCACCAGACCAGGATTCCACCGCCTTCAACAAAGGCTTTCAACCGGGCATTCAATGAGTCCTGATGGTCCATTTGCCCGGCAAGCACCAGCACTTGATAGCGGTTTAGCGTTTCCTGGGGGGCGGGCGTTGTGAGCACGTCAAAAACATCCCCCCACCGGGAATCACCCATGGGGCGGTAGGGGGACGGATCCTTTTTGCCCGCCATAAAGTCTTCGTACGCCGCTTTGCGGTGTTCATGGCGGCCGAAGGGAATGGGCGGTTCTGCGTTGTATGCATCCTCCGGTGCGGGGGCGAATTCCTCGGTGATGCACGACAGGGCGTAGGGGGAGGCCTTTGGATCATCCACCTTGTATGAACCCAGCGGGAACGGATCCATGGCGTAGACGCTGCCGGGAAATGCCGCGCCAAATATGCCGTCCACACCCCTGTCCCCCTGGCGGTAGGGAATGCGGGCGTAGTTCCACGCCTCGTTCCGGGTGCGCCAGTAGGCCGGTGTCATCCAGCCGTGGTTTTCCGCAAGCATGACGGCCACGGGTGTTTCGGCAACACCGCGATCAAGGCCTTTGGCGATGCTTCCAAAATCGTCCACCGCCCGGGCCACCGTCCCCGGTCCTTCCGGACCGAAGTGCATGGCGCCGCCCTCAATGCGATAGGCCTGTGAACCGCCGAGAAAAGACTGCCAAAGATGGCGCGTGTAGAGTGAGGCGTTCAAATCGGGGACACAACCGTAAAATACGCCCCACCAGAGCGACAAGTCTATCCCCCACTCGCATCCGTATTGCCTTGAGGCACCCCGTGCGAAGGCCACCGCCGTCTGAAGGTCTTCAATGTCATCGTTGGATCGTTCCACGATCACGCAGTCAACACCATGCCGTCCGTAGTCATGCGCGGAACGGGCGAAGCCGATCATGCCCCACACGTCCAGGTCCGGGAAACGGCGCACCTCGGTCATCGCCTCATCAAGGTATTGGTCCCACATCTCCTTTGCCTTGGCGTAGCTCTTTGGTTTCTTCCGGAGCAGGCGCGCCGAGAACCCCACCCCTGCGGAGTCGTCCTCCATGAACATTTGCATCAGGGGGCTGCCCGGGGCAAAGCGGCGTGCCTTTTCAACGCTTTCCGTGAGATTCGGGGTGCTTTGGCCTCTCCGCGACCAGTGCCATGCGCGGGTTTCCGGGTGTGCGTGAAGCTGGGGAATGGCGCGCATGTTGCGTGATGTCACACGCTCAAAATCCGCGTCCTTCATGTCAGCGGGCACTTCAACGCCCCAGCACCAGCCCCGCTGCTGAAGCCAGTCCAGGAAGGGCTCTGTTTCCGGGGCGGGAGCCAAATCCCACACAATGCGAAGGGGGCCGGGGGGCGGAAAAGAGGGGCGCATCTGCGTTGTGTCCTGTGTCTGGCTGATTCCTGCAAGCAAAATCAGAGCGGCGAATCCCATGGTGAGCATTGTCCCATGCGTGTGCGGCTAATGTGTGTGGGGATGGGTGTGCTTTTTCGGGCCCTTCCTGGCGGACAGGCGCTTTCCCGTGGAGCCGATGGACACGGATGCGTGCAGCACCCCCTTGTGGTGTCGCAGGCCGTCGCACAGTTCCTCAATTTCATAGGCGCGCCCGCGCACCATGATCATTTCCGCGCACAGTTCCTCGGTGAGGTGCACATGGGTGGTCGCGAGGATGGCGTCGTGGTGGTGGTGCTGGAGATGGGTGAGCTTGTGGGCAAGGTCGCGCGTGTCATGGTCGTAGACAAGGGTGATGGTGCCCACGGCCTCCTCGTTGTTTTTCCAGGCGTCCTTGGCAACGCGCTCCCGTATCAGGTCGCGGATGTATTCGGAGCGGTTTCCCCCGGGCATGCCGGAAATCATTGCCTCAAGCTCGTCGTAAAGTTCCTTTTCAATGGTGAAGCTGACACGCATCAGTTCCGGCATGGCGCACTCCTTTGTGTTGGGGGTATTTTACAGAAAGGACCGGGGGGGCGTCCAAGAGGGGCGGGCTTGCGGCGGCATGGTTCCGGCGGGTATCTTGAAGCCATGCATGAGGAATCCATAACGGCGCGGGTTCCGCCCCGTGTGTTGCTTCTCGCCGAGAGCCCCTATGTCGGCGGAATCAACTCCCATGTCATCACCCTGGCGCGGGCGCTCCGGGAGAACGGCCTGGCGGAGCCGGTGCTGGCGGTGCTTTCCGGAAAAGGCCCGGATCGGGCCCTGTTTGAAATGGCCGAACGGGCCGGTTTTTCACTGGCTGAAATCCCGGTGCGGGGCGGGTGGGACTTTCATGCCCCGGCCCTTTTGCGGCGTTTTGCCAATGACCGGGGGGTGGCGCTGGCGCACACGCACAATTACCGGGCTACCCTGCTGGCGGCGGCGGGACGTCTTCCCGTCCCCATGGTGGTTTCCAGCCATGGATTGGTTGATCGGCCCCTGAAAATAAGGTTTCGGCAGATGGCTGAGCGCCTTGCGGTGCGTGGTGCGGGTTGCCATGTGGTGGCCTGTTCCGCATCCTTGGCCGGTGAACTGGCCGCGCGCGGACTGCGCCGCGACCGGCTTCATGTGGTGCGGAACGGTTCCTTGGACCCCGGCCCCCTTTTGGCAAAGACGGAGGCGCGCAGGCTGCTGGGGCTCCCGGAGGAGGGGATATTCGTCCTTTTCGCGGGTCGTCTTGCTCCGGAAAAAGGATTGCATCGGTTGCTGCCGGTCATGGCCGGAATGCCGGAATGCCGCCTGCTGGTTGTGGGGGACGGGCCTGAGCGTAACACCCTGCAGCATTGGGCGCACGACCTTTCCGGACGGTGTGTTTTCGCCGGCTTTCAGGCGGACATGGATCCCTGGTATGCGGCGGCGGACGTGGTGGCGCTTCCCTCTCTCCGGGAGGCCTTTCCCATGGTGCTGGTGGAGGCGGCGGCCCGGGCGTTGCCGGTTGTCGCGTCTCGGGTGGGGGGCGTGCCGGAAATCGTGGAGGACGGGGTCACCGGCCTGCTTGTTCCGCCGGACGACGCGGATGCCCTGTCCGCAGCCTTGAAGATGCTGGCCGGGGATGGGCCCATGCGGAAATCCATGGGGGAAGCCGCCCGTGAACGCTGGCGGAAACACCACACGGCGGATCGCATGGCGCTGGACATGGCGGAAGTGTACGCCATGGCCTCGGGCGCACGCGGGGCGTGAGTCCGGGCCTACATTTCGCGCATCAGGCGGGAGAAACGTTCCCGGAAAAAGAACCATTCAAGGGCAATCGCCTTGAAATACAAATCCGGGGGGAAGGCCCAAAGCGCCCAAAGCGGCGATGCAGCCCATTTCAGCAGCGCCCACACGGCAATGCGCGTTTTTGACCGGCCAATGGAATGGTAAAAAACGGCCCCGTCGACCGCCGCGGCGGTCACCCGCCGGCGGACACCCTCCCAGTCTGTGGAGAAATGGTGCGTCACGGTGATGGCGGGATCGAAGGCGACGGACAGCCCCATGGCCCGCAGCCGCTGGCAGAAACTGTAATCCTCGGCGGCGGCCATCCGTTCCGAAGGGAAACCGCCCGCCTCCTGATAATGCTGTCTGGAGATGAGGAAAAACGCCGGACCGATGTAGTCCCCGCGCGGCCGCGTTCCGGTCACCAGAAGGTTGCGGTAATGGAGGTACCTTTCCGCGGGATGCTGCAACCGCGCCGGTTCCAGCGCATAGGCCACCACATCCGCCCGGAGTTCGTCCTTCGCGGCCAGAAGACGGGAAAGCCAGTCCGGCGGCATTACCGTGTCGTCGTCGGCAATGACAATCCACTCCCCCGCCGCCTCCAGCACGGCGGCGTTTCTCGCGGGTCCCGGCCCCCGGTTTGGCGAACTGAAGTGGCGTATTTTTCCCGGATGGCGCAGGGCGTGGGAAAGGAGCACCTCCGGGGTTTCGTCGGTGGAGCCGTCGTCCACGACGATCACCTCGAAATCGTCGCGGTCCTGGGCAAGCAGCGAGTTTAGGCATTCCGCCACACGGCCCGCCCGGTTGTGGGTGGCGACGACAACGCTTATCATGGGGGCCGGTTTGTCCAACTTGGCGCGCTCCCAGGGTGGTTAAATTGCCCTGTTGTTTTAGAATATACGCAAAGGCGTCCGCCATGGAAGCCCCAAAGGGGCCCGGGATGCTAAAATAGCGCAAAGGAAACCCTGCCGGCATGGCGGACAATAGCGACACAAACACGCCATTCAACCCCGAAGCCCCCCTGGTCTCTGTGATCATGGCGCTTCATGCGGGTGCGGTTCCCGCGCATTTTTCCGCCGCACTGGAAAGCCTGGAAGCCCAAACCCTTGCCAATTGGGAATGCCTGGTGTGCGCGGACGGCCCCCTACCCCGGCTGCTGCTGGAGATGGTGGAGGGGCGAAAGGCGGACCGCCGTTACCGGCTGCTGTCCCTGAATGCCCCAAAAGGGCCCGCGGCGGCGCGGAACCTGGGGGTGCGGGAGGCAAGGGGGCGCTATATCGCCGTCTGGGATTCGGATGATCTTTCCGAACCGGACCGTTTTGCCCGGCAGGCGGCCTTTCTGGAGGAAAACACCCATGACCTTGCGGGGGCTTCGTTGAGGTTGGTTGACCAGGAGGGGCGCTTTTTGGAAACACGCGCCCTGCCCTGTGACGCGGAAACCATACGGGACGCCCTGTGGTGGCGAAATCCGGTGGCCCATTCGGCGGTGATGGTGCGCGCCGCATGGCTCAAGGGGCATCCATACCCCGAACACATGCGCTATGGTGAGGATTACCGCCTTTGGGTCACCCTGGCCCTGGAAGGCGGACGCATGGCGAACCTGCCGGATACCCTTGTGTCGTACCGGGTCGCCGCCTCTCCCAGGGCGCATGGCAGCCGGATGCACCGGGCGTGGAGCGACCTCTCCAACCGCTGCATGGCGCTTCGTCTTTATCCGGCCCTTGTTTCCCTGGCCAGGTTTCCCCTTGTGCTGGGTCTTTGCATTGTGCCCTGGCTGCCCGCTCCCTTGTGGCGCAGGTTCAGGGCATTGCGCGACCGGCTGTCAGGGCGTGAAAAAACCGGCTAGGCGCCAATCCCCATGAACCGGCCCGTCTGGTAGATCAGGGTGGCCAGCAGGAAGGCGATGGTTGTGGAGTAGGCCGTGGAGAAGAGCGCCCATTTCCACGAGCCGCTTTCCCTTCGGATGACGGAAATGGTGGTGACGCAGGGCGCGTAGAGCATCACAAAAATCATCATGGCGAAGGCGCGCAGGCGGTTCCAGTCGGGCTCCGAGGCGAGCCGCGCGGCCAGGGAGTCGGGCGACTCCGGATCCTCCACCTCCATGGCGTACACCGTTCCCAGCGCGCCCACCACCACCTCCTTCGCGGCGAAACCGCCAATCAGGGCAATGTTGGTGCGCCAGTCAAAGCCCGCAAGGCTTGACACGGGCTCCATCACCCGGCCCAGGCTGCCGGCAAAACTGTGCTCAAGCCGTTCTGTGGCGTTGGCATTCCGGCCTTCGGGCGGTTCGGGGAAATACATGAAGGCCCAAAGGATGATGTTGATGGCAAGGATGATGGTGCCCGCCTTTTTGATGTACAGCCAGGTGCGTTCCCAGGTGTGGAGCAGCACGCCCCGGAACACCGGGACATGGTACGGGGGCAGTTCCATGACAAAGGGGGTCTGCTCGCCCCGGATTACAAAACGGCGCAGGGCCCACGCCGCCGTGAGCGCCACCAGCCAGGAGAGCGCCCACATGACGAGCATCATCTGCGTGCGGCCGTCCGGAAAGAACGCCGCGATAAGCACCGCGTACACGGGCATTTTCGCGCCGCAGTTCATGAAGGGCGCCACCAGCATGGTGATGAGGCGGTCCTTTTCCTCCCGCAGGGTGCGCGTGGCCATGATGCCGGGCACGGCGCAGCCCCCCGCCCCCAGCCCCCCGGAGACTATCAGCGCGAGGATGGACTTGCCCTGGAGCCCGAAGAGGCGCAGGAGCCGGTCCAGAATGAACGCCACCCGCGCGATGTAGCCGCTGTCCTCCAGCGCCGAGATGAACAGGAACATGAAAAAAATCAACGGGACAAAGCCCAGCACCCCCCCCACCCCCTTCACCAGCGCCGCGTCGAGGAGGGAATGGAGCATCGGCATGGAATCCTGGAAGACATCCAGCGCGCCCGACACCTCCATGAAGCACCATTCCACCAGTCCGGTGGGGCTGAGCCATCCGCCGAACCAGGGGAGCCATGCCCACTCATCGGAGAGCTTGAAGACCCAGAAGAACAGCGCCGCCACCACGCCCACCAGAAAGACAGGACCGAAAAAACGGTTGCAGACCACGGTGTCTATCTGGTCGGTGATGTCGCGCATGGCCTCCGCGGAGAAGGAGACGCACTGGCGCACCGCGCCCGCCGCCACGCCGTAGCGGCGCTCCGCGATGATGGTTGTGCTGTCGTCGTTGAAATGGCCCTCCAGACGGAGAGCCGCCTCCCTGGCGGAGGCGCAAAGCGCGTCGCGCCGTTTCGCGTCCAGGGTGGTGAGGAGTTTTCCGGCGACACCGGCGTCTTTTTCCAGAAGTTTTATCGCAACCCAAGAGGCTTCGGCAAAGGGGGCGCGGTCTGAAGTGTCCAGAATCTGGCGGGCAAGGGCGTCCACCTCATCGTCCAGCAGGTGGCCGTACCTGATGATTTGCGGGATGGCGGAAAGTGTTCCCTCCATCACCCCCGCGCAGGCGTCGAGAAGCTCGGCGGCTCCCCGCCCCCGGCTGCCCACGGTGGGCACCACGGGGATGCCCAGCATTTTGGAGAGCCGTTTTGTGTCAATGTGCACCCCCCGCTTCTCGGCGACATCCACCATGTTCAGGGCGATGACCATGGGGATGCGCATTTCCATGAGCTGCACCGAAAGATAGAGGTTGCGCTCAAGATTTGATGCGTCCACCACGTTGACCAGGATGGAGGGGCGGTTTCCCAAAATGAAATCGCGCGCGGCCTGCTCCTCGTGGGAATAGGCGGTCAATGAATAGGTGCCCGGCAAATCAACGATGCGGAAATCCCGGCCCGCCCGGCTTGCGCGCCCCTCCTTGCATTCCACCGTCACGCCCGGATAGTTGCTTACCTGCTGCGCGGCGCCTGTAAGGCAGTTGAAGAGGCTTGTTTTTCCGGCGTTTGGGTTGCCCGCCAGGACTATCACGGCCTCGCCGTCATGCGTCGGGGTCGAATCCGACGTATGCACCGGCGCGCCATGCCGTTCCGGCGGCCGGCAGGCCGTGTTTCTCATGCGCCGGCGGCGCCATTGCGGGCTCACTGTTCCAGTTGCTCCACCTCAATGTCCTTCGCCTCGTTCATGCGCAGGGCAAGGTGGTAGTTTTTTATTGCAATCTCAACGGGATCGCCCATGGGCGCGTGGCGCTCAACCCTGACAACCGTGCCCCGGGTGACCCCCATGTCCAGAAGACGCTGGCGGATTCCTTTTGGGCCGGTGTTTTTTATGCGTATGATCGTTGCGGTGTCGCCGCTGACCAAATCAAACAGTGTTTTACTCATGGGCCGCAATCACTGGGTTTAACGGTTTGAAACCGTTGTTTTAGCGGGAGGTCCGGTTCGGGGTCAAGTGGCAAACCTCTTCCAATGCGGGACAATGGTCGGAAGTTTTCTGGACGCATCCGGAGCACCCGCCGCAGACACCCGGTTTGCCCCGGGTGGATTGACGCACATGCCATGCCAGCCCAAGAACCGCAAGGGCGACTATGGCCAGGGTAACCAGCAGGTCAATCATTGTCTTTTCTGCCTATATTCCAATAAAAGTTCAATATGCTAAACAAATTATAACCCTCATATTCATCCCGTTACAACATCTTACACACGGAACTCTTTTCCCACCGCAGGGATCAACTTTGATTAACGGCCCTTTCGTGCTAGAGTAAACAGAACCCACTGAGGGCGGCGGCTTTCACGCCGCCCAGGACAGGACGGCCCAAAAAGAGGAGGCATCTCCATGATTCACCCCCCCAAAAGAATTACCCACGGCGTGTTTGCCGGTTTGCTGGCCCTGGCCGGCGCGGCGGCGCTTGTTTCCGCCGGCTGCGCCCATGTTCCTGAAAAGGTGCAGGCAAAGCCGAAAATGATGCTGGCGGAGAACGGCAAGGCCCTTGCGGCCATTGTTGTCGCCGCGGACGCGCCGCCGAGCACCCGTTACGCCTCCGAGGAGCTTCAGCGTTTCCTAAACCAGATGACAGGCGCCTCCTTTGAGCTGATTACCGACGCGGATCCGCCGCGGGAACGGGAAATAGTGGTCGGCGCGAATGACCGCCTCCACAGCATGAACATTTCCATTGACACGCACCGCTTTGGCGGGGAGGGGTATGTGCTCCTGACGAAGGGGTCCCGCCTGGTGGTGGCCGGGGGCGAACCGCGCGGCACACTCTACGGCGTCTATGGCCTGCTGGAGGACCATCTCGGTTGCCGGTGGTTCACGCCGGAGGTGGGCCACATTCCGAGCGCGCCGACTTTGACCATTGATTATCTCGACGAGGTGCGCGTTCCGGTCCTTGAATACCGGGAGCCGTTTGTGAAGGACTGTTTTGACGGGGACTGGTGCGCCCGCAACCGGATGAACAGCAGCACGGCAAGCCTTGGTGAAAAGCACGGCGGCAAGGTGACCTATTTCGGGTTTGTGCACACCTTTGACGGGCTGGTTCCCCCGGAGAAGTATTTTGACACCCATCCGGAGTATTTTTCCCTCATCAAGGGAAAACGGGTGAAGGAGCGCACCCAGTTGTGCTGCACCAACGACGAGGTGGTGGCGCTGGTCACGGAGGAGGTGCGCCGCCGCATGCGGGAGCATCCCGAGGCGACGGTGTTTTCCGTGTCGCAGAACGACTGGCACAACTACTGTGAATGCGACAAGTGCACCGCCCTGGCCGTTGAGGAGGGCAGCCAGATGGGACCCATGCTGTACCTGGTCAACGCCGTGGCCCGGGCCGTGGCCGGTGAATTCCCCGACAAGGCCATAGACACCCTCGCCTACCAGTACACGCGCAAGCCCTGCAAAAATCTGCGCCCCGAGCCCAATGTGATCATCCGGTTGTGCAGCATCGAGTGCGACTTTTCACACCCCTTCGAGGACCGTGCCACCAGGGAGAACGCCGCGTTCTGTGACGACCTGGAGGCGTGGGCGGGAAAGAGCAACCGCCTGTGGGTGTGGAACTACAACACTTCCTTCTCGAACTATCTGGTGCCGTTCCCCAACCTCAAGGTGCGCGGTCCCAACATCCGTTACATGGAAAAGAACAACGTGACCGGCATCTTTGAGCAGGATGTGTACAACACCCCCCACGGCGAGTTTTCCGCACTGAGCGGCTACCTGGGCGCAAAACTGCTGTGGAACCCCGAATATGACACGGACACGGCGGTGAACGAATTCCTGGCCGCCGTGTACGGCCCCGCGGCGACGCCCCTGCGGGTGTACCTGGACCTTATTCACGAGGCGGTGTCCAACCCCAAATATTACATGGATATCTGGATCGGCCCCGAGGAGCCCTTCCTCACCGACGAGCTGCTGGCCCGCGCCGACAAGCTTTTTGACTCCGCCGAGGAGGCCGTGGCAGACCACCCCGAATTCCTTGAGCGCGTGCGCATCGCCCGGATGAGCATCGACTACGTCATGCTTGAGCGGATGCGCTCCAAGGCCTCGGACGCATACGCGCTGGACCACAAGAATTTCACCGTCACCATGCGCCCCGATTTCAAGAAGCGGGTGGACAGGTTCTTTGGAACGGCGGAGAAATGCGGCCTCACCACCATCCGTGAATCCGGCGGGGAGCTGGACGCCTACAAGGAGCTGCTGCGCGCCTCCGTTTCCGAGGAAATACAGGTCAAGTCCCTGTCCCCCGTGAAGGTCGGGGGGCTGAAACCCGGGCTCGCCTACGCCTACTATGAAAAGGCACTGGACAAACTGCCGGACTTTTCCACCATGGCCCCCGACGCGGCCGGGGTGGCCGAACAGGTCTCGCTGAAGCCCGCCAAAATCGAGGACGGATATGCCCTCCAGTTCAAGGGCTATCTTGTCGTCCCCGCGGACGGGGTCTACTCTCTCGGGCTTCGCTCCAACGACGGCAGCCGCCTGTGTTTGGGCGGCGAACTCTTGATTGACAACGACGGACTCCACAAGGCGGAGACAAAAACAGTGTTTGTCGCCCTGAAAAAGGGTGCCCACCCCCTTGCCGTGGACTATTTTGAAAGCGGCGGCGGCGAATACCTCAACCTTTTCTGGAGTGGTCCCGGAATCGAGCGCCAAAGTATCCCCGCGGGCGCGCTCAAGCACAAGCCCTGAACGGAATTCCCGCGTTGTTTTGAATTGACGCGGTGGACATGGAATAATACGGACTCAGACGGGGTCGGAGGTTTCCCCTCCGGCCCCGGTGGTTTTATGTTTCCCTTTTAACCGGCGGAAAGTGTCCCCCACCCCATGTTTACCCCGCGTGTGCGCATGTATATGGTCGGATTTTTGTTTGATTTTGCGATCATCACGGCCATCACCGCCCAGCCCTTCTATGTGTACAACCAGATTGGCGGCAGCGCGGCCATGTCCGGGGTTTACGGGGGAATTCAGGCGGTGGTTTACGCCCTTCTTTCCCTTGCCAGTTCCCGTTTTGTGCACAAGACCGGCAACGGGCTGGTATGGGCGTACACCGGGATGCTCATCTTCGCCGTGTTTGTGCCGGGCATGATGTTTTTCCGCGACCCGTGGATCTGCGGGGTGATGGGCGTGGTGGGGTTCGGCGCGCTGGCCATATGCTGGCCCGCCTTTTATTCCTGGGTGGGTGCGGATCCCGAGCCGGAACGCCGACAGAACAGCCTGGGCTGGTTTAACTTGGCGTGGAGTTCCGGCTTTGCCTTTGGGCCGCTGCTGGCCGGGCCACTCTATGATTATGACCACCGCCTGCCCTTCGTCTTCACCTTTGTCATTACGGCGGCTACCTTCCTGCTCCTCTGGTCGCTGCCCCGCGAGAGGGATTTCTTCGGCACCGGCCGGGTGGAGGAGCATGCGGAGGGGCTCAATGTAGACCATGTCAGCGAGCATTTCCTTCATGCCGCGTGGCTGGCCACGCTGGTGGCGAACATGATGGTGGGTGTCACCAGGACGGTGTTTCCCAAGCGGATTAACGATTTGGTGGCGGAGGGGCAGCTTCGCCTCCTGTTTGAGGCGGTTCCCGCCGATTACCTCACCGTGGCGGCGGCCACCAAATTTTCGTGGCTGGCATTTTTGAGCGCCTTCACCACGGCGTTGCTTTTTTTTGTTTTCGGGCGCACCACCATTTGGCGGCACAAGTTGTCCTGGTTGGTGGGTTTGCAGCTGGCCGGCGGGGCCGGTTTCTGGGTGCTGGGGTTCACCAGAAGCCTGGTGGTGATGGCGGCGGCCTTCATGCTTATCGGTTCAACGCTGGGCATCGCCTTCTTCTCCAGTGTCTACTACAGCATAGCCAACCCCGCGCTGAAACACCGCCGTGCCGCGGTGAACGAGGGAATGGTGGGGCTTGGGGGCTTTGTCGGCGGCATTCTTTTCGGTTGGCTTGCGCTGCGGTACGGGATGAACTTCCCCTTTCAATGGTCGCCGCTCTTTTTGCTTGCCGCCGTGGCCGCACAGGTGGCGCTGGTCAGGCGAAACACGGCCTCCTGAGGGGTTACTCCTCGCACTGGGGGGAATGCCGGTCAATCTCGTGTTTTTTGAGCCGGTATTGCAGGGTTTTGTAGGTGAGGCCCAGCAGTTCCGCCGCCTCCTTGATGCGTCCGCCCGACCTCTCCAGCGCCTGCCGGATAAGTTCCTCCTCCAGCTCCTCCAGGACGATGCCCCCCGGCGGAAGCGCGAAGTCGCCGGTTTGCGGGATGGGTGCGTGCAGTTTTTCGGGCATGTCCGCCATGGTGAGCCGTTCCCCGGCGCACAGCACAAAGGCCTGTTCGAGGGTGTGTTCCAGTTCCCGTACGTTGCCCGGCCAGCGGTAGCGCCGGAAGGCGTCCATCACTTCCGGGCTGATGACCGGGGCGGTCATCCCCAGTTTCCTGCCGAGGCTTTCCCGGAAATGGGCGGCCAGCAGCGGCAGGTCCTGCATGCGGTCCCGTAGGGGGGGCAGCTCAATGGAGAGCACCTCCAGCCGGTAATACAGATCGGCGCGGAATTCGCCGTCCTCCACACGCTGTTTCAGGTTTCGGTTTGTGGCCACTATCACCCGCACATCCACCTGGCGCGGTTTGGCGGAGCCCACCCGTTCGATGACCCCGTCCTGGAGCACGCGCAGCAGTTTTGCCTGGCTTTCGATGCGCATGTCGCCGATCTCGTCCAAAAACAGGGTGCCGCCGTGGGCGAGTTCGAACTTGCCGGCGCGGCTCACATCGGCGCCGGTGAAGGCCCCCTTTTCATGGCCGAAAAGCTCGGATTCCACCAGGGAGTCCGGGATTGCGGCGCAGTTCACCACCACAAAGGGCTTGCCGCGGCGCGGTCCCGCAAAATGGATGTGCCGGGCGATGAGCTCCTTGCCGGTTCCTGACTCGCCGAGAATGAGCACCGTGCTGTTCACATGCACCGCACGGCGCGTGCGCTCAAACACCTGCCGCATGGGTTCGCACTGGCCGATGATGTTGCCAAGTGAGACCGAGTCGGCGACGAGTTCGCGCAACTGCCTGTTTTGGCGGCGCAGATCCACCCGCTCGCCGGTGCGGCTCATCACCAGCAGCAGCTCCTCCTTGTCAAAGGGTTTTTCCAGATAGTCGGCGGCACCCTCCTTCATGGCGGTGACGGCGGTTTTGACCGTGCCATGGGCGGTCATCATGACCACCTCGAGATCGGGCCGCATCCGGCGCGCCTGCCGGAGCAGTTCAAGCCCGTCCATCCCCCCCATCTTCAGGTCGGTGAGCAGGATGTCGGCGCTTTCCTCCCTCAGTAAGGACAGCGCCTCCTCCCCGCCGGGGCAGCCGGTCACGGTGTATCCCGACTGGGTGAGGATGTCGCAGATGATTTCCCGCTGGACGGTGTCGTCCTCTGTCACTATCACACTGAGGCTCATTCGCTCGGATTCCATTCTCGCAATCTGTGAAAAACGGCTGTATTGTACAAAATAAGCGGGGCTTTCCCCAATCCCCCAGAAATTGTTTGGTGATTCCGTTTCTTTTTGGATGCGGCATTTGTAAAATAACCATGCGCACACTTGGATGAACATCACTGGAATGAATGGACGGTAATGACGGAAGAAGCCACGGACAACAAACCGCTCGTGTCGGTTGTGCTCACAAGCTACAACTATGAGGGCTTTGTCTGGGAAGCGATAAAGAGCGTTTTTCAGCAAACGTGGCGGCCTTTGGAGCTGATCATCGTGGATGACGGCTCCTCCGACCGTTCCAGGGAGGTCATTTCCGCCGCAGTCCATGACGCCCCTGTTCCCGTCAAAACGGTGTTTCAGGAAAATTCCGGTCAGGCGGCCGCAATGAATGCGGGATTTGCCCTTGCGGGGGGCAAATACGTGGCTTTTTTGGACAGTGATGATGTGTGGAAGCCGGAACGGCTGGCCCGGATGGCCGCTTTTGCGGCCAACCACCCCGACGGCGGGGTTTACCAGCATCCCATGGGGCATGGACCGGGGGGACGCACCCCTGAATTGTTGGTTTCTGGGGATATCGCCGCAAAATGGAAGGCGGCCAAAACGGTGAACACAGCCATCCGCCATGACCTGTTTCTGATTTTTTCCCCCACTTCAGGACTTTTTTTCGAAAAGCATGTGCTGGATGGAATTTTTCCCTTGCCTGTGTGCATGCGCGCCTGCCCGGACACCTTTATCGTTTTCCAGGCTTGTGTGCAGGGGCCTCTGTATTCACTTCCGGAGGTGCTTGGGGAATGGCGCTCCCATGACGCGAATGCGGGAAAGCAAAGCCGTTTTGGATTCAGGCGGTTTGGGGTGCCGGTCGTGCTGCCCGCCATCAATGAGCGGTTTCAGGCCCATGAAATTCCCATCCGCTTGGTGTATCAACCATGGGCGGTGCTGCTTGAACCGTTCCGGTTGATTCGTGAGGCGATTGCCCGGCGGCGTTCAAGGGGCTCTTTTTAAGTTGTCCGGTGCCGCTCGAAGCGCTTATAGGCGTCACGCCAGCCATTCAACAACTGCCATGCATCACTTGGCCTCTTCGACAATAACCATATATAAAAACGAAAAAACATCCATATTCCATTGAATAAAGAAAATAAAGCGCGTTTTGCCGGGGCGTTTTTATAGATTTTCAGCATGCCATACGTGCTGTTGTGTTCTTGCAAATAAATCTCATGCCCGTGTTTATGGACATCCCCCTTATGACGAATCACTGCGGAGGGCACATAGTTGAATCCCCCCCCCCTGCGTTTAATACGGATACACAAGTAACTGTCCTCAAAGCAGTTGGAGAGTTCCGGGTCAAAACCGCCCACCTCCTCAAAGAGGGACTTGGGCAGGGCCATGTTGCCCGCCCCGCCCGTGTTGGCCCAAGAAACGGGGCAACGCAAACTTTTTCCCAGGAAGGTGGCCCGTCTTGGGCCGTATTGCACCTCTCCGGTTGTATAGTCCACAACCCTGCCGACAAGGAGTGTTTTCCCATCATCGTTGGCCAATAGCGCCTTCAACCAACCCGGTTCGGGCACGGCGTCCGAATCCAGAAATACCAAGGTATTCCCCCGGCTGTGTTGTGCGGCCAGATTCCTCGCCTGTCCGGGACCGACATTATGCCGGGTTGAAAGAAGGGTGATGTTTGGATAAAGGGGACCCAGTGCGTCCGGTGTCCCGTCTGTGGATGCATCATCCACAACAATGATTTCGGCCAAAGCCGGGTCCAGGTTTTTCAACTCGGGTGAGTCAAGGCATTCCCGCAAATCATCAAAACGGTTGTATGCGGCGATGATTATCGAGGCGGAAGGCGTCACTTCACCCATTGGACCGTGTTCCTGGTTGGTTTGATGCGCGACAACGGCGATTATAGCACGGAAATTTGGGAAATTACCCGTAAAAGGGGGAAATAATGCATAATACTTCCCCCTGAATCATGGGGATGTGGACGATAAAAATCGGTTGCGTTTGCCCTGCCGGGCGGAAGCGCCTTGGATATAAAGCATGGATTCAGCCAAATCCGAATCAAAGTGTGCGGAAGACGCGCCGGCCAATTCTGCCCAGGGCAAAAAAATGGTGTTGCTGGCGGTTTTGGCGGCCATTATCGTGGCCTTTGCCTTTCAGGGGAGCCGGGGACTGTATGAGTCCACCGAGGGGCGTTATGCGGAGTGCGCCCGCCAGAGCATGGAACAGGGAAGCCTCGATGAGCCGTTGCTCAACGGCCACCACCATTGGACAAAACCGCCCTTTGTTTACTACGCCACCGCCGCCGGATACAGGATTCTGGGCGTGAACACATGGGGTGCCCGCTTCGGGCTGGCAGTCGCGTTTAGTGTGACGGTTGTCGCTGTGTATTTCCTTTCCCTGCAGGTGTGGGGGGCCGCCGCCGCACCCTATTGCACGCTTGTTTACGGGCTGAGTCCGTTCACACAGATGGCGGCGGGAAATCTTTCCACCGACACCTATCTCCAGTTATGGGTGGTTTTGGCCATGCTCTTCTTTTGGAAGGCGCTCAGGTCGGGGCGGGGATGGTGGATGGTGCTCATGTGGGTGGCCATGGGGATGGGTTTTCTTACCAAAGGCCCTCTGGCCCTCATTCCCCTGGTTCCCGCCGTGATTACCCATGTGTACCTGCGCCGCCGCGGCGAGCATCCCCCCCATGTGCTGAACCCGTTGGGGGTGCTGGTTTTTTTGGTCACAGGCCTGTCCTGGTATGCCGCCAAAGCGTTTATCCATCAGGATCTTCTCAGATACTGGTTTTTTGATGAGATTGTTGGCAGGAACCTGTACGGGGAGTTCAACCGCAACCCCGAATTCTACAAACCCCTGGTTGTTTACGGGCCGGTGCTTTTGTTCGGGCTTGTGCCGTGGACGGTGTTTATTCTGCTGCGC
Organism: Candidatus Hydrogenedentales bacterium; assembly: GCA_041859375.1. GTDB lineage: Bacteria > Hydrogenedentota > Hydrogenedentia > Hydrogenedentales > CAITNO01 > JBHEKP01. The sequence goes on along the minus strand of JBHEKP010000330.1, from coordinate 12,831 downwards.
CGAAAACATATTCCTTGGCCGTCCGGAAAGTGGCGAAAAATCACCCAATGGGACCATCCTGCGGAATGGCTGTACGTGGTGTCCGCCGTCCTCATTCCCCTGGTGATTTTTTGCCTGAGCGCCTCGCGGCTTCCCCTGTACATGCTTCCGCTCTTTGCCCCCCTGGCGTTGGCCGTTGGTGCGGGACTGTCCCACCTGGTTGGAAGGGGCGCGCTCAGTGCGGGGACGCTGCGGAACACGGCGGTGGTTGTCTTTGTTCTTCTTCTTGCGGTAAAAATGACCGCGGCATATGTGCCCAGCGAAAACAACATGGCCTTTCTGGAAAGGGATTTGAGGCCCCATGTGAAACAGCACCCGGACGCGGATTACTATGTGCTCAAGCAGGACAACCCGCTTTACGGGCTACAGTTTTACATGGACGGAAAAATTGTGGCCCCCGTGCATCTTGCCGACACGCAGGAAGTGCTGAAAACGGCCCGCACGGGACGAACACAACTGGTTCTTGTCCGGCACAAGACCCTTGACAAAATAAAAGACCAGATGGATTCCCGCGTTTACAGGGTGGAAAACCTGAACAAGAAATGGGGATTGATTGTGATCCAGCCCCAGCAACAGGAAACAGGGCGCGAATCGTAGCATGAACACATCGCTTGTCCGCTGGATAGACCGGATAATCGGGGTTCCCTGCTGTTTTGCCGTCTCCCTGCTACTGCGCATGGCGCACGCCGTCGCCGCCTTCGGGGACTCCAAGGAGCCGCCCAGAAAGATCCTTTTTTTGAAGCCCGCCGAACAGGGTGCCACGGTGCTGGCGGTTCCCGCCTTTGAGGAGGCGGCCGCCAGGCTGGGTGCTGAAAACGTGCATGTGATGGTGTTTCAAAGAAACCGGGAAATCGTTGATCTTTTGGGGATCATTCCCAGCGGCAATGTGCTGACCATCCGGGATTCGGGGCTGGCGGTGTTTGTCATTGACATGCTGCGCTTTTTGTGGAGGGCGCGAAGTCTTCAGATAGACACCACAGTTGATTTGGAATTTTTTGCGCGTTTCACCGCGCTGCTTGCGGTGATGACCGGGGCGCGCATCCGGGTGGGGCTTCACCGTTTCGCCGGGGAGGGGGTGTACCGGGGTGACTTGATGACCCACCGCATCCAGTTTTCCCCCTACCTGTCAACCGCCGAATTGTATCTTTCCATGGCGCGGGCCGCTTGGGAGCATGACTGTTCCCCCCCCATGCTGAAGGCCCCCGCGGAGCGTGTTTTGGAATCACGGCGTCCCCCGCGGTTCCAGCCGCCGCCCGAGGAGACCCATAAAGTGCAATGTCTGCTTGCCGGACTGCCCGGCTTCCCGGAAGGCGCGTTTGCGGACAGGCGGCTGGTTTTGTTCAACCCGAAATTTGCCGATGAACTTCCGGTCCGAAAGTGGCCTGTGGAGGCGTATGAGGAGCTGGCGGGGATGCTTTTGGACCGTTATGGGGACGTGCTTGTCCTCGTAATCGGGTTGAAGTGCGAGGCTGAGGCCGCCGCGGCGTTTTGCCAACGCCTGGACAAAAACCGTGTGTTCAACCTGGCGGGGCGGCTTTCCCTGCGGGAGCTGGTGGTGCTTTGCGGCATGGCGGAGGCCATTGTCGGTTCCGACAGCGGCCCGGCCCATTTTGCGGCCCTGACGGACTGCCATGCGCATGTTTTGTTTGGACCGGAGACTCCCGTTCTGTTCCGTCCGCTGACACCGAATGCCACGGTGTATTACAGGCCCACCGCGTGCAGCCCCTGCTTCAACGCCTACAACAACAGGGTGTCAACATGCACCCGCAACGCATGCATGGAAAACATTCCCGTCCGGGAGGTTTTCGATGGCATGGTTTGCCAGTTGGGTTGACGCTTATTTTCGGGCGCGTCCCGCGCCCGCCACGGCCACGGCCAGCGCAAGCAGGGCAAGCAAACCCGCCGAAGACGCCGGTATGGCGGTTTCGTTCACAGTCAGCACCGCCTGATTGGAAACGGTTGTGCCGATGTTGTCCGTTATTTCCACCCAGTAGGCGCCGGAGTCGTCCGTCTGCACGTCAACCAGTTCCAGGGCATTCCCGTCGCCGCCGATGTTCACCGCGGCTTTTTGCCCGTTGTCAAACTTCCACTGGTAATGGACGGTCCCGCTGCCTCCTTCGGTTTGGACGGTGAAGGTGAATGAATCCCCCGCCGTTACGGTTCCCCCCTGCGGTTGTCCCGTGATTTGCAGGGGCTCCACGGCGCCTATTGCGATTGTTGCCGCCTGTGAGACGGCCTCCTCGCCGCCCGCGTCGCGCAGCAGGACGTCATAGTCGCCCGCATCAGCGTTTTGGATGTTTGTGAGGAGGAGCATCGGCCCGAAAGGCTGTCTCTCCACGGGCAGCGCGGTTCCGTTTTTGCGCCACAGGAAATCAACCTGCGGGATGCCGCCGGTGGCTATCACCGACAAGGTCACGGAATCACCGATGGGATGGGTTCCACCCTGCGGATGGGCCAGGATGGAGAGGTGCCCGTGCACCGTGAGTGCCGCCGTGTTGGAGGGCAGGGATGTGACAGGAGCGCCGGAATCCCTCACCACACAGTCATAATCCCCCGCCTTCCCGGCAAGCGGTGCGGAGAGCGTGAGCGCCGGGCCGCCCGGCTGCTCCCCGGGGGGTAGCGCGACCCCGTTTTTGCGCCACTCATGCTGGTATTCCGGAACACCCCCGGATACGGATACGGTAAAAATGGCTTGCGCCGTGTCGGTATAGGCCGAGACAGGGGTGGGACCGGAAACCACAAGCGGGTTGGTGACGGTCAGCAGCGCGCCTCCGGAGGGGGTGGTCACCTGTCCGTTTGGAGGCATGCCAACCGCATCGGAAATAACCACGTCATACGTTCCCTCGTCAGCGGCTGACGCGGAGGAGATGGTCAGGAAGGGATGGCTTGGCGCGCCCAGACTGACACTGTTCCTGCGCCAGTCGTACACCAGTGAACCATGCCCGCCGGAGGCCGCAACGGTAAAGACATGGTTTCCACCGGTGATCACCGATGCGTTTTGAGGGGCGACCGTGACATTCAGGGGAGCCGCCACGGCAATATCCACCGTTTCCGAAGTGACAGTCTGGCTGATTTCATCGGTGACGGAAACTAAATACAACCCGGTGTCGGTGACGGAGAGGGCAGGTATGACAAGGGATGTGGAGGCTCCCGTCTGTATTACCACGCCATTTCGGGACCATTGGCATGTTTTTTCGCCCACCCCGCCCGTGATAGCCGCCGTGAGGTTGAGGGGTTGGCCGGAATAGAGAATTTGGTCCCCTTCCGGAATGGCAACCTCCATGGCAACGGTAAAGGACACAGGAACTCCGGCTGGGACTGTTGTGGTCCAGATGCGTCCGTCCTGAATGGTTCCGATGGTGTGGGGGGCATGGCCCTGCACAGTGAGCACCACGCCTTCGGCGTCCGCCCCGCCGTTGTTCACCAGAAAAAGCTGGTCGAATCCGGCAAAGGGTGAGTTGGCTCCGGAAAGCCGCACCATTTCCAGCAGATCAACACCGGGTGATGCCGCCTGGGACTGGTTCCAGAATATTGGAAGGGCCAGGCCGCCCGTGTCGGCGCCGTTTTCCAATTGCGGTATGAGCGGTGTTTGAAGTGTTGGGGAATAAGGAGCCGTGGCTTTCAGGAGAAGGTCGTTGTTTGTTGAGCCCGGGGTGATGTTGTCGGAATAGGAGGGCTGGGGCACCGCCGCCATGTTGCTGATGAAAGTGGCGCGCCCGCGCAGGTTGTCCGAGGTGTCGCCCGTGTGGTTGTTGCACAAAACATTACCTGACTGAGCCTGAATGACAGAGGCATGCAGTTTCACCATGCCGGGGGTTCCCAGTCCCCCGTTTCCGCCGCCTCCGGAGGCACCGCTGCTGCCGCCTGTGCCGCCCACACCTCCGGCCCCCCCCCGCGTGCCCGCGCCGCCTGCGCCGCCGGTGATGTAGGTGGGCCAGCACCCGGCAAAGGAGGTGTAATAGACCCCCGTAGAACCCGCCGAGCCTCCCCCGCCTGCGGACCAGTTGTTGCCGGGATTGGTGCCCGCATTACCCGCCAATCCGGTGGAGGGAAGTCCGCCGGAAGCCGGGGCTTGGGCTGATATGTCCACCGTGCCACCAAAGGTGAGCAGGCCGCGCGCCGCCAGGGCCACCGCCCCGCCCCCGTTGCCGCCGCTTCCCCCATTGCCGCCGGCGGGGGAATTGCCCCCCCTGCCTCCCGCACCTCCCGCGCCACCCGCACCGCCGTGTCCGCCCGCGCCCCCGGGGCCGTCGCCCGGAGTGTTGCACTGTGCGATATGGGTGGTGTAGCCGAGTCCGCCGCCGCCGCCTGACGCGCCGCTACTGCCGCCGCCCGCCTGTCCGCCGCCCTGCCCGCCCGCACCGGAGCCGCCGCCGCCGCCGCCGCCGCCGCCGTTGCCCGCCGCAATCAACAGGGAGGATGCGTCGGATGTAAAGCTGGCGTTATTTCCGGTGGAACCGTTTGAACCGTCCAGTCCGTTTGCGCCGGAACTGCCGTTGCCACCGTTTACGCCATCCTGGGTGGCAGCCCCCCCGCCCCCGCCGGTGCCTCCATTAATTGGAATAATGGTGAAAGTGCCGCCATTTCCCGCACCGCCGGAGGCCGATGCGCCGGAACCGCCATTGTTCACACTTTGCGGGGTGCCATGTCCACCACCACCCCCGCCTGTGCCCGCAGTGCCCATCGACGCGAATCCGGTGAAGCCTTGGAAACCGGAGCTTCCCCCATTGCCCTGCGTGCCAATGGTTCCGGATGCGCCCTGGGAGCCGCTTGCCCTTCCAGTTCCCGATGCGCCGTTCCCAATGCCATTACCCAGGTCGGTTGTCTTGTTTGGAGAACCGGAACCGCCTGAAACCTGCGCCCCCCCGGCTCCCGCACCCGTGCCGCCATTGCCGCCTGCCGCGGAAAGCCCGCCGGCACCGCCCGCACCACCGACCCCGCCCCCGGCGCGTCCGGAAAGGTTTCCAGAAACGTCTACGGAGGTGTTCCAACGCATGTCACCGGATGCGGCAATCACCAGAGGACGGGCTCCTGTGACATTCACCGCCACCCCGGCGGCCACATCCACCTCACCAAACTCAAATTTGGCGACATTACCGCCGTTGGTGGCGAACACTTTGCCTAGGAGCGGCGGGTTTGCCCCGACAACAAAGGTCGGCGGGGTGTTCCCCGTGTTGATGGTCACAACTGCTCCAGGGGCCAGGGTTAGATCACCGAGGAGTCCGCTGCTTGCATAGAGGTTGCCGGGCTGGCCGGGGCCGGAATTGAAGTCAAACTGGTAGGCATCGTCGGCACCGTCAAGATATTTGGCCTCGGGTGTCGGATATCCCGCCTGATCCACCGCCGCGCCTGCGGGTATTTTCACCTCAACGGTGATGGTTTCCGTTCTTTCCACCAGCACGGTGAAAGTGTATGCGCCGCCGGAGCCCGAGAAGTTTGAGACCTGGGCCGAACCGTTTCCGCTTTTCAGTGTCAGGACGACATCGGAGGCGGAAAATCCGCTGACGTTCTCGGAAAAGGTCACTGTGAAGGGGGTGGCGGTCAGCTCGGTGGGTTCGGGCACACCCGCGGAAACCGTTGCGGTGGGCGCGCCCCGGTCAATCAAATAGGAAGGCCCGGAGAGGTGGTTGCCGTTTCCGGCTCCTTCACCGCCGATGGCGTTCCAATTGGCGTCGTAGACGGAACCGTTGTCGATGAAGTCCAGGCGCAGCGTGCCGTCCGGACAGGCGGAAATGTCCACGGTGACCGTGCGGGTGGGGCTGTTGTCAGCACCGGCGACGGATGATATTGCAGCGCCTGTGGATGCCGTTCCGGAAAGGGCAAAGTCACCGGCATCCACCCCCCTCACATTTTCCGTGAATGTGACCAGATAACTCACCGACCCGGCCGCGGTGGGATTGGGGCTTGCAAGGGTGACGGACTGAACTAGGGGCGCCGTGGTGTCGGTGAGCCAGCCCGCATAGTATTGCATGATGCAATTATCAAACAGCAGGCGGTATCCCTGGTTGCTCAGGTGGATGGGATCGCGCTTGGTGCCCTCAAAGGCGTTCATGTACAAGGACGGGGTACCGTAACTGATGTCACCGCCGGGCATGGGGGAATAATCCGGCGCGATGCCCGGAAACGGGACTGTCTGGGCGGCAAAAACCTGCCCAAGTGAATTGGTGTATCCGGCGCGCCACTGGATGTTTCCCCAGTTCTGCACAAAGCCGCAACGATCAAACTCGCGGGACACGGCGAGTTTTGCCGGCGTAAAACGGGAGAAAAAACCATTCAGCACCTGGTTGTTCGCCTTGTTTTGCCAAATGTCGAAAACATTGACAGTGAAACCGAGGCTTGCGGCAAAAAGCACCGAGGTGTCGCTGTATTCCTGCATGCCCCAGGTGCAGGTTTCTGTGATATTTAGGTAATCATAGTCAGACAGGCAGATTTTAACCCGGGGATGGTTGGTCCGAATCCACTGAATTACAGAACGCACATTGCCGGCAATCTCCGCAAACAGGGTGTTTTCCTGTTCGGCGGTCCAGTTGGCGCGCCATGACCACATGTCGTTGCCCGATATGCACAGGTGGATGATGTCAATGGTGGGGTACTGGTTGAGGCACCAGGTGATGCGGTTGAGCGCGGCCATGTTGCTATGTCCCGGCGGCGAGGGAAAGGTGCCTTCATCCGGCACGAAGTTTTCCGCCCAGCCCTTGGCGGTGGAACCGCCGAGGGCTGTGTACTCCCCCTCCACCTCGTAGACGCCAGCCCCGAAATTATGGTTGAGGGCGGCTTGAAAGGAGCCCATGTCATAGGGCCACTGTGTCCAACTGTCCCCGACAAGAAGAATCCGCTTCGCCCCATGGGCGGGAAGGAGCGGCAGGAGAAGAACGGCAAGCACTATGAGCGCAAGGCGTGTCACATGATTAATTTGGGTCGTGTGGTGGGGGGTAAAGCGTTTGAACAGCATATTTTTGACTCCATATGGATTAGGCCAAAGCACTGGTCATACCATAAGGAATATTGTACTGATTTTTTTCGATAAGTCAACGGCGTGTGGTCAACCTATTGACATTAAGAGCCTTTTAGGACCATACTGGTAATACCAGTTGGAGCTTTCCATGCAACAAAGCACCTCGATAGTTGACACAGTGTTCAACCACATGCTTAACCGGGTCCGTCTTGGCGCTTGGCCGTCCGGGCGCGCGATACCCAGTGAGCGGAGGCTGATGGAAGAATATGGGGTCAGCCGGATTGTCATTCGTGAGGCCATTGCACGGATGCGCGCCCTTGGATTGCTGGTGGTGTCCCATGGCCGGAAAAGCGTTGTGGGCAAAATGGACACACGGCTGCTCGGCCGCCTTTTTCCCCTGATGCTCACCCTTGAGGGGGAGCAGAATTTTCTTCATTTCCTCCAGATGCGCATGACCATTGAAATGCAGGCGGCCTTTTCCGCCGCAATCAACCGCACCGAGGATGATTTGGAGGTTCTTGGTGGGCTGATGGACACGCTTGAAGCGCTTTCCCCTGATGACGTTCACGCCGTGGTGCGCTGTGATCACCAGTTTCATCTTGCGGTGGCGCAGGCATGCAAAAACCCCCTTTTTCCCATGCTGCTTGAGGCGTTGTCAGGATATCTGGCCCCATGCCAGGCGGCGGCGGTGCGGCAGGGGATTGACGAACTGGCCATGACCAACCATCACCACCGGCAGATAGCCAACGCCATTGCCAGCCGCCGCCCGGATCAGGCGAAATTAGGCATGGAGGCGCATTTGAGGATAAGTGCGGGGCAAATTGTGCGGGACGCCTCCTGGTACCATGACCGCGAGGTGTTGTCGGCAATTTGCCGTCCGGACTGGGAACTGGATGTTTTGTCTGACATATTAATGCCGGTGGAAGCCGCCGGGGAGTGAATGCACAAAAAAAAGGCGCGGCGAAGAAACAACTTTGCCGCGTCATTTTTGCGAATGTCAGTCCCAGCCGAATTTTTCCGGCGGCGCAAGGGGCTTGCCCTCCCGCTGAAGGTGCCGCAGTTCCCGGTAACTGACCAGTTTGATGCCCTGGTCCTTAATCCACTGCTGGGTTTTGGGGTCGCTGAAGAAGTCTGTGTCCGCCACGCGCCGTCCGGTTGAACCCGTGGTGTCGCGCATTTCCGGTGTGTCCACCGCGCAGTGGATGTAAATTTCCGTCACTTTGCCCGGCTCAAGCTGGCCCATCCGCTGCTTCCACCAGGATTCCGTTTCCGCCACGCTGGGGGGATCGCCCATGAACAGGATGTCGGGATGCACAACCCCCATCTCGTCGGCCATGTCGATGAGGTATCCGGCGTTGAATTTGTCCATGAGGTCGTGTCCTGCCATGCGGCACGGGAGGTTGTAGTCTTTGGCGATTTTTATGTAGAGCTCGTGATAGCCCGGCATGGTCTGCATGGTGCCCATGTGCGAGTCAATGTGGGTGATGTCGATTCCCGCGAGGACGGCCTTGTCAATTTGGGCGCGGATTTCCTTGTCCACATCCTCAAGTGTCGCGCTGAGGTAGACGAGGGGCACGTCGTCGAAGAAATAACCCTGTTCGGTGCATAGGCTGGGCGCGGATTTCCAACCCACCACGGGCCCCCATTTGTAGTGTTTCCATTCGCTGGTGAGCACGGTGTGCACCCCGACATTGGCTTTTGGATTCCGGCGGGAGAGGTCCGCGGCCTGCATGAACCAGCCGCAGGGCACCATCACGGTGGTGGAGGTGATGCCGCCGCTTTTGAGCGCCTTCATCGTTCCGGTGTTGGTGGCCTGGTTCATCCCAAAATCGTCGCCGTTGATTATCATCACCCGGGCGTCCGGGGCAAAGCCAAGCCGTTCCACCAGGGGGGCCCTCGTTTCGGCGGACGCGGACAGCGCCGAAACGGCCACGGCAAAGGCGAGAGGAAGGATGCGGGAACAGTTCATTTTTCTAACTCCTGAAGGGTGTGTTGCAGATAAGACTTTCTTTGACGCCGCATGGTTTCCGGCCGTTCGGGCCGGTTTGGGGTTCAGAGCCCAGTCGCCGCGGGGCGGGGCTTCTTTTTGCGGAAAACCCACATGCCGGCCAGCAGGATGATCATGGTGCCCGCCGACACGTAGAGTCCCAGCACAAGCGAGAAGGGCCGGTAGGTGAACACAACCTCGTGCGCCCCCTCGCCCACCTCCACCCCACGGAACACGCCGTCCACGGGAAGCACCTCGGCGGGAACATCGTCAACCGTGGCGGTCCAGCCCGGATACCATGTGTCGGCGAGCACCAGCAGTCCCGGACGTGTTTCATCGATGTTCACCACCACCCGGTTCATTGAGTCGGGCGGCACGATTTGGGCTTTTGCCGCGGTGCCTTCGTCCTTTTCCGGCAGGGTTCCCCCCTCAATCTGGACGGGACCCTCCAGCGCAAGCTGGTTCGGATCGAAGCCGGCCACTTTTTTGCCTTTGTACACCATGCGGGCCCTGGGAAGGGCGTCAAGATCCTTCAGCAGTATGGCACCCGAGGGGAAGACCTCCTGCATGTTCAGGGTGGGACGCAGTTCGGCGAATCCCCCCTGGATGTCCTGGCGGGTGAGCAGCAAGGCCCCCGCCGCGCCCAGGCGCATCAGTTTCGGGTCGAGGGCGGCCCTTTGAATGAACTTGTCATAACGGGAGAGGGTGGTCCCGGAGGGGTTGTAGACCTGGGATATGCCATGGACCGACAAGGGCCATTTTTTCAGTTCGCCGCTGCCGGCGATGCGTGTGTCGAGCCCGTTCAGGGCGCGGATAAACCCGGTTTCGGGAAAGGCCCGGGCAGCGGGCGTTGATTGAACGGATTCGTGCCGTGTGTGCCATCCGCAGACAACCACCAGCAGGGAGAGGCCCAGTCCCGCAAGCATTGGTTTGGGCTTGAGCAGGGTGACGCCCAGGTAGAGGAGCATGGCGGCCATAAAGACCACCCCCCCCATGGCGCTTGAAAAGGCGGGGAAAGCCGGAGCCTCACCTGTTCCGCGCCATGCGAGCATGATGACACCGCCCAGAATGGTGAGGAGAAGGATGGCCGCAAAACGGCGCAACACCGCCAGACAGTCGTTTGCGCCCAGAATGATCCATTCTTCTGCGGTGGCCGCCATCAGAAACGCCATGGACAGCGGCCAGAGGAGTAGCAGATGCTCGGGCTTGGGCCAAGGCCAGACGGAGTTTTCCCCATTGAGCATGCCGGACAAAAACGCCGCCAGGGCGAGAATCGCGGCGGATGCGAGGAGCGACTCAAGCCTGCGGCGCCTGAATTTGTTCGCATATTTGCGCAGGGAAAACCAAAGAGCCGCCATGACCAGCGCGGGCACACCGATGTGGAGCATTTGCAGCGCGGGTCTGGACGCCTCCCCCGGGAACCAAAGGGCCCACAGGTCGGCGGGCCGGAGTTCACTGCGGAAGGGCTCCAGCAGCACGGATGTCTGCCCCTTGTATTCGTAGTACGGAAGCAGTTGGAACGCCGTAAGCCCCAGCGCGGCCGCAATCGCCGCACCCAGTCCGGCATAGGCATAAAGCAGATGGTTCAGGTGCCGGTTGCGCAGTCTGAAGACGGGAAGGGCCACCACGCATACAAGGATGAAAACAAGCAGGCTTTCCGGCGACCCCGAAAGCACGGTGATTGCCAGGGTGCCCGCCAGAAGGGGCCAAATCCGGAACTCCCCGGAAATCAGCCGGTAGATGCAGAGCAGCAGCAGCGGAAGCCAGGGAGCCGCGTCCGATACCGGTTCAAGACGGTGGACAAACACGGGCGGCGACAGTTGTAGCGCCACGGCAACCAGGAGCGCAAAGGGGGGCACATATCCCAGCTTGCGGGCGACATGGTAACCGCACCATCCCGCGGCCAGCACTTTCAGGAAAACGCTTAGTTGCAGGGCTAAGGCCAGGGGAAGCAAATAAAAGGGCAGGGAAAAGGGAGAAAAGGCCCGGGTGCGCCAGAGGGAGAAAAAGGGCGCGCCGAAGCCCTCGTTCGGATTCCAGAGCGGGATTTCCCGGTTTTTCGCCGCCTGGCCAATGAAGGCATACCAAGGATAGTAGCGTTGGATTTCGGGGCTGAAAGGAGCCGTTTCGGTGATGGCCTCGCCGGGGGTGCGCGCCTCCTGCCATGGAGCCAGCGCCACGACACTGCCCACCGGCGCGGGCACCCTTCCGTAGAAAAGGTCCGGCAGCACAATGCACAATGGCACCAGAAAAAGCAGCGCGGCGCAGAACCAGGCCTGTAATCGTTTCCCTTTGAATTTCAGCACAATTCCATCCTGTTTTTCACGGCAACCGCCGGAACCGCCTCCGGATTCGGTCCAGTATACCGGATTGGCGGTGCCATGGGAAAACCTCCATTTGGTTTGGCGGGGTGCAATGGGTATGATGACCCTGCCGGGAGACGGAATGATGCAACGCCGAGCCGCCGACAAGTTGGCCGATTTTCCCCAATCAGTCGCCATTGCGGGCGCATGGGGATATATCGGCCGAAAAATGCTGGACGCTGCCCTGTCGCGGGGAATGCGTGTCTGGGCGCATGATCCGGGGCCGGTTCCCTGCGATCTGGATGCCGGACGGGTGTCCGTTGTTCCGGGTGAGGCGGAATTTTACGGTCTGGACGCGGACCTGTTTCATCTGGCCCTGCACCCGGAGCACAGGCTCAGGGCGGAGGACATCCTGCTGGACACCGGTCGGCCGGTGGTGGTGTTGAATGAAAAACCCGTTGCCGCCCATGATGACCGGGACCGGCCCGCCGAGCTCATCAGGAAGCTTACGAATTCGCCCGTTTGGCTCTTTTACAATTTCACCGAGCTCTACTCCCCCCTCGCCGCGGCTGTCCGCGAATGGCTGGGGCGTTTCAATCGTCTGGAGTTGACGCGCTTTGAATCGGTTCGGGGGAAGGACCGGGAAGCTCCCGAAAACCCCCGGAATTACAAGGTCATGCAGCCGGTGCAGTACCAGGAAACGGTTCATTGCCTGGCCTGGTGGCTGATGGTTTCTGGGATGTGCCCGGGCGGCTGGGAGGAAATTTTCAGTGGTGGGATGAGGGTGGACGCCGTGGCGCGGCGTTATGCCCCCCCGAATCCGCAAGATTATGCGTGTCCCGTGGACGGTTTTTGCGAGGCGCGCATGCGGATCGGCGACGCCGAGCTCAGGTTGAAAACGGATTTCACCGCGGGAGTAATTCCCCACAAGCGGCGTGTGCTGGAGGGTGTCGGCGATGGACGGCCCTTCAGGATTGAATCCGGCCATTCGGAGGGGGGGCAGCTCCTGTTGATCAACGGCGAACGGGTTGATCTGCCGGGGGAATCCCAGTATGCCGCCGTGTACGGGACGATTGGCCACTGGCGCCGCGCCCTTTCCCTGGAGGATTTTAACGGCGGGCCGTATCCCAACCTGATGATGGCGGTGCTGGCCTGCGGTATGGCTTCAATGCTCTGGGACGCCGGAGCCGGTCACACCGTCACAGCGGCGGACATGCATGGGATTTATGGATACCATCCCGGGCGTTCCGGGTGACACCGGCCGGATTGCATTTGCCCCGGATGAAGTGGTTTGATTATATGGACTTTTTTTGCCCAAGGAACCGGACTTTGGGACCGGGTGAGGACACCCCGTCCGCAGGGGCCGGAAACAACTGATATCGGAGGTTTTGGACATGGCGGTTAAGGAGAACAGCAACGGCACCACGCGGCGAGAATTCATGCGCCACAGCGGCGCCGCGGTGGCCGCGGCGGCGTTTGCCGGAATGCATGCGTCCCGCGCGGGCGCGGCGGAGGGGGATTTGAAGGTCGGCCTGGTCGGGTGCGGC
>JBHEKP010000115.1:0-5738 GCA_041859375.1 Candidatus Hydrogenedentales bacterium | reverse complement strand
TAGGGATGGGCGATGCCCGCGATGAAACGCACCATGTTAAAACCGCAGGACTTCATCATCATCAGATCCCTGCGAAGCAGGTCCGGGGCGCCCGGCGGCGGCAGTATCGCCCCCACGGGGCAGTGGTTCCCCGTGTGGGAGCTTTTCAGGAAAATACGCCTTCCATTGAGGTGGAAATACCCCCGCTCAACACGAAAATCACGGAACCCAAACCGGACTGACTTTTCATGGGCCTCCCCGCCGGAAAGCACTTCTGCGGAAAGACGGTAAAGAAAAGGATCGTCAAGCTGCCAAAGACGGTGGTTCTTGACATCCAGCGTGTACTCCGCCAATGACTGCCCCTCCGGGACATCCCGGTTCTCACGCAACCCGGCTGCCGGTTCATCCGCAAAGGCGGGCCTGATCGCAATCCGCAGTTCGCCGGACACAGGCCCGGTGCCCGCGTTGAACAGGGACATCCTTACAGTGACTTTTCCGCCCTTCCAGTCGGGACGCACATGCACATCGTCAATGCGGACGGCCGGGGTCCAGTACACCTCCACCGGCTCGGTGATGCCGCCGCTGTTGTAGGAACCGCCCACCGAAATGCCCGAGGGTGCCTTGTTGCGGTGGGGTGTCTCAGCCAGCACAATCCCGTCTATCGGTTCCGCCCTGGGATTCAGCACACGCACGGCCAGACGGTTCTCCCCCCCCGCCACCACCAAATTCGTCACATCAAGGACAAAGGGTGTCTCGCCTCCCTCATGCCCCCCGGCGGGCTTGTCGTTCAGCCACACCTCCGCCAGATAATCCACCGCGTTAAACCGGAGAAAACAGCGGCCCGCCGGATAGGGGGAGACCGGCGCGGTGAATTCGCGCCAGTACCATGCCACTCCGTGATATCCCGGCAGCGCCTCCTGAAGGATGCCGGGCACACGTGCGGGCTTTGCGCCCGGAGCGGGGGTTTTCCACCATTGCCCCTCCCTGCCGGTGTTGTCCGGGTCCGCCGCCACCACCCAGCCGCTCCCTTCAAGCGGCAACACCGAGGTTGAAACCGTCTGCGCGTCCGCCGCCACAACCTGCGGCATGGCGTTAAGGAATATCACAGCCGTGCAAAGAATTTTTCCGTAACCCATGGTGCTCTCCCCCGGCCCGTCTTAAACCATATTCACAAAAACATGCGTCAACCACGCTGAACCGGCATCGTTATCGTATTGTATCCGCCATCCTCAGCGCCATCGTGATCACGCCTGGATTTGTGCCGCGCCACGCGTGATTTTCCAGTTTCCCTTCAGTATACTGGTTTCCCGTTCCGTCCAGGCAGGCGGAAATCTGTGCCATTTGTGACCAACTGCATGTTAGGTGTCTGATTACATGGAACCAAATCCTTTCCTGGGTGTCATACTGCACGCCATTGGCGGCCTCGCGGCGGCCAGTTTTTACATTCCCTACAAAAAGGTCAAGTACTGGTCATGGGAGACCTACTGGCTGGTGGGCGGCTTCTTCAGCTGGATTATTGCCCCGTGGATTTTGGCGATGATATTCGTCCCCGACACGCCAAAAGTGCTTCTGGAGTCGTTCCAGACCCAGCCCGGCGCGGTGCTCTGGGCCTATCTTTTTGGTGCCATGTGGGGCATCGGGGGCCTCACCTTCGGACTCACCATGCGGTATCTGGGCATCGCCCTGGGCATGGCCATCGCCCTGGGATACTGCGCGGCCTTCGGCACGCTCATGCCGCCCATTTTCAAGGGCGAGTTCATGGGCATCGTCTCCTCCGGACCGGGGCAAATCATTCTCTTTGGCGTGTTTGTCTGCCTTTGCGGCATCGCGGTGAGCGGCCTGGCCGGCATGTCCAAGGAACGGGAAATGTCCGAAGAGGAAAAAAAGAGGGCCATCAAGGAATTTAGTTTCGGCAAGGGACTGCTGGTGGCGACCTTCTCCGGCATCATGAGCGCGGGCATGTCCTACGGACAGAGCGCCGGGAAGCCCATCGCGGCCATCGCACTGGGGACCATGGAACCCGGTTCGATTTGGGGCATTTTTCAGGGATTGCCGGTGCTCATCGTGGTGCTGGCGGGGGGATTCACCTCCAACTTCATCTGGTGCGTGCTCCTCAACATCAAAAACAAGAGCGGCGGCGACTACCTCAACACCCATATGGTCCCCAAGGCGGCGCCCAGCGAAGTGGCCGTGGCCACCGGGCTTGAACGGGTTCCCCTGCTGGCCAATTACGTCTTCTCGGCCGTTGCGGGAACCACCTGGTATCTCCAATTCTTCTTTTACACCATGGGCGAGACGAAGATGGGGCGTTTCACCTTCTCCAGCTGGACCCTGCACATGGCGAGCATCATCATCTTCAGCACGCTGTGGGGCATCGCCCTGCATGAGTGGAAGGGCACCAGCAAGCGCACCCACGTGCTTATCGCCGTCGGTCTTGCCATCCTCATCAGCTCAACCATAATTGTCGGCTTTGGCAACTATCTGAACATCCCCGCCAATTAACCCTGTTTCAAGATCCGGCGGGCGGGCCCGGCTCCGCCCGCCTTCTCATCGGGAGAGACTGTTTATGCCACACAAGCCTGTTTTTCCAGTGTTCATGCTGGTCCTGTGCGCAACCGCGTCCGCCCTGTGCGCCGCCGACTGGCCGGAATTCCGCGGTCCCCGGGGCGATGGAACCGTGGAGGGGGCGCTGCCGGTCCGCTGGAGCGAGACGGAAAACGTCCGGTGGAAAACGGCCATCCCCTTCAAGGGATGGTCCACACCGGTGGTGATGGATGGCCGGGTGTGGCTGACCACGGCCACCGAGGACGGGCATGAATTTTACGGGATCTGCTTGGACGCCGAAAGCGGGGCAATCCTGTTCAACGAGAAGCTGTTCTCCTGCGACAATCCGGAGCCGTTGGGCAACGAGGTGAACTGCTACGCCTCCCCCTCGCCGGTGATTGAGCCCGGGAGGGTGTTTCTCCACTTCGGCAGTTACGGCACGGCCTGCCTGGACACGGCCACCTTCAAGACACTCTGGACGCGCACCGACCTGCCCTGCCGCCATTTTCGCGGTCCGGGCTCGTCACCCATCATGTTTGAAAACCTGCTGATACTCACCTTTGACGGCGCGGATGTGCAGTACAGTGCGGCGCTGGAGAAGGAGACCGGAAAAACCGTCTGGCGCACCGACCGCACCAGCAACTGGAAGGATTTGGACGAGAACGGCCAGCCCCAGCGCGAGGGTGACTTCCGCAAGTCCTTCTGCACACCTTTTGTGATTGATGCGGCCGGACACCGCCAGCTCATCACCACCAGTTCCTACAGCGTGTTTTCCTATGATGTGCGCACCGGCGCGGAACTCTGGAAAATCGACCACGAGGCCTACTCGCCCGCACCGCGCCCCGTGTTTGGAAACGGGCTGGTCCACGTCATCACCGGCCGCGGCAAAAACGCCGTGCTGGCCGTGCGCCCCGACGGTTCAGGCGATGTCTCCGCCACCCATGTCGCCTGGAAGGCGGAGGGGAAACTGGTTCCCCTTGAGCCCTCACCGTTGCTGCTCGACGGGCTGCTCTACCTGTTGAGCAATGACGGCACACTCACCTGCCTCGACGCGGCGTCGGGAACGGAGGTCTGGAGCGCGCGCATCGGGGGCAGCTACGTCTCATCGCCCGTCCACGCGGACGGGTTGATTTACTGCTTTAGCACCAACGGAAAAACCACCGTCATCAAGGCCGGACGGACATACGGGGAAGTCGCGGAAAACCGGCTTGACGAAGGGTTCATGGCCTCCCCCGCCGTGATCGGAAATGATTTCATCCTCCGCACAAAAACACACCTCTACCGGATTGGAAACACCGCAAAATAGCATTTAGTTTCGGCTTTGCCCCCCCAAGTTTGCGGTCCACGGGTCTTTGGGTGGTTCCATTTGAAAAAACGCTTGATTTTTGAATTGTTGGTATATAATTCCATCTGATGCGTGATCGGATCGTTTCGAAACAAATGCGCAAACCGGCGGGAGAGGAAAAGATGGGCAAGTTCGGGGTGGCGGCAATTCTCTTTTTGTGTGTGGCGCTTGCGTGTGGAACGGGATGCAAACCCGGCGAGCCGCTGGCCGGGTTCACCGCAACCCCCATGAGCGGTGTCGCGCCCTTGGCGGTGCAGTTCACTGACGCCTCACGCATTGTCAAGGCCGCGGAGATTGTCTCCTGGGCTTGGGACTTTGGTGACGGGGCCACCTCCACGGAACAGAACCCGCAGCATACATACACCACGGCGGGCAGCTACACCGTCTCCCTGACCGTCACAAGCAACAAAAATAAAACCAGCACCGCGACACCGGCCACCCCCATCGTTGTGAGTCCTCCGGCGCTGGTGGCCGTCCCCGACATCACCGGCATGACCCAGGCGAACGCGGTGGCCGCTTTGCGGGCGGCGGGCCTCGCGGAGGGTGTGATTACCCAAAGCGCCAGCGCTACGGTCCCCCTGGGGCAGGTCATCAGCCAAAATCCAACGGCTGGAACAGATGTCGCCCCGGGCACGGCTGTTTCCTTTGTCGTTTCCCTGGGCCTGGTGCAGGTGGCGGTTCCCAACCTGGTTGGACTGACCGAAGCCGAAGCATATGCGGCCCTGGAGGACGTTGGACTTGCCTTGGGCGCAATAGTCGAGCAGGCCGATGCCGTGGTTCCGGCGGGACAGGTGATCGCCCAGGGGGTCACAGCGGGCACAATGCTCATCACCGGTTCCGCCGTGGGGTTCGTTGTTTCCATGGGAGCCGTTCCGCTCATCGGCGCGGGCTTGTCAAGCGACACTTTGTCCTCAATCGCCGGATTTTTTGAGGTGAATGTTGAAAATCTGGGGCTTGGCACGATGAACTGGCAGGCTGAAATAACCCAGGGAAGCGGATGGGTGCGGATTGCCGGCCCCGCCAGCGGGACTAATGCCGGTGCGGTTCGGTTTGGTTTTTTAACCAATGCGGGTGTTTCCGATCGGACGGCGGAAATCACCATCACGGCGGCGGGGGCGGCAAACGGCCCGGTTGTGATTACGGTAACCCAGCCCCCGGCGGTTCCGGGTCAGGAGGCCACCGTCTATCTTTGGCCAAATTACACACCACTGGTTATGGTGTGGGTGCAGGCGGGCTCTTTTGCGATGGGGGCCTATTCCGGAGAACCGGACAGTCTCGCAAATGAGACTCCACAGCACAGCGTGGCCCTAGCCGGATTCTGGATGGGTAAGTATGAGATTACGAAGGAACAGTGGAATGCGGTGATGGGAACCACTCCCTGGACTGAATCCTCCCCGGTGTCTACCGATCCCGCCAGTCCGGCGGTGGCAATCAACTGGGATGCCGCCAAGGCATTTTGCTCAACCATAAGCAACATGGGCCTCACCTTTGCCCTTCCCAGCGAGGCCCAGTGGGAATATGCATGCAGGGGTGGTTTCCAAACCGCGTATTTTTGGGGGGACGATCCCCTCTCGCTTGATTCTTATGCGTGGTGGCGGGGCAATGGATACGACGCGGGCGGGGCGGCATGCCATGTGGTCGGCCAGAAGCTGCCCAACAATTTCAATTTGCATGACATGATAGGCAATGCCTTCGAGTGGTGCGAGGATGATCGTCATGACAGTTATGAGGGCGCGCCCGCGGACGGCAGCGCCTGGGTGGACTCGCCGCGGGCCGCTGAACGCGTCCGCCGCGGCGGCTCAACTTATAGCACGGCGCAGTACAGCAGATGTGCCGCGCGCTTCTTCGGAAACACCGTTGACGCTTACCC
>JBHEKP010000316.1:0-6561 GCA_041859375.1 Candidatus Hydrogenedentales bacterium | reverse complement strand
GCGGTTGGCGTACTCGTCGCACCACAGCCCGGGAACGCCCCAAACCGGATACCCCGCCGCCTCCAGTTCGGTGATGTCGCGCCAGTCGTCTCCGAGGTGAATGATGCGCCCCGCGCCGAAACGCCCCAGCATCGTGTCCGTGGCGCGGAACATGAGCGCGCGGTTGCCGTGGGTGTCACTCATCACGCCGATGACGGCGGAAAGACCGTCCACGGCGCTCAGCCCCCCGGCTCCACGGGGGCCGCCGCGGCCTCCGCGGCCTGCGCCGCCGCGGGCTCGAAGGACTCCTCCGCAAGGTCCACCACCCGCAGCGCGCTGCTGCGGCAGCTTTGAAGCGCGCCGCGCTGCTCCTCGTTCAGGTCGCCAATCTCCTCGCCGAGCAGCATTTCCACAAGGCCCAGAATCGCCGTGATCGGCGACCGGAGCCGCCGCGCGATGTTGCTGTAAAACTCCGAGCGCAGCCCGTTGACGCGCTGGAGCTCCATGTTCAGCAGCTCGAGCTGCCGCTTCGCCTGGCGCTGCGCCTCCTCAAGGTTCTTCTGCTCGGTGATGTCCCGGAACATGGCCACAAAAAACTGCCGCCCGTCGCGCATGAACGAGTGGATGTGCATGTCCACGCTGCGCTCCGCGCCCCCGCCGGGAAGCACGGCCAGCAGCTCGTCGTGCAGCGATCCGTGGGCGCGCAGCGCCGCGATGCGGTCGCCCAGCAGCCCGTCGTCAAAGAGGAACTCGCGGAAGCGGCGGCCGATGAGCTGCTCGCGCGGCAGGTTCAAAAAGGCGCAGGCCGGGTTGTTGGCCTCGGCGATGAACTCGTTCTCGCCGTACACGACAATCGGCTCCGCCGTGTTGTCCAGGATGGCGCGCAGCGTGGTCTCGGACGAGGCCAGCGCGCGGGCACGCGCCGCCGCGTCCGTCTCCACCCCGCGGAGCAGGCGGCTCAGGTGGTTCATCAGCCAGCCGCACACGGCAAGGCACGCGAGGTTCATGTAAAAATTGGACGCCGCCAGGTCGATGCCGTTGAAAAGCCAGTCGCCGAGCACCGTGAAGGTGTAGGCCGCGGCGGTCAGCAGGCTTATCCAGGGGCTGTTCGGGGAGTAGGGCGCGTACACGTGCGCCCCCGCGAGCACCAGCAGGAACACCGGGGCCAGGGGACTCCGGTCGCCCCCGGTGATCGCCACCAGGAGCACCGCGCGGCCAAGGTACAAAAGCAGGTTGATCGGCGAGACAAGCAGGTTGTGCCGCCGGCTGTGCAGCGCCCAGTGGGCGAAGATGTTGTGGAGCATCGCCGCACCCGCCGCCACGGCGAGGTTGGGCAGGAAAAACGGCGCGGCCTCCGCGAGGTACAGGATGATGACCGCGAAATAAAGCAGGTACCGCACCGCCACCAGCGACCACTCAATCTGAAGCACCAGCCGCATGCGGGGCAGGAACATGCCCCCGGGCTCCGGAAACCCCTGCGGTGATGTGGGCGTGTCTGGATCCATCCCTCTGCGCTCCCCCTCAGCAGTCCCTCAGCGTTTTCAGTATTTCACCGGCGTAGCGCTTCCGGCGGAAGGGGCCGAGCGAGGCAATCTGCTCCAAATCCCCGTCCGTGGCGGGGTTTTTCTCCGCCAGTTCCATCGCGGTCCGGCGCGGCATGATCACGTCCGACTCCACCCCCCGCTCCTTGGCCTTCCGCTTGCGCCACTCAAGCAGCGCCTCGTAGCGCTGGGCGAAGCCCGGCGAATTCGGGTGGCGCGGCGGCCGGCGGCGGGGCTGCTTCGGCGGCGCGTCGCGGCGTCCCCGCGCCACGGCCTGGTGCAGGTGGCGGCCGAGCCGCTCCAGCAGTTTGTCGGACACGCCCGGAACGCTGCCCAGCGGCTCCTTCTCCCGCCTGCGCGACGCCTCGTCGGCGATGCGCAGCAGCATTTGGTCGTTGACCACCTTGAAGGGGGGCATGTCCCGGCGGCGGGCCTCCTCGTCACGGTAAATGTAGAGCGAGCGGAAAATCGCCTGGCCGCGGGGCGAAAGGGCGCGCACCCCCTGCACCCCCCAGAACGACTCCGGATCAAAGATGCGCTCCATCGGTTCCACCAGGCACTCGCCCTCGAAAATCTCCCGCGCCTCCTCAAGGCAGCCCGCCTCAAGAAGCCGTTTTTCGAGCGCGTCGCGCAGCGGCAGCAGGTAGTGCGTGTCATTGCGCGCGTAGGAAAGCTGCTCCGCCGTCAGCGGGCGCTTCCCCCAGTTGGCCTTCTGGTACTTCTTCACAAGTGTGACGCCAAACATCTCCTCCAGCACCACCGCCAGGCCCATCTTCTTGAAACCAAGCACGCGCCCCGCCCACATCGTGTCGAAATGGTGGCGCACGTCCCAGCCGTAAAGGCTCTTGAGCAGCGACATGTCGTAGTCCGCCGCATGGAACACCTTCTCCACCCGCGCGTCCCCAAGCAGTCCGCCAAGGCCCGCAAGATCAAGGCCCGCAAGGGGATCAATAATATAGTCGCGCGTTTCGGTGGAAATCTGGATCAGGCATATCTGTTCGCGGTAGGCGTGCAGGCTGTTCGCCTCGATGTCAACGGCAAAACGCGGCGCGGACCGCAACTCCCCCAGGCACAAGTCCCACGCCGCGGCGGTTTCAACGAAAACATATTCCGGTTCCGGCGTTGCGGCGGGTATTTCTGACAATAATTCCTGTTTCATTTCGGGAGATTATACACCCATGCCCCACTGTGGGAAAAGTGAGGCGGGCCATCAACCATAAAATCCAGCCGCACCCCTCCAATCATCCCCACATGCGCATTATTCGCCTTTTTGTCACCTGTCTGGCGCTTTCAAACCCAGGTGTTACCGTTTGCCGCCCGGAAATCCCGCCAAAAACGGCCCCATCGCCAGATAATCCAGCCGGGCCTTGAGAAAGGCGGACACCGCCTCCTCCGGCGTGCGCACTATCGGCTCCTCGTGCATGTTGAAACTGGTGTTGAGCACCACCGCCCCGCCAGTGCGCCTGCCCAACGCCTCCAAAATGGCATGGAATCCGGGGTTGGCGTCGCGGCGGACGCATTGCGCCCGCGCGGTGCCGTCCGCATGGACCACGGAGGGGTACAATTCACCCATTTTCGGGGCGCAGGAGAAACAGACGGTCATAAACTCCGCCGCATGGCGCGCCTTGTCCGCGCCCAAGACGAAGCGGTCCAGTTCCCCGTCGGCCACCGCCGGGGCGAAAGGCATGAACTCGCTGCGCTTGAGGTGGTCGTTGAGCCGGTCATGCACTGC
Source organism: Candidatus Hydrogenedentales bacterium (assembly GCA_041859375.1). Taxonomy (GTDB): domain Bacteria; phylum Hydrogenedentota; class Hydrogenedentia; order Hydrogenedentales; family CAITNO01; genus JBHEKP01. The sequence goes on along the minus strand of JBHEKP010000316.1, from coordinate 3,309 downwards.
GGGGTCGCCTGCGGGCGCGAGGATGGACCGGTTTCCCAGGGCGCGGGGGCCCCATTCCATGCGCCCGTCAAAGCGGGCCACAATGCGGCCCCCGGCCACATGACCGGCAACCGTCTCCGCGATGTTTTCCGGCCGTTCCCAGGCCAGTCCGCCCGCCGCCATCGCCCGCTCGAGTTCGGTATCGCCATAGGATTCGCCAAAAAACACATCCTTCAGCCGTTGCGGCGCAAGCCCGCCCGCAAGCGCCACCGCCCCCAGCGACAGGCCCCCGTCGCCCATGTTGGGCAGGACAAACAACCCATCCACCCCCTCCAGTTCATGGAGGCGCTGGTTCAGCTTCACGTTGGCGAAGACCCCCCCGGCCACCGCCAGCCGCCGCAGGCCGGTCCGCGCCAGCCACTCACGGGTAATCTCCAGCACGAAAGACTCCAGCAGCGACTGGGCCCAGGCGGACACATCCTCGCGCGAATGGCGCTCCAGCAGGCGCCGCGCCCAGGCCACGCCGCGCCCGCCCAGCGGGCCGGTGTAGCGCAGCCGTCCGTCCGCGCCGCGCGCAAAGGGCGGCGGCTCCCCCACCCGCGCCGGATCGCCCAGCGCGGCCAGTCCCGTCAGCTTGCCCTCGTCCCTGCAGGGCACAAAGCCGAAGGCCTCCGTGAGCGCCTCGTAAAACAGGCCGAAGGAGTCCCGCGACGAGGCGCTCCAGAGCCGCTCAAGACCCGCGCCCTCCCGGTGGCGGGACACGGTCAGCGAAAGCCCGTCGCCCATGCCGTCGGCGGTGACGCACAACGCCTCCGTGAATCCCGAAAGGGCGCAGGCCGCCGCCGCGTGGCACCCGTGGTGGTCGGCAAAACTCACCGGCACGCCGGGGCGCAGGCCACGCAGCCGCCGCCGCGCCACACGGGGCAGCACCGCCCGCACCCACCGCCGCGATATTCCATCGGAGGCGGTGTGCGACATGGGCGTCAGGAAGGTCACCCCGTCGGCAAGGCCGCGCAGGAACGAGCCCCGCAGCTCGCGCTTGACCGCGTAGCTCCAGTCATGCAGCCGGGGGAAAAGGCGCACCGGCAGGGGGGGGGTCATGATGCCCGACACGGCCACCGCGTCAACGTCCGCCAGGGACGCGCCCGCCCATTGCAGCGCCGCCGCGACGGACCGGTGCGGAAAACCGCCCTCGTTCTTGCGGCGCGTGTAGCGTTCCTCGTTCGCCGCGAAAATAACGTCCCGCCCGTCGGTGACCACCGCGCCCGCGTCGAAGAGGTCCTCGCTGATGCCCAGGAAAAGCATTATTCCAGAAACCTCCCCGCGGCGGCGGCCACCGCGCCGGGCTTGAGCGAAAACAGCATAGCCATCTCCACCACCGGCGCGCACCAGCACTGCGCGCAGCCGGGCAGCGCCCGCGCCCGCAGGAACTGCTCCGTGAGCGGGACGGCCCCGCGGCCCTCACCGCGGCCCTCCCGGCCGAACTCGCACTGGTGGCACGACAGCAGGCCGCCGTCCGGCTCCACCACCGCCATGATCCGGCCCGCACCGCACCACACCGGCGCCGGACCCGGCCACAATGCCAGATGGCGCAGGCCCGGAACCGAGTTGGCCACGGGCGCGCCGCCCCGTTTAAGCCCGATGAGCCGGTCCACGGCCCGGCGGTACGCCTCCACCGGGGGCGCGATGGGGTTGGGGGCCGTCGAGGAGTCCAGCCACGCCGTGGCCGGCTGGAACATCACCCGCACGTCCATTGCGCGGGCGATGTTCACCACGTCCTCCACGGCGTCAAGGTTCAGGCTGGAGATGGTGCAGAGGAAGGAAACGGGCACCCGCGCGTCGCGGCAGGCGCGCGCCGCGTCGAGCACCTTGTCAAAGGCGCCCGCGCCGCGCACCTCGTCGTGCACCGCGCGCGGGCCGTCCAGGCTCAGGTTCACATGGCCCGCCTGGCGTACCACGTCCATGCGCTTCGGCACAAGCCACCCGTTGGTGCTCAGAAACGGCTCAAACCCCTCGGCGCGCGCGTGCGCCATGATTTCGCCCATGTCCGGGCGCAGCAGCGGCTCGCCCCCGCCGAAGGTAATCCACCGCGCGCCCAGCGCCCACAGCTCGCTGACGCCGCGGTTCACCTCTTCCGTGCCCAGCTCCGCGCGGGGCGCGTCGCAGGCGCCGCAGTAGCGGCAGCGCAGGTTGCACCGGAAGGTCAGGTTCCAGGAGACGAACAGGGGCACGCGCCTGCGCAGCAGGAAAATCCTGCCAAGCGCCGCGGCGGCGTGGACTGACCGCCTCAGAATCTGTGCCGGACCCGAACTCATGCCGTGCCGTCCTCTTTTCCGCCGAAGCCGGGCGCGTTCCACCGTGAAACAATGATAAAAGCCAGCCAGCCCAGCGGCAGCCACATCCAGAAAGTCACCAGCCGGAACGAGGCCACCGCCAGGGCCAGGTGCGCGCCGGGCATTTCCAGCACCCGCAGCGCCGCGCCCAGATAGGTCTCCACCGCGCCGATGCCGCCGGGAAGACCGCTCACCGCGCCCACAATCATGTTCGACGGCGCCACGAACAGTGCCTGCCACACCGTGGCGCCGGGCATGTTGTCCCGCACAAGCAGATGCAGGCAAACGCTGTTCAACAGCCAGCCCGGCACCGCCATGAAGGCCATAACCACCACCCGGGGCCGCCGCAGGTATCCCTCCGGCAGCAGCACCCGCAAAGGATATACCCTGTCAAAAACAAGGTTTGCAACGCCAAACATTCCGAAAACCACCACCGCTGTCACCGGCAGGGCAAGCCAGGGATGGAGCCAGTGGACCAGCGCCCCCGCCATCACCGCCGCCGCCGCCGTGCCGCTCATCGCCAGCAGCAGCACCTCCGCACGCACCGCGTCCCCGAACCGGCCCAGCCCCAGCCGCGCGATTTCCTCGGGACGCAGCAGCCGGCCCAGTTGCGCCGGCATGAGAATCCCGGCAAAGCCCGCGAGAAAAATGGAAAGCCCCCGGCGAAGGCCGGGGCGTATGCCCAGGCTGTCCAGCACCCACAGCCACAGGATCCCGTCCAGCAGCACATCCACCGCCTGGAGGCAAAGCGCAAGCCCGAGCACCCCCCAGCGTCCCGACCAAAATTCCAGTGCTTCGCGCCAGTCGTCCCCCCGGAAAAGCTGCCACACGCCAAAACACGTCGCCGCGCCAAGAATGCAGAACGCCGTGGTGCGGCGGTATTTCAAAAAAAACGACATGCGCCCTGTTCCGGAGTGCCCGTCACCATCCCGGGCACCGCGCCCGGCCCGCTATTGTACCCCATTTTTACCACCCAATGACGGACCAAAGCGCCGGA
>JBHEKP010000183.1:0-9548 GCA_041859375.1 Candidatus Hydrogenedentales bacterium | reverse complement strand
GCGATGGCCGCGCCAACGGTGCTGTAGTAGCCGAGGCCGAAGATCTCCTGCGTGTCGGAGATGCAGGTGACGTTGAATTCGCCGGCATCCACCGGGGCGGTTTTGAAGGTTTGCACCTTGAAGGGGCGGCGCGGCGGGGCGGCGGAGGGTGGACCGGCCTGGTAATAATAGCGGGTGTTTGGGGACAGGCCGGTCAGGTGAAAGCGGTGGAGCGTTGACGCGGCGTTGTTTTCCATGCGGAGGGCGAGGTTGTTTGGATCGGTTCCGTAGCTGATGAAGGCCCCGGTGTTGCCGGAGGTTTCCCAGGTGACAAACACCTCGGAATGGGGGTCCAGCCCGCTCCAGTGAACGAAAGGCGGCTTGTCAACGGGCAACACCTGGTGGCGCAACTGGCAGAAGCCCATGTACAGGAAGGGGATGGAAACCACCAAGATTGACAGGAACAGCCTCACGACCGCCCAGGCAATGATTTTTTTGAGCCGCTGCAACAGTCCTCCTTTCGGTGTGCGGACCGGGAAGATGTCCCGGCACGCCTATTTCACCACGAAAATCCGGGTTGCGGTGTGGGTCCGTCCGAACATGTCCTTTTCACGGACAGTCAGGGAGTGGGCTCCGGGCTTGAGTCCCGCGGGCAGGGCGGCCTTCCAGAGGTGCGTGGAATCGGAGGGTTCGGGCAGACCGCGCAGCACGGGCTTGAATTTGGCGCGCATTTCATTGATGAAGGACTTGCCGGGCTCCTTTTCGCCTTTGAGCTCGGCGGTGAGGGCGATGAAGGCGGCCTGCCGCCCCGCCGCCCGCACGTAATAAGGATCCTTCCCGTGGAAACGTTCCATGGGCTCCCATCCGTCCACCCCGTCCACGCTCATTTCAACCACGGACTTTTCCGACCCGGCGAAGACGTTGACGATCACATCGGCCTTGCCGGTTTCGGCGGCGGGTATTTCCTCCGGCACCCACACATTCATCTGGTATTCGGCGGGTCTGCGGGCGACGCGGAACTCCACGTCGTATTTGACGCCGTTAAAGGTGATGATGGAATAGCCGTTGGGCGTGCCGTCGCTCATCTGGGCGGAGGGAATGCCGTTGTCGTCGAAATTGCCGCCCCACCAACTGCCGCAGGCGGTGGCGTGGATGAGGTGGTGGTGGGGAGTCTCCTGCGGCCAGCCGCCGGACTTGATGAAGACATGCGACTGATCGTGGGTGTGGCCGGAGATGGAGAAGGTGTGCGGGAAGGGCTTGAGGAGGGCGTAGAGCTCCCGGGCCTCGTCAATCCCCATGACGGGGATGTGCATGAGGAGCACCACCAGTTGGCCCCGGTCCACATGGGCGAGGTCATTCTTCACAAAGGCGAGCTGCCGTTCGCCCAGCCCGCCGTGGTAGTCCTCCCGGCCAATCTCCTGCCGTATGTCGTCCAGGATGATGAAATGTACCCGCCCCTGGTTGAAGGAGTAATAGGCGGGCCCCATGGCGCGCACAAAGCTGTCGTCCGTGGCGTCGGCATCGGGCGCGTCATGGTTGTGGTCGTGGTTTCCGGGGACGTAGCGCCAGGGGATGCCGGTTCCGGCCATGGTCTCGGCGAGGGGATCGAACACGTTCAGATCGTTGAACACATTGTCGCCGAGGGTGACGCCGAAGGCGGCGTCCAGCCCCCGCACATCCTCCAGGATGTCATGGGCGAGAAACTGGATCTCCTCCACGTTGCGCGTCTGGGTGTCGCCGAAGCAGATCATGCGGAACTCTTTCGGTTCGCGGCGGCGCTGGAGCGGGAAGTCAATGGAGCCGGGCAGGGGGCCGGTGGGGGCGATGCCCGGATACTTCATGGCGGGCGAGCCGCCGGTTTTGTGGATGTAATAGAAACGGGGTGCTGTGTTTCCCTGCGCAGCGGGCACCCGCCAGCCGCCCGGCTTGATCAGGAAAACGATCGTGTCGTCCGAGACGGGCAGTGAATAAGATCCCTTTTTGTCCGTTTTGACGATGTCCATGCCGTTGGACACGAGCACGCCGGGGAGTCCGCGCTCGCCCGCGTCGCGCAGACCGTTGCCGTTCTTGTCGTTGTAGACGACACCTTTGGCGTCGCCGGTCTCCGCAAAGGCCCACGAGGCCGCAAAAAACGCCACAGCGATCACATGCCACAGTTTCATTGCACAATCTCCGTTTTTCCGGTTTCACCCGCCAGAGGGGCGTGAAAACCAATCATAAATGCGGGACGCGCCGCAATGCCAGTGCGCGGGGTGCGCGGATTGTTTGCGCGCGGGGGGTACATGGTATTCTTGGCGCGGTTTTGCACGGGCAAACCCGCGGGCGCGCGCGGGGGGGCGGGGCGCGCCGGGCGGGAGGCCTGAAGAGGATGCCTGGATGATTGCACGATTTGTTTCCGCCGTGCCGCGGTCCCTTGCCTGGTGTTTTCTGGCCGCGTTGTGCGTCGCGTCGTTGGAGGCCCTGGCCTATTACCTTGTGCCGGACGCCGACACGTCCCTTCCCTTTGACGTGTTTTTCCGGTACTTTTCAAACAGCTGCGCCGTGCTGTTCGCCGCGGCCCTGTGCCTCTGGCTTACGCTCCGGGTGGTGGTGGTCTGGCTTGGCGGGGTGAGGCCCGGTCATGTGATGCTGTTTCTGGTTCTTTTCCTGCTGTTTTTCGGCTACCTGATGCTGCTGCTGGACCTGGTGATCATCCAGACGCCGCGATTCGGGACGGACCGGGTGCTTTTGCAGCGCTATTTCACCCTCTTCGCCTGCGCGGGCGCGGCCCTCGCGTCCATGATTGCCGCAAAGATCGCGGGGCGCTTCCGCCTGCCGGTCCCCGGAATGCGCGCATTCACGGCCCTTGTGCTGCTGCTGTCGGGGGCGGCTTTTGCCGTATGGGCGCGGCACGGCCAGTGGGCGGATGTTCACGGCGGCCTGTTCTGGGGAATTTTCCTCGCGGGCTGGGCGGCGGCCGTGGTGCTGCTGGTGCTGTTCGCGGGCACGCCGGGCCGCCTGAGCCTGGTGGCGGCTGTGCTGGCCGCGGCGGTCTTCGCGCCCCCGGCCCTTAGCAACGCGCCCCCGGCGCCCATGCCGGAGGCCGCAAAGGCGGCCGCAGACCCGGCGCAACCCCGCGCCGTCCGCCATGTGGTGCTCATCACCCTGGACACGCTGCGCCGTGACGCGCTGGGGGCGCACAACCCCGGATCGGGGCTGAGCCCGAACATTGACGCCCTGGCGGCGCAGGGGGCGGTCTTTGAAAACGCCTTCAGCCCCTCGCCGTGGACCTATCCCTCGGTGGCGTCGCTGCTGACGGGCCTGCCGCCGGGCGTTCACGGGCTCACCGAGGCGAAGAACACCCTGCCGAAGGCGTTGCCGACCATGGCGGAGGCCTTTTCAAAGGCGGGTTACCGCACGGCGGCGGTGGGCTTCAACTACATCCTGCTGCCGCGCAGCGGGCTGAACCGGGGGTTTGACGAGTACCGCTTCTACCCGCAGCCGCGCCTCGACGCGGAAAACTTCGGCCACGGCCCTACGCGCCTCCTGCTCACGCTTGGGGGCGAGCGCAAACCCGACGCGGCGGCGCTGACCAACGAGGCTGCGCAATGGCTGCGGGAGAACGCGCGGCGCGATTTCTTCCTGTGGGTCCACTACCTGGACGTCCACAGCCCCTACGCGCCCCCGGAGGAGTACCTGCCGGGCGACGCGGCCACGCGCAAGGAAATGGGGACATCCTTCGGCAAGGTGTGGTCGGGGCGCGCGGGCGCGGCGGCGCGCACCGCAAAGGAGCGCGCCTGGGTGCGCGCCCTCTACGACGGCGAGGTCCGGTACACCGACGCGCAGGTGGGGCGCCTCCTGGAGACCATGAAAAGACTGGGCATTTACGATGACGCGATCATCGCGGTCACCTCGGACCACGGCGAGGAGTTCTGGGACCACGGCGGCTTTGAGCACGGCCACACGCTTTACAACGAGCTGGTGAGGGTGCCCCTGATCATCAAGCTCCCCGGCAACGAAAAGGCCGCCGCGCCGGCGGCCCCCCGGGTGGGCGTGCAGGCGCTGCTTCCCACGGTGCTGGAGCTCTGCGGGGCCGCGCCCGCCGGTGTGTCCACGCCCTTCACGCCCCTCCTCACCGGACGGGGCGAGCACAGCGACACGCCGCACTTCATGGGCGCGAACGTGTTCAACGGCCCGCTGGAGGGGGTGGTCTTCGACAACATGAAATACATCCGTGACACCCTTTCCGGGCGGGACGAGCTTTACAACCTGGAGACGGACCCCGGAGAACTGAATTCCATCGCGGGGCAGGACCCCGTTAACGTGGAAAAGGGGCGCGCACTGCTCGACGGGGCGAGGGCCGGGGACGCGCAGAAAAAGGGGCAACTGGGCGTGGGCGACGACGGCACGGGCAACCTCAACCAGGAGGAAATGAGCGCGCTTGAGGCGCTGGGGTATCTGTGAGCACGCCGCCATTTCCGGCGGCACGGGAGCCTTCACATGGCAATGATGAGACGGATTGCGCGGGCCGGATTGGCGGCGGTGTTTGCGGTCCTGGCGGCGGCATGCCCGCAAGCCGGGGCGGAGGAGCCTTGGGAACAGGCATCGGCGAACGGGGAACTGGCGCGGGAGGCGTTTGTGAAGTGCCTGCGCTTCGCGCAGGGCTGGCTCCAGGCGGCGGACGCCGAAACGGGGCTCATCCCGCGCAACCTGAAGGATTCGCCCTATTGGAACGCGAAGGATTCGGCGGCGGACAACTACCCCTTCATGGTGCTGACGGCGCGGTTCACGGACCGGGCGCTGTTTGAGGGGAGGATGCGGGAGATGCTGGCGGCGGAACAGCGGCTGTGCAACCGGCTGGACCGGCTTCCGGACGACTGGTCCTTTGAGACGCGGGGCTTCCGCGCGCCGGAGGCGAAACTGGACGATCTGATTTTCGGGGCGAGCGAGTACATGAAGGACGGGCTCATCCCCGTGACGGAGCTGCTGGGGCCGAGCCCGTGGTCGGAGCGGATGCTGGGGATGCTGGACGACGTGTGGAAGCACGGCGCGGTGGGGACGGAGGTGGGCACGCTGCCCTCGGCGTCGCACGAGGTGGCGGGGGATCTGCTCCAGGTGTGCAGCCGCATGTACTGGATGACGGGCAACGATGCCCACCGCCGGCAGGCCTTTCTGCTGGGTGACTATTTCCTGCTGCACCACCCGCCGACGGAGGCAGAGCAGCTCCGGCTGGATGACCACGGCTGCGAGGTGATCAACGGCCTTTCGGAGGCGTACTTCATCGCGGCAAAGACCGACCCGGAGAAGCACGCGCAGTGGAGGGGGCCGATGCACAAGATGCTCGACCGCATCCTTGAGGTGGCGCGGGACGGGAACGGCCTGTTTTACAACCTTGTGAACCCGGTGACGGGTGAGGTCAAAAGCGACGAGCTCACGGACAACTGGGGCTACGACTACAATGCCTTTGCGGTGGCGGCGAAGATTGACAACGCGCCGAAGTACCGCGAGGCGGTGGAATTCGTGCTGGGCAACCTGCCGAAGGCGAAGGATTACAAGTGGGAGGGGGGCGGTTCGGACGGCTACGCCGACTCGCTGGAGGGCGGGCTGAACCTGATCAACCGCTTCCCCGTTCCGGAGGCGGCGGAGTGGGCCGACCATGTGGCGCGGCTCCTGCTGGACAAGCCCCGGGACACGGGCATCATCGAGGGCTGGCATGGCGACGGCAATTTCGCGCGCACGGCGCTGATGTACGCCTTCTGGAAGTCGCAGGGCGCCTGGGCCGAGCCGTGGCGCAACGATCTGCGCGTGGGCGCGGCGCGCGGGGAGGACGGCGCCGTCTATTTCACCGTCAGCAGCGACTGGCCGTGGAAGGGGAAGCTGCGCTTCGACATTCCCCGCCATGCGGAGCATCTGAGGATGCCGGAAGACTACCCCCGGCTGAACCAGTTCCCCGAATGGTTCACCGTGGCGGAGGGTTCGGAGTACGCCACGGCGGACGGGAAGATGACGGGCGAAGCGCTGCGCGGCGGCCTCGACATTGCGGTCGCGCCGGGAAAGCCCTTCCGTCTGGCGCTGAAACCCGCGAAGAGGTAGGGGGGGCGACGCCCCGGTTCCTGCTATAATCCCCGCCCATGAACGATCTCCTCAGGGAACTATCGCCCCGGCAGCTGCTGCCCGCGCTGAAAATGCTCGTCCTGCTCCTCCTCATCGGGGCGGGCTGGTATTTCGTGAAGGAAACCCACCTCGGCGCGGCGATCCGCGACTACGGCTGGATCCGCCTGAAAATCGCCGAAAGCGGTCCCTGGGGCGGGCTTGTCTTCGTGGCGGGCGGTGCGCTGGCCACGGTGGCCGGGCTGCCCCGCATGATGCTGGCCTTCATCGGCGGCGTTGTCTTCGGCGCGCTCATGGGCTTTGTGTGGGCGATGCTCGCGGCCCTGCTCGGTGCGGCGGCCATGTTTTATCTCGCCCGTTTTCTGGGCCGGGACTTCATTCTTCCGCGCCTGCCCGAAAAGGTGCGCAGCCGGGGCGAGTCCCTGCGGGAGCACGCGTTCCTGACGGTGCTGGCAATCCGCATATTCCCCCTGGGCCACAACACCCTCACCAACCTTGTCGCGGGCATCAGCACCGTCCGTTTCACCCCCTTCATCCTGGCGTCCATGGTGGGGTTCCTGCCGCACACCATCGTTTTCGCCATGATGGGCAGCGGCATCCGCAAGGCGTCCCTGCTCCAGAGCGGCCTTGGCGTCGCCCTTTTCCTCGCCTCCCTGCTTATCATGTGGTTCGTCGTCCGCCGCATCCGCGCCGCCGGGGCCTAGTCCTCCGGTGTGATGCGCAGCTCCGCCCAGACGGCCTGTTGATCCGTCCCGCCGCCGTCCTGGCTGATGGCGAACTCGTTGTAACCGGGCCTAAGCGCGGCCAAGGGGCAGTCAAAACGCGTGGCCCGGACCACGCCGGGGTATTTTTCGGGCGCGGCATCGTCCGCCAGCGGGGCGCAGGGCGCGCCATTGACCGTCACCCTCAGCGCCGCGCCGTCCCGCGCGGCAAGGCCCAGCAGGAAGACCGCCTTCCCCGCCGCGGGAGCGGGGCCGGTATGCAGGCGCACCACCCCGCCCTTTCCGGTGTCCAGGGGAAGCTGCGCGCCGTTGGGGAAGCCGCCCGGAACCGTGTCACGGAAGGCGGCCACATGCCGCCGGGGCAGTTTGATCACATCGCCCCGGTCCATGCCCCGCTCCAAAAGAATGCGGTAGTCGCCCTGCGACACGGGGATGGTCTCCGAGTCCATGAAATTGAACAGATAGATCTGGTCCGCGCCCCGGTGGTATGCCGACGCGGCAAAGCCGCGCACCGACTCCAGATCGTTCGCCAGCGCGCCGCCGCCCGGCCATGCGCGGATGTTGAATTCCAAGCCCGGCGCGAGCACCACGCCCTTGGCCGCGTCGCCCGCCTGTTCGCGCCATCTCTCCACCGGGATGTCAAAGTCGGAGGTGGTCCAGAAGGGGCACGGCACCAGCATGTCCACCAGCCCCTCGCGCATCCAGCGCACGCCGTCCATGCCCAGTCCCCGCGCCGCGTCGGGGTCGGCGGGCACCCGCGCGCCCAGTTTGATCGGGTGGCCGCGTTTCTCGGACGCCGCCTTTACCAGCGCGCGCACTTCGCCCATGAACGCGCAGAGCAGTTCCGCCCCCTCCGACTCCCTGCCCGGCGCAAAGTGCCAGCCAAAGCGCATCCAGTCCAATTCCAGCCCGTCCGGGTCGTAGCGGTCGAGCAGTTCCCGCACAAAGGCCATGGCGTGCTCCCGCACCTCGGGCCTCCCGTAGTCCAGCGCGCGGTCCGTCCATCCGCCGCCGCCCGGCACCCGCCAAAACTCCGGATGGCCCACCCAGAAACTGCTGTGCATGAAGTTCTTCGGCTCATCCACACAATGCACGTCGTTCATGCGCATGCTCAGCCAGGGCGAGATTCCCTTCTCCCTCGCCCGCCCAATCCAGACGGCATAGGGGTCCAGCCTCCGCTCGTGCAGCAGCCGCGCGTTGTTCGGCCACAGCCCGCCCGGCTCGTCCGCCTTGGGGATGTGTTGCGTGCCCTCGTCCCAAATTGCGTCGCGCGTGCCGCTCCGGAAACTCGCCCGCATCGCGTTCGGGTTCAAAAACAGGTGGGTCACTTTCGTGCCCGCATACTGGTCCACAAAGGCGTTCAGCCCCTCCACCGTCATCATCCCCGCCGGGCGCGTCCCGAAGAAATGGCTGTTGTCCTCGTTGATGACCAGGCCCAACGGATCGGCTCCGGACACCGCACACAGCATCACAACCAATGCGGCGGCAACATTTCGCAGACTCATGCTCAATCCTCCATCATGGTCCATGCCCTGCCGCCATCCTAGCAGGAATTGACGGCAAAGACCCACCTCGCTTGTAGGGGCGGCCCCCGTGTCCGCCCGCCTCTACCCTGTGGTACACTGACCCGCGTCATCACCCAACCCACAGGAGTTGCCCAATCATGCATTCCCAGAACAGACGCTCCTTTCTGAAACATGCCGGGGCCGCGGCCATCGGCGCGGGACTGGCGGGCCATGCCCGGTTCGGCCACGCCGCCGACGCCTCCTTCACCGTGCGCGTCGAAGCCTCCGGCGACCCCCTGGCGGCCAGAGCCTTCGCCATCCTGAAGGACCGCATCGAACAGCGCTGCGCCACGAAGGTCGCCGAGTCCGGCGCGGACGCGCACCTTGTCCTCACCATTGACGCCACCCTTCCCGCCGACGCCTTCCGCATTGACGGGCCCGCCGCCGCGCCGCGCATTTCCGGCGCGTCCCCCCGCGCACTCCTGTACGGTGCCGGAAAATTCCTGCGGACCAGCGGCTATGACGGGGTCTTCCAGCCCTCCCCCTGGCGGGGTGTTTCGGCGCCGCGCGGTACCCTGCGCGGCATGTACTTCGCCACCCATTTCCACAACTGGTACTGCGAGGCGCCGGAGGGGGAGACGGTGCGGTACATGGAGGATCTCGCGCTGTGGGGGGTGAACGCGGTGATGGTCATCTTCCCCATGATCAACCTGAGCGGCTGGGACGATCCGCAGGCGGAACCGGCCATGGCCATGGTGCGCCGTTATGCCAGGGCGGCCCGCGCGCTCGGCCTCCAGTTTGTCACCGGACTGGGCAACACCCTCTTCACCGGCGCGCCGCGGCACATCCGGGCCACGCCCCTGCCGGACCCGACCCACCGGCGCGGCAACAGCGGGCACCCCATCTGCCCAAGCATCCCGGAGGGCCACGCTTATATCATGGACAACACCCGGATGTTCTTTGAAAAGCTGTCCGACACCGGCCTGGACATCATGTGCGTGTGGCCCTACGACGAGGGCGGCTGCGCCTGCGAAAAATGCGCGCCCTGGGGCAGCAACGGTTACCTGAAACTCTCCCGCGACCAGGCGGCCCTGGGCCGGAGCATTTTCCCCGGCATGAAAACGATCCTGAGCACCTGGATGTTCGACACGCCCCCCGAGGGCGAATGGCAGGGGCTCTCCGACGCCATGGACAAGGATGGGGCGTGGCTGGACTACATCCTCGCCGACGCGCACGAGGACTACCCGCGCTA
>JBHEKP010000153.1:0-36903 GCA_041859375.1 Candidatus Hydrogenedentales bacterium | reverse complement strand
CGAACCGCGCCAGAACGCCCAGCTCACCGCGTTCCAGCCGCTGCCGGGACGCATGACCGCCGCGCCGGAGCCGGTGACGGCGCTGGATCTGGGCAGGGGCGCGCCAACGGTCACGGTGGCCCGTTTGTCCGGCGGCGGGGGCCTGGCGGGGCTGGCCGTGACGGCCGGGGCGCTGCACGCCTTTTCACCGGCGGGGGAAACCCTGTGGGCGTGCCATCCGCCGGGGCTCAACTTCACCACGCTGGCCGCATCGGGTGATTTGGACGGCGACGGCGCGGAGGAGGTGCTGCTCAAGGCGGGGCGGCCCGCCGAGCCCTACGCCGCCGCCGTGCTGGTGTCGGTGGACGACGGCTCGGTGCGATGGCGGCATGACGTGGAACCCATGTCCTACGCCTGGTACCTGCACGTGGACGACTACCTGCCCGCCTCACCGGGCCGCGAGGTGGTGGTGCTCATGCAGGGCTATCCCCCGGACAAACAGTTCGGCTACATGGCGCTCTTCAACTTTCAGGACGGTGCGCTGACAAAGCGCTGGCGTTACGATTTCGATCAGTACACCTGTTTCCCGTCGCTGCTGCAAACCGATCTGGACGGGGACGGCGCAAGGGAACTGGTGGTGGAAACCCACAGCCGCATGTGGTTTCTGGACGCGGACACGGGCCGGGTGAAACACTTCGCCCGGTGGGACGTGGCCCCGGCCAACATGCGCAGCTACGGGCTCATCACCTTCACCGACCTCAACCGCGACGGGCGCGACGATTTCCTGTGCGTGGCCGACTTTGCCCAGCACCATGAGGTGCTGCTGAACCGGGACGGGCGCATGGAGAAGGCATGGGGTTACGGCTGGGCGGAGAGCGTAACCACCGGCAAGGTGGCGACAAAGGCCCCGAACCCCGCCCATGCGGACATGGACGGCGACGGGCGCATGGAGGTGGCGGTGGCCATGTACAACGGCGACGGGGAGAACGCCTGGCTGCTGCGGGTGTACGACGCAGAAACGGGCGCGATTGAGCGGCGCGTTCCGGGCGTGGTGGCGGAGTCCCTGCTGGACATTGACGGTGACGGCGCGGCGGAGGCGCTGGTGAACGCCACGGACGATCCCGCGCGGCAGAAGACCGCCGGGGCAAGGGTGCTGAGGCTGGCGGGGGAGGAACCCCAAACGCTCTGGTCGGACGATGCGGCAACGGCCCTTTCCGACGCGCCCGGCGTGATGCGGGTCCGCAGGGAGGGACAGATTTTTGAGCTGGCGGCGCGTGGGGATGCGGTGGAAGCCCGTCCGTGGTCCGCGCCCGCGCCGCCGCCCTGCCCAATCACCGCGCCAGCGGTGGCGGGGGCGATGCCGCTCGAAGTTCTGGCGGCGGACCTGTGCGGCGACGACCGCAACGAGGTGCTGCTGTTCCAGGACGCGAAGGCGCGGCTGTTCCGGTATGAGAAGGGGACGCTGGCCCCCCTTGGCGAATATGACTCCACGGCCCTGCCGGTCTGCGCCGATTTTGACGGCGACGGCAAGCGCGAGCTGGCCTTGTGCGGCGTCACCCCCGCCGCGCCGCCGGTGGTTCGGGTGGTGGCCCCCGCTCGGGACAATGGGGAACTGTGGCGCGCCGAACTGCCACCGCTGGACCGGAGCGGACTGGCCCAGCCCCGTGCGGCGTACATGCGCGCGGGCCGCTTCACCGGCGGGACCACGCCCGATCTGTACCTGTGGGCGGGCGCGCCGCTGGTGCGCAGTGTGGTGCTGCGCGGCGCGACGGGCGGGGTGGTGTGGGAAAAGGGCGAGGTGCCCGGCTCCGAGCGGTACTGGGGGCCGAGTGTGAACCTGGCCTCCGTCTGGGACGGGGACGGGGACGGCGCGGAGGATCTGGTCTTCACCAACCCCGACTACTACTGCATTGCCTCCGGCGGGACCGGCGGGTTCCTGCTGGGCCCGGCCTTTCCCCCGGACATTTTCAAACAGCCCAGCCAGGGCCTTTACACCTTTCCCGCCGTTCTGGCGCGGGACGGCGCGGACCCGTGGGTGTGCCTGGCAGGCGGGCACTATTTTCAGGCGGGCATGACCCTGCGCGCCAGCCCCGGCTGGTATTCCATCCCCGAACCCGGCGTGAACCGCTGTGCCAGTGAAGGCTTCATGCGTCTGCCCGGCGGGGAATGGCTCATGGGTTTCGGCAGGCAGAACGGGGCCTTTGCCTGTGTCAACGTCGCCGACGGTGCGCTGCGCTGGGAACTGCCCCTGGAAGCCGCCGCCACGGACACCGCCACCGCCGACATCAACGGCGACGGCGCGCCCGAGTTCCTCTTTGGCGACAGCCACGGTCGTCTCTGGGCCGTGGCCGACAAGGAAGCAAAGCCGGAGGTGGTGTGGCGGGTTGACATTGGCGCGGCCCCCGGCACGCCCGTTCCCGCCGATGTGGACGGCGACAACGCCACCGACCTGGTTGTGCCCTGCGCCGACGGCAGGGTGCGGGTGTTCCTTTCGGCGGGGGCCGCAGTTGACACCGCCGCGCCGGAAAAATAGTCTTTATTCCGATGTTTATTGGCTTGGTCAACCGGCGAGGATGAAATTCCATGCGTTTTTTCCCGACAAGTATGGCAGTGATGGTGCTGGCGTCCCTTACCACGGCGGTGTTTGCCGATGACGCGGTGATTCCCCTTTCGGAGGGGTGGCGGTTGCAGTCTTCCGCGGAGGTGGAGGGGGACGGTGCGGCCTTTTCCAGCGAGGGCAAAGATGTCAGCTCATGGTATCCCACCACGGTGCCCAAGACGGTGCTCGCCGCGCTGGTGGACAACGAGGTCTATCCGGACCCCTATTACGGCACCAACCTCAAGTCCATTCCGGGCTATCAGGAGGGTTCCTGGCTGGTGATGAAGGAGGACAGCCCCTTCCGGGCTCACTGGTGGTACCGCACGGAGTTCATCATGCCGAAGGAAGCCAAGGGCCGGGTGGTGACGCTCCATTTCGGGGGCATCAATTTCCAGGCGAACATCTGGCTGAACGGTCAACTCGTGGCGGGTGCCGACAAGGTGCGGGGCATGTTCCGCAGTTTCGAGTTCACCGTGACGGACCTGCTCCGCTTCGGCGGGGCGAACGCCCTGGCGGTGGAGATCATCCCGCCGGGCCTGATCGAGGACAAGAAATACAACACCAAGCAGGTGGAGGCGACCACCGGCTGGGACGACCACAACCCCCAGCCGCCGGACATGAACATGGGCATCTGGCAGCCGGTCTCCCTGCGGGTGCAGGGGCCGGTGTCGCTGCGCAACGCCTATGTGGAGACCAAACTGGAGACGCCGGGCCTTGCCAGGGCGGAACTGACCCTTTCCGCCTTCGCCCGCAACAATACAGACAAGGCGGTGACGGCCACTGTGACCGCCGCCATTGAGTCCGTCAAACTCAGCCAGGAAATCACCCTGGAACCCGGTGAAACGCGTGAAATCTTCTTCCGGCCCGGTGATTATCCCGAGCTGGCCGTGGCCAATCCCCGGGTGTGGTGGCCCCATCCGCTCGGTCCGCAGGAGCTGTACACCCTGGACATGTCCGCGACCGTGAAGAAGGAGGTCTCCGACACGGCGAAGGTGCGCTTTGGCATCCGTGACATCACCACGGCGGTGAATGACGAGGACTGGCGCTATTACATGGTCAACGGGCGCAAAGTGCTCATCCGGGGCGGCGCGTGGATGACCAGCGACATGATGCTCAACCTGTCCCATGAACGCTATGAGGCGCTGGTGCGCTATGCCCGCGAGGCGGGCTTCAACATGCTGCGCTCCGAGGGCTTCTCCATCCGCGAGACGGAGGATTTTTACAACCTTTGCGACGAGCTGGGCGTGATGGTGACCCAGCAGCTTTTCGGGCGGAGCATCCCAGACGAGGAACTGGCCGTCGCCTGCATAGACGACATGATGCTGCGCGTGCGCACCCACCCCAGCCTGGCCCACTTCCTGGCGCATGATGAAACCTTCCCCACGGAGACGCTGGACACGGCCTACCAGGGGCTCATCACCAAACACCGGGTGAACCGCACCTACCAGCCCCATTCCGGCACCTTCAACATTGCCACGCGCAAGGAGACCGGCGGCACCCGCACGGGCACGCGCGAGCTGTGGACCTACGCCGGGCCGTCGCACTATTACATGACCGAGAAACGCCCCTATGACACGGCGTGGGGCTTTGCCCAGTCCGGCGGCATTGGCGGCATCCTCGCGTCCCGCGACAGCCTGCGCCAGATGATGCCCGAGGACCAGCTCTGGCCCGCGATGGAGACCGAGGCGTGGTCCTTCCACACCGTCACCCAGGGCGCGGACTATTTCTACGCGGTGCGGCAGATGATGGAGGAGACCTACGGCCCCGCGCAGAACCTCGATCAGTTCTGCGACCGGGTGTACGCGATGAACTACAACAGCGCGCGGGGCATGTATGAGGCCTACGCCCGCAACCGTTACAAGGCCACGGGCATCACCACCTGGAAATACGACGCGGCCTGGCCCGCCGCCATGACCTGGCACTATGTGGACTGGTACCTCCGCGCCACGGCGGCCTATTACGGGGCCAAAAAGGCCTGCACGCCCCTGCACGCGCTTTACGCCTACGACGACGGCGCGGTGTATGTGACCAACAGTTATTACGCGGACAAGCCGGGACTGAAGGTGCGCGCCACCGCGTATGATCTGAAGGGCGCGCCCGCGGGACGGCAGGAGGCCGTGGTGGATGTTGGCGAGGATTCGGTGGCGAAGGCTTTTGCCGCGCCTGTGCCGGAGGGACTGGACACATGGTTCCTCCGCCTGGAACTCCTGGGAGCGGACGGCGCGCCCATCGCCGACAACACCTACTGGCTGTCGAAAACGCCTGACATTCCCGGGCGCAGCGGCGACAAGAAAGGCGTGTTTTACGTGAAGCCCAAGAGCGTGGCGGATTTCAAGGCGTTGGCCGCGCTGCCCCCCGCGACGGTTGATGTCACCTCCGAGGCAAAACAGGGCGAAAAGGAAACGGTGCTGTCGGTGGGGGTGAAAAACACCGGCACCGCCCCGGCCTTCCTGGTGCAGTTGTCGGCGAAGGATCCTTCCTCCGGTCTGGAACTCGGCCCCGTGTACTGGAGCGACAATTACCTTGTCCTGATGCCCGGCGAGACCAGAAACCTCACAGCCACCCTGCCGAACAGGCTCGCCCAGGGCGGCATGCCTTTGGTCGCCGTCACGGCGATGAATGTGAAATAGGGGTTAATGCGGCGTGGACTTGGTGGACGCAGTGGACGGTGTGGACCGGGGAGTGTGAAAGCCACTCCAACCGGTCGGCGGGGAAGCAACATTCATTGCGGTCCGGCTACCAGTCCCAGTCCACGCCCTCGTCGTCGCGGCGGAAGATGAAGTAGACCATTGACGCGACAATGAAGCCGAAGAGCGCGCCCAGGATGGTGTCATAGGGCCAGTGGGCGGCGGTGTAGATTCGGTTGAAGGCGTGGAACGCCGCCCATCCCCAGAGCACCGTGCGCACCTTCCAGGACTTGAAGGCCCATGCGAAGGCGGTGACCAGCGCGAAGAAGGAGGAGGCGTGGCCGGAGATGTAGGAGTAGCTGCCGCGCACCACCTCGTCGGGCAGGATGCGGATGGCCTCGTTCCAGGGGGCGTAGGATTCGTGGAGGGGCCGGTGCCGCTGCACGATGGACTTCAGCTTGTCCTCGCCGATCATGTTGGTGAATATCACCGCCACAATCGTCATCCAGAACAGGCCCGCCAGCCGCTGCTGCGTTTCGTCGGAAAGCCTCACATAGGAGAGGCCGATGAGCCTGAAGGAGGCGTAGAAGGCCAGGGCGAGGGGTACGAAAACTATTTTGTCGTGCGGTTCCGACCACCAGAAGATGCCCTGTTTCCACACAAACAGCCCGCAGAGGTGCCAGACGCACCAGAGCACCCCGAGCACATGCATGACCGTGCAGGTTTTTTGCCGCCGCGATTCGCTTCCCCGGCTGGAGTAATAACCGATGGTCCAGGCAATGAGCGAGATGGCCACCCAATAGGTTGCGAAGTCCGTCTCCAGGATGACGAGCTGATCCAGCACGGGTATTTTCACGTCCGGGTTGAGGAACAGCAGCACCGCCTTGTCCCAGGGCGCGTCAACGAATTTGCCCAGAAACAGGTACACGCTGAACAGGGCGGTGAAAAGGGTCAGAAACAGGACCGAGCGCAGGGCGAACTGCGCGGGCCCCTGCCATTTTGCGTCGGAAGGCATGGGCGTACTCCAAAAGGGTTGTTTTTCAGGGCCGGTTTTGGACCCGGAAGGCACCCATTGGGTTTCCCCGCAGGGCTGAACCGGGTCAGGAACGGGCCGCTTCGGTGATTTTGGCGATGGTGTCATCCACCTCTTCGTGCCTTACCATGCCAATTGTGAAGGCGTGAATGCAACCCAGGCCGAGCACATAACGGGCCGACTCCGCCATCCGGTCCACATGCTTCCCCTCGCCGACGATTTTCATGCCGAGCATGCCCTTCCCCGAGGCGTGCGCCTTTTTGAGCACCGGCACGACCGTTTCGGGCGGCCCGTCCATTTTCGCGCCGAAGGGGTTGATGCGTGACAGCATCACCTCGGCCCACGGTTCCGCGGCGGCGGTTTCCAGCGCCTCCAGGCTGTGGCAGGACACGCCGTGGGCGCGGATGACCCCCTTCTGTTTTGCCTCTTCCAGCCAGTCCATGACCGGGCGCATTTTCACGTTCCAGTCCTTGTCGGTCATGCAGTGGATGAGCACGATGTCAAAATAGTCCACACCCGCCTCTGCGCGCATCCGGTCCATGTCGGCCCGCACCCCGGCCAGGTCCTGGGCGTTGGTCTTGGTGAGCACGGTCAGTTCATCGCGCCGCATCCCCGCCTGTTTGGCCGCGTCGCGGAAATACTCGTGCGAGCCGTACATGTCCGCAAGATCGTAGTAGCGGAGCCCGCGCTCATAAGCGGTGGTGAGCGTCCGCAGGAAACTTTCCCGTCCCGCGCGGTTTTGCTCGCTGCTCTTGTTCCAGGCTTTTGTCCCCGTGCCGATTCCCAGCAGCGTGGTTTTGATGCCCGTGTTCCCAAGGGTGCGCTGGGTGGTGGGCAGAAGCGGGGTGTCGGCCGCGGCGGCGGGCAGGGCCGCCGGAAGCGCCGCAAGCCCCGCCGCGGAACGTTTCAGGAAATCACGCCGGTTCATCCTGCTCATCATCGCCTCTCCGCTTGCCGGGCAGGCCAACCCGTGCCCGCGAAGTATAACAACCGCCGGGCGGGGGCTCTTCCCGGCGCGGCGGGTGGTCACAAGGGCAGGAAAGCGCGCATCCAGGAGACGGTTCCGGCGTGGATGGCGTTGTAGAAGAAGGGGATGATGCCGAGGACGACCACGAGAACGCACAGCAGGGCGGTCATTGCGCCAAGCATGACCCCCGCCCGCGGTGGCGCGTCGCCCTCGCGCACCGGCTCGATGTACATCTGCCGCACGATGCGCAGGTAATTGTACAGGGCGATGGTTGAGTTGACCGCCGCCACACCGACCAGCCAGTGGAATCCCGCGCCCGCCGCCACGCTGAAGAGGAAAAACTTGCCCACAAAGCCTGAGAGGGGGGGGATCCCCGCCAGGCTGAAGAGCGCGAGCATCATCGCCAGGGCCATGAGCGGATTGGTCCGGGACAGGCCCCGGTAGTCGCAAATCCGCTCGCGTCCGGTCATGTTTGAGTACCAGACGATGCCCGCGAACATGCCAAAGGTGGAGGCGATGTAGGCGAGCAGGTAGAAAAGCATGGCGGGCACGCCGAAATCCCGGGGACCGAGAAATCCCATGATGAAGACGCCCGCGTGTGAAATGGCGCTGAAGGCCATGAACCGCTTGATGTTGTCCTGCACCATGGCCGCGCAGTTGCCCAGGGTCATGGTGGCCGCAGCGAACAGGGCGATGAGCAGGGACCAGTCGTCAAGCCATCCGCCCATTCCGCGGAAAAACAACTGGAACATGAAGGCCAGTCCGGTTCCCTTTGAGGCGACCGACAGGTAGGCGGTCACGGGCATGGGCGCCCCCTCGAAGACATCGGCCGCCCACAGGTGGAAGGGGACCAGGGTGAGCTTGAAGCCGACCCCGGCGACCAGCATGGCCGCCGCCAGCCAGAAGGCCGGGCTGCCCTGGACCGACCGCACGGCATCCAGGCCGATTTGGCCCGCCAGCCCGTAGAGCAGGCCGAGCCCGTACAGAATAAAGGCCGACGCCAGCGCGCCAATGATGACGTACTTCAGGCCGGCCTCGCCGGATTTCACGTCCTCGCGCCGCCACGCCGCCAGCGCGAACAGGGGAATTGTGGCCAGTTCCAGGCTCACATAGAGGGAAATCATGTCGCGGGAGGAGACGAGGAACATCATGCCGCTGACGGTGAGCAGGAGGACCGTGTAATACTCGCCCGGCGAGCCGATGCCCCGCATCCGGACGGCGGTGCGGCCGTGCAGCAGGTCCATTGAGAGCACCACGGTGACCAGGCCGGACAGCACAAAAAACAGCTTGAACCACCACGCCACCGGGTCCATGGCAAACTGGCCGCCCAGGGCGGCGCCGTCCATGGGGGTCAGGACGGGCAGCGCGGCCCCCGCCGCCGCCAGGCCGGCGAGGGCAAGAACGGAAACCGCCCCGCGCCGCCGCTCGTCCAGGAAAAGGTCCGCAAGCAGCACCGCCAGCGCGGTGAGCACGACCATGATTTCAGGAAGCATCAGCATAATGTCCGCCGTCCACGCCATGTCACACCCCCCCCGAAAGCCGGTTGATCATGGGCATGACCGAACTTTCAATCAGGGTGATGAAATAACCGGGCATCACGCCGACGAACACGAGGGTCGCAATCAAAATGCCCGTGGAAATGCGCTCGGGCAGGTTCGCGTCCGTCAGTGATTCGTATTCGGGGTCGGTGATCGGCCCCTGGAACACCATGGCCAGGCCGCGCAGCACGTAGACCGCGGTCACGACTATCGACATGGTGGCCAGAATGGTCAGCACGCGCGAGGCGGCGGGGTTTGTCCACTCATTCCCGAAAAATCCGCCCAGGAACACGTGGGTTTCCGCCACGAAGCCGGAAAGGCCGGGCAGTCCGAGGCTCGCCAGGCCGGCGATGTAAAAGGCGGTCGCCAGCCACGGCATGACCCTGGCCAGGCCGCCCATGTCCGGGATCAGGCGGGTGTGCGTGCGCCCGTAGACCATGCCGATGAGTCCGAAGAAGAGCCCCGTCATGATGCCGTGGCTGAACATCTGCAGGACGGCGCCCTTGAGCCCCATCACCGTGAGGGTGGCCACGCCGAAGAGCACAAACCCGCAGTGGCTCACGGAGGAGTAGGCTGTGAAATATTTGAGGTCCTTCTGTATCACGGCACCCAGGGAGCCGTAGAGGATGTTGATGGTGGTGAGGCCCATGAAGAAAAGGCCCCACATTTTCGCGCCCTCCGGAAGGAGGTAGACTCCGATGCGCAGCGCGCCGTAGCCGCCCAGCTTCATCAGCACGCCCGCGTGCAGCATGGAAACCGCCGTCGGCGCGGAGCTGTGACCGTCGGGCGACCAGGTGTGCAGGGGATAGAGCGCGCCGAGCACGCCGAAACCCACGAAGATCATCGGGAACACCCACCCCTGGAATTCCCGCGGGAAGGGGACCTGCGCGAGGGCCTGGAGATCAAAGGTGCGCAGGCCGGACACGTGGTAAAGCGCGAGGAAGCCCACCAGCACGAAGGCGCTGCCCACCAGCAGCATCAGCGTGAGCTTCATGGCGGAGTATTCCTTGGGGCCGGTGCCCCACACGCCGATGAGCAGGTACATCGGCAGCACCGCCAGCTCGTAGAACATGAAAAACAGGAACAGGTCAAAACTCACAAACACGCCGAAGACGCCCGTCACCAGCAGCAGCAGCAGGGCGAAGAACTCCTTGGGCCGTGTCTCCACATTCCAGCTTGCGAGCACGCCCGTGAAAATGATGATGGAGGTCAGGATGATCATCGAGACTGAAATGCCGTCCACCCCCACGTAATACTGAATACCGAGGGACTCGAACCAGGGGATGCGCTCCACAAAATAGAGCCTCGTCAGCCTGGCGGTCATGTTGGCCGCAGTGTCGGGCAGGGCGGCGTTCCAGTACAGGACGGTCAGCACGGCCGTGAGCGCGAGCTGGACGCCCGTGCCTGCGGCGGAAATCCAGCGAATCATCCGCCACTGCCGGGCGGGCGTGAAAATCACCGCCAGGGTGGTGATGAACGGCACCGCTATCAACCAGCTAACCAAACCCATGAAAACACCCGGTTCCTATATGAGTGCGGCCCAGAGCACGAGGAGCACAATGAGCGCGCCCCCCGCGTACCAGCCGCTGTAAGTTTGCACCTGTCCTGTTTGAAGCCAACTGAAGACATGCCCCAGCGCGCGCGTTGACCATGCGGAGACGTTGACCCCGCCGTCCACAACGGTGCGGTCAAACCACGCGATTGGCCGGGACACGAGGCTGAACACAACGCGATGGGTCACAAAGAGATAAATCTCGTCAATGTAAAATTTGCGTTTGACCGTCACATGGACGCCGCCAAGGAGGCGGACAACCGCCGCGGCGCGGTTGGCGGAGCCCGTGTAAAGGAAAATCGCCATGCCGGCACCCGCAAGGGCCGCCAGGGTTGCCGGAACGGCGACGGCAAAATTGACGCCGTGATGCCCCGCGTGCCCCGCGCCGATGCCGACAAAATCTGACATCGGCACATATCCGGCGACGATGCTCAGCACCGCCAGCACCACCAGGGGCGCCCACATCACGGGGGAAACCTCATGGGCGTGGCGCGCGCGGTCGCTGCGGTGTCCGCCCCAGAAGGCCACCAGATATATCCGGAACATGTAAAAGGCGGTCAGGCCCGCCACAAAGAGCGCCACGCCGAAGATCACATAATGGCCGGTCTCCAGTGCGGACGCGAGGATTTCGTCCTTGGAGAAGAAGCCGGACAAGGGCCAGAATCCGCTGATTGCCAGCGTCGCGATGAGGAAAGTCGCGTGGGTTACGGGCATTTTGCGCCGCAACCCGCCCATGTCCCAGATTTCGTTGCTGTGCACCGCGTGAATCACCGCGCCCGCGCCCAGGAAGAGCAGGGCCTTGAAGAAGGCGTGTGTGAACAGGTGGAACATGCCGGCGGTGTGTCCGAGGGGGTGCTCCATGGTCGCCACGCCCAGCGCCAGCATCATGTAGCCGAGCTGGCTCAGGGTCGAAAAAGCCAGCACCCGCTTGATGTCGTCCTGGGTCATGCCGATGACCGCCGCAAAAAGGCTGGTGAACGCCCCGACACAGGCCACCACCAGCAGCGCGCCGCCGCTGAAGGCAAAGGCCGGGAAGAGGCGCGCGACGAGGTAGACCCCGGCCACCACCATGGTGGCGGCGTGTATGAGCGCCGACACCGGCGTCGGCCCCTCCATCGCGTCGGGCAGCCAGATGTGCAGGGGGAACATCGCGCTCTTGCCCGCCGCGCCCATGAACACCAGCACCAGCGCCACGGTCAGCAACGACATGCCGAACATGCCCGCAACCGGCCCGAAAGCGCCCAGGAATTCGGGGCTGTTCAGGTACAGGAAATCAAAGGGCTGGAGCGGCATGGCGCAGCGGCCGGCGCTTTCCGCGGCAACGGCCGGCGCGGTCTCCGCAAAGAGCGTATAACCGTAACAGCCCAGGATGAGCACGCCGATCAGAAATCCCAGATCGGCGAAACGTGTGACAATAAAGGCCTTCTTGGACGCCGCGACGGCGGAGGGCTTTTGGTAGTAAAACCCGATGAGCAGGAAACTGCTCACGCCCACAAGCTCCCAGCACACATACATCTGGAGGATGTTCGGGGCCGCGACAAGCCCGAGCATGCTGAAGGTGAACAGGTTCAGATAGGTGAAGAACCGGCCGTAACCGGGGTCGCCGCGCATGTATCCGGTGCTGTAAACATGCACCAGCGTGCTCACGGTCGTCACCACCAGCATGAGCAGCACTGATATGGGGTCCACAATGACGCCCACGTTCACCGCCAGGCCCGGCTGGTAGCGGAGCCATTCAAAAGCCCAGGGCACAACCGCGGGATGCTCCCCGCCCGGCGGGAAGAGCAGGAAATACTCGCGGGCGATGAGGCAGGCGCAAACCCACGCGGCAAAGACGGCCAGGGTTCCGGCGATGCCGGCCAGTTTTTGGGAGAGCGGGCGCAGCACCAGCCCGACAAGGACGAACGAAAACAGGGGGATGGCCGGCACCAGCCATGCGTGGCGCAGGATGAACCCAAACTGTTCGGGTGATGTCATTTCAGTGCCGGTCATGCCTGCTCTTGTATTGTTTGTTGATTTCCGCCAACACTTCCCGGTTGAACTCCGCGGGCCCCTGGATGGCCCGCACCGGATCGCGCATGGTGTCCATCCGGTTCACGTCAACCGTGCCCCGGTACCGGTACAGCGCCACAAAAATGGCCATGCCCACCACCACCTCCGCCGCGGCCGTGGCAATGACAAACACCGCCATGACATGGCCGTCAATCTTGGAGACGGAGCAGAACTGGTTGAATATGACAAAGTCCAGCGCGGCGGCGTTCAGCATGAGCTCGACCGCCATCAGGACCCCCACGGCGTTGCGGCGGGTCAACAGGCCGTAAAGGCCGATGGAAAACAGGACGCTGGTCAGCATCAGCCAGCCCCGGATGCCGGGGTTGCAGGAAGCGGCGAATTCCATAAGTCCGCTCATTTTCCGCCCCCTCCCGGTTTCACATCCCTCTGGCTCAGGGGGGGGCGCACATCCGTTTCACCCGGCATATCCCCGCCGCTTGTGAAGGGCTGGTCAGGCGGGGGCGTTTTGCGGGCGATCACAATGCCGCCTATCATGGAGGCCAAAAGGAGCAGCGAGACCACCTCAAAGGGCAGCACATGGCCGTTCGGCCCCGCGTCCAGCAGGGCGAGCCCGATTTCCAGGGCCTCGTCCGGGTGGTGGTTTTGCGCCGGAGTGACCTTAAAGGGGGTGTTCCACAGCGCCGCGCCGGAAAGGGCGAGGAAGCAGGCCGCCACCGCCGCGCCCATCACCTTCCGTTTCATGGTTGGGACATCCTCAAGCAGCTCCCCCGAGCGCGTGAGCATGATGGCGAAGACGATGAGCACCACGATGCCCCCGACATACACCAGCACCTGCACCCCCGCGAGAAACTGCGCGTCGAGCATGACATACAATCCGGCGGTCGCGGAGAGCACGCCCATGAGGGCCACCGCCGCGCGCAGCAGCTTGCGCACGCTCACCACGGCGAGCGCCAGCAGCACGACCGCCGCGGCCGCGGTCCAGAAGAGCAGCGCGTGAAGGGCGGCAAGCATCATGGCGTCCCCCCCCCGGCGTCGGGGGCCCCCGCGTCCGGCCCGCCCCCCAGCGCGGGTGTGTTCGGAAGCGCGTGGCCGTTCATGGGCACCGGGCCGCCGTAGGCGTCCAGCGCGGTCATCATTCCCGCGCGCTCCTCGGCGTCCGTGACGCCGTTCATGACGGCCGCGGGCGGGCCCGCGTAGCGGTTCAGCGTGTACACCAGCAGGCGCCGGTCGTACACGGCGTTTTCAAAGTCGTGCGACATCTCAAGGGCGCCGAAGGAGCACGCCTCCACGCACGCGTTGCACATCATGCAGGAGTCCATGCGCCAGACGTACCGTTCGATTTCATTCTTGCCCGTGGCCGCGCCCTTTTGCTTGTGCAGGATGATGGAGCCGTTGGGGCAGGCCTTCTCGCAGCTGCCGCAGGCGTTGCAGTAGTGGTGTCCGTTCTCGTCATGGCGGAATTTGAGGCTGGCGCGGTAGCGTTCGGGGAATTTGAGGACGCCGCGGTTTTCCGGATACTGCCGCGTCACGACCGTTGACGGGCGCGCCAGGTAGCCGAAGGTCAGGCGCATGCCGTCAAGGAGGCTTTTCAGCGAAAGGGCGAAGCGCGCGGGGTAGGACTGCCGCTTGAAGCGCGGCACCACCGCCACGGGCACGGTCATGCCCGCAAAGGCGCGCGATTCGCGTCTCACATCCTTGAAGTCAACACGTCCCATGCCGGGGTCCGTCCTCTTTCCTAGGGTAAAATTGGAAACGGGTAAAGGTTGAAAAGCACCACCACCGCCGCCGCGAACAGGTTCACGAAACCGATGGGCAGCAGAATCTTCCACTCAAGGTACATCAGCTGGTCCACGCGCAGGCGCGGGAATGTCCAGCGGAACCACATGATCAGGAACACGACAAAGGCTGTTTTTCCGGAGAACCACAGCAGCGGCGGGATGAGGTCCATGATTTCGTTGAAGGCCCGCCAGCCGCCGATGTGGAAGGGCATCCACCCGCCCAGAAACAGGGTGGCGGACATGGCGGAAACCACGAAGACGTTGATGAATTCGGCCAGGAAGAAGAAGGAAAACCGGAGTCCCGAATACTCGGTGTGGAATCCGGCGGCGAGTTCGGACTCGCCCTCCGGGATGTCAAAGGGCGTGCGGTTGATTTCCGCCGTGGCGGCAATCACGAAAATGACAAAGGCCACCAGCCCGACGCCGTGCGCGCGCCACACCCACCAGCCCGCGTCCTGGCTCAGCACGATTTGTGAAAGGGACATGGACCCCGCGAAGAGCACCACCACCAGCAGGGCCAGCGTGGCGGAGATCTCGTAGGAAATGATCTGCGCGCCCGCGCGCATCGCCCCCACCATGGACCACTTGTTGTTTGAGCTCCACCCGCCGAGCAGGATGCCCATCACGCCGAAGCCGCTGATTGCCGTGACATAGAGCACCCCGGCGTTCACGTCAATGATCTGGAGGGCGGGGCTGTAGGGAATCACGCCCAGCACCAGCACCGTCGCCGCCATGGAGAGGAACGGCGCGAGGAGGTGCATGGCCTTGTCGGCGCGCTCCGGGATGACGTCCTCCTTCAGCAGCAGCTTCACCGCGTCCGCCACCGTCTGAAGGATGCCGTGCGGCCCCACCCGCATGGGCCCGAGGCGGCACTGGAAATGGCCCGCAATCTTGCGCTCGGCGTAGATAAGCACCAGGCCCACCAGCGTCACCAGCGCGCCGAGCGCCGCCACCGCCGCGGCCATGAGGGCGGCGGCCGCCAGCCACGAGCCGTCCTGAACCGCGGCCATGGTGCGGTCGGAAACGGTGCGCGCGCCCCAGGCGGCTCCCGCCGCGGCGGCAATGGCTGTGTGTGTGACGGCCTGTTCCAGCATGGCTTACCTGTCTATGTCCGGTATTACGAGGTCAAGGCTCGACTGTATGGCGATGATGTCCGCGATTCTCCATCCGGGGGCGAGGGCGGTCACCGCCCACATGTTGTTGAAATTCGGCGAGCGGAAATGCAGCCTGCGGGGTGTCGTGCTCCTGCCGTCGGACACCAGCAGCACGCCAAGGACGCCCCGGGCGGTTTCAATCTGGCTGTAATGGGCGCCCTCCGGGACAATGACGCGCGCGTTGGGGCGCAGCACGTTCACCGGCCCTTCCGGTATGGAATCAACCAGCTGCTCGATGATGCGCAGCGACTGGCGGATTTCCTCCATGCGGACATAATACCGGTCCCAGCAGTCGCCTGTTGAGCCGACCACGACGTCGAATTCAGTTTTTCCGTACATGCCGTAGGGGGCGGTCTTCCGCAAATCAAGGGGCACGCCGCTGGCCCGCAGCACCGGGCCGGTGCATCCCAGCGCGACGGCCCTGCCGGGGTCCAGCACGCCGATGTTGCGCAGGCGCTCCTGGAGGATGGCGTTTCCGGAGAGCAGCGTGTCGTACTCACCCACAACCGAACGGACGTATCCAACCAGCTTTTTGACCTTTTCCGGGAAATCGGCATTGATGTCGAACATGACCCCGCCCGGACGGACATAATTCATGGTGAGCCGGGCGCCGATGGTCTCCTCGAAAAGCTCGCTGATGATTTCCCGGTCGCGGAAGGCGTAGAGGAACGCCGTGAAGGCCCCCAGGTCGAGCCCGAGCACGCCCCACCACAGCATGTGGCTCTGGACGCGCTGAAGTTCCGCCATCAGCGTGCGGATGGTCTCAATGCGGTCGTTGATTTCGATGCCCGCCGCCGACTCCACCGCCCGTGCCACCGCCCAGTTGTTCATTATTGCGGAAAGGTAGTCCAGCCGGTCGGTGAGCGGGATGATTTGCCGGGGGGTGAGGTGCTCGCACATCTTTTCAATGCCGCGGTGGACAAAGCCCGGCACCGGTATCACCTCCCTGACGGTCTCGCCGTCCAGGCGCAGCACCAGACGCAGGGAACCGTGCGAAATGGGGTGCTGCGGCCCCATGTTCACAAAGTACTCCTGTGTTGACAACCCGCTGCTGTCCGCACCGGGAGGTGTCAAAAGTTCGTCCAATGTGCGCATGTGAAGGGTCATGGCCGGTGTGTTAACCGTTTACTGCGGCTGCCGCAGCATGTTTTTGTCCTCGTAATCCTTGCGGAGCGGGTGGCCGGACCAGTCATCCTCCAGAAAGAGACGGCGCAGATCGGGATGGTCGTCGTAGAGCACCCCGAAAAGGTCGTACACCTCGCGCTCCTGCCATTCCGCGACGGGCCACAGGCCGGACATGGTCGGCGTCAGGGGGTTCGCCCTGTCAACCAGCACGCTCACGGTCAGGGAATGGCCGTGGGTTGTGGAGAACAACTGGTACAAAAGCTCGAACACGTTTTCGTCAATCCAGTCAATGGCGGTGTGGTCCAGCAGGAAGTCAAAGGAGAATTCCCCGTCGTTGCGCAGCCGCCCCATCAGCGCGGACAGGGCGCCGACCCCCACCCGCACGGCGGCGGGCGAGGAATTCGGGCGCTCCTGCGCCTCGGGGAAAAGCCCCGTCACAGTTTTGAGGAGGGTTTGCGGATCCATTCCTTCAACCTTGCGGTCCAGACCTTGTTTTCGGCGGAATCGTTGACGTGCACCACGTTCTGCTCTTCCAGCAGGCGGCGCATCTCCCCCCGGATGTCCTCCATGGTGATTCCCTGGGGAAGGGCCGTCATGACCGGTTTCCGGCGGATTTCCGGGTGGCGGATGGATTCGCCCTCCTTGATCAGCCGCTGGAGCGCCAAAAGCCCCCAGAAAAAAGCCTCCGGGCGGGGGGGGCACCCCGGCACATACACGTCCACGGGAATGATTTCGTCAACACCATGGACAATATGATAGGAGTTGTATTGGAAGGGCCCCCCGCAAATCGCGCAGGAACCGGTGGCAATCACATAACGGGGCTCGGCCATCTGCTCGTAGAGCAGGCGGACCCTGGGGGCCATTTTCCTGACTATCGCCCCGGCGATGATCATCAGGTCCGCCTGGCGGGTGGAGCTTCGGACGACTTCCGCGCCGAAACGCGAGATGTCCTGGTGCGAAGCGCCCGTCGCCATCAGCATCTCAATGGCGCAGCATTTGGTGCCGAACCCGAGCGGCCAAAGACTGTTGGCGCGGGACGCGTTCACCAGGCTGTCAATGGTGGTGACCAGCACGGAACCGCCCGGAAAACGGTCCAAAATGCCGGGCAAATGATCCAGCATCAGACCCATTCCAGCACCCCCTTTTTCCATGCATAGGCAAGACCCGCCAGAAGGATGAGGATGAAAATACCCGCCTCGACGAGTCCGGCAACGCCCAGATGGCGGTAGGCCACCGCCCAGGGATAAAGGAATGCCGCCTCCACATCGAACACCAGAAACATCAGGCCAAAGAGGTAATAACCCACATTGAACTGTATCCAGGCATTGCCGATGGGCTGTTCGCCGCATTCATAGGGGGTGTTTTTAATGCTTCCAGGCCGGTGCGGGGCCACCAAATAAGAAAAGGCAAGCCCGCCGCCTACCATAATCAAGGAGAGCCCCAAAAAAAGGGCCACATACAGCATGTTCATTGTTTGATCACATTCAAAGCGCGAAACAACGCGCCAAAATCTTGTTAAAGCCAGTTTCCGCGACTATTTACGCATACTCAAAGCGCACGATGACGACTGAGCCGCAGAATTCCTGGAACCAGAATCCAACGGGCCATCGCATTCTGTGGGTTGGCGAACCCAGCAAAAACACAATGACACCACCAACAGGGCGATTAGAAATCCGGAAGGCTTCCTAATACTAAACGACGCACAATCTTGGCATAAATGCGGTCGGATTACAACCGTGATTTTCCCTGATTCCGTACTAAAAGGTAGGATTTCGCCCTGCCATTGATTGGTTGGTTTCGGGCGGGGCGGGGCGGCTCCCGCAGGTACATTCCGGTACGTTCGCCTTCCCATGCTACCAAATGGTGGGAAAATATGCTGGCGAGCCATTATCCGGGGACGGAGGTGCGGCATGGTCAGGAGGAATAAAAATAATCATAAACTATTTATTTATAATTATTTACAGGAAATAATAAATTGCCGGAAGGTTGGGAAGCGATTGTTGGCACGGAGATTGCCTTCTACCCTGATGAATGATTGCACAGTTGAAACGCATCTTGCCGGTATCACGATGGAGGGATGCCGCAGGGTGGGTGGCAGGCAATGAGACCAGGAAAGGAGCCGGACACGGCAAAGCCTATGAAAAAAGTGGAAGCCATCATCAAGCCGTTCAAATTGGAGGAAGTCAAGGAGGCCCTTGCCAAGGAGGGCATCACCGGACTCACCGTGACCGAGGTCAAGGGCTTCGGCCGCCAAAAGGGCCACAAGGAAATGTACCGCGGCGCGGAGTACGTGGTGGAGTTCCTCCCCAAAATCAAAATGGAGGTGGTCATTCCCGATGACAAGCTCAAGGGTGTGCTTGGCGCGGTGATTTCCGCGGCGGCCACCGGGCGCATCGGCGACGGGAAGATATTCGTCTCGCCCGTGGAGGACGCGGTGCGCATCCGCACCGGAGAAACCGGCGAGGTCGTGGTCGAGTAGGCCGCACGGCCCGGAACACAGGACAACAACCCCGGAAAACAACAGACAGGAGTTTAAGAATATGCAAACCGCAACGGCCGCAAAGGCAAAAAAACTAAACTGGCTGATGGTTTTGGCCCAGGCGGCGGCCTTCGCCCTGATGCTGGCGCCCGCCGTGTTCGCGCAGGACGCCGCCCCGGCGGAGGCGGCGGTGGAAGCCGCCGCCGCGCCGTCGCTGGACACGGGCGACACCGCCTGGATGCTCACGTCAATGGTGCTGGTGCTGTTCATGACCATTCCCGGACTGGCGCTGTTCTACGGCGGCCTGGTGCGCAGCAAGAACGTGCTGTCGGTGCTGATGCAGTGCTTTTCCATCACGGCGCTGATCACGGTGCTGTGGGCCGTTTACGGCTACACCTTCGCCTTTGACGCCACCGGCATGGAGCAGGGGGTGTTCAACCTGCACTCCCTCATCGGCACCCCCGCCAAGCTCTTTTCCTCGGGCATAGCGGTGGACAGCCTGACCATGACCATCCCCGAGTCGGTGTTCTACTGCTTCCAGCTCACCTTCGCCATCATCACCCCGGCCCTGATTATCGGCGCGTTCGCCGAGCGCATGAAGTTCTCCGCCATGCTCTGGTTCATGGGCCTGTGGTTCACCTTCGTCTACATTCCCGTGTGCCACATGGTGTGGGCCGGCCCGGGCTCGCTGATGGGCGACATCATGGGCGTGCTTGACTTCGCGGGCGGCACGGTGGTGCATGTGAACGCCGGCGTGGCGGCGCTGATTTGCGCGCTCATGCTGGGCAAGCGGCGCGGCTACGGGTCCGAGCCCATGCCGCCCCACAACATGGGCATGGCCGTCACCGGCGCGTGCATGCTGTGGGTGGGCTGGTTCGGGTTCAACGCGGGCAGCGCGGTCGCGGCCAACGGCACGGCGGGCATGGCCATGCTGGTGACCCACCTGGCCACGGCCACGGCGGCGTTGTCCTGGATGTTCGTGGAATGGCTGAAACAGGGCAAGCCGAGCGCCCTGGGCATCGCCACCGGCGCGGTGGCCGGCCTTGTGGCAATCACCCCCGCGTCGGGGTTTGTCGGCCCCGCCGGCGCCTTCTTCATCGGCGCGATTGTGGGCGTCTGCTGTTTCTTCAGCGCCACGACCATGAAGCACATGTTCGGCTACGACGACTCGCTCGACGCCTTCGGCGTGCACGGCGTGGGCGGCGCCATCGGCGCGATTCTGACCGGCGTGTTCGCCTCCTCAGCCTTTGGCGGCGCCAAGGAGGGCATGAACATCATCAGCCAGGTGCTCATGCAGGCCGCCGGCGTCGGTATCACCATCGTTTACTGCGGGATCATCACGGTGATCATCCTTTCCATCCTCAAGGCCACCATCGGCCTGCGGGTCAACGAGGAGGACGAGGTCACCGGTCTGGACCTCACGGAGCACGGTGAAAGCGGTTACATCTTCTAGTTTCCCTTCCACGGCAGACACGGCGGGGCCGGAATCATTCCGGTCCCGCCGTTGCATTTCCGGGACGAAAACCCACCCCTCCGCCGTGAAACATGGGGGGGGGACTTCCGCGCCTTAATAAAAATCTAACAATCCCCTGATAGTCTTAAGACCATCAGGGGGACGGCGGCGGGCCGGGACGCCCGGTTAATGCGCTGCCGCCCCGGACTTAGGGCGCTGTTTGGGCTGGTTTTTCGCGCGGCATCATGGTCAAAGGGAATGACAGGGATGTTTATGCCGATAAAAAATTGCTTGAAAAGTGTTTTCACGCTGTTGGTGCCGGTTGGGCTGCTGCTCTTTGCGGCGGGTTGCTCCGGGGGGGGGCGTGCGGTCCCTGATGTGCTTGTTCCGGACGAGCACGCCTCCGGGGACGGACAGTCCGCGCTCCACGGCACACTGCTTGAAAACCCGTTCCGGGTCGTTCTTGAGAGCCCCGTGATGCCCGGCATGCTGGGCGGCAAGGGGGAACGCCATGCGGTGAAGGGGGAAAAGGTTCTTTTCCGCGTGGAGAACCCCGCCACCGGGGCTGTCTTTGAGTCCACCGGAAAACCCGAGGAGGAGACAATCACCGACGCGGGCGGCGCGGCGGCGGCGCGCCTAAGGCTCGGACGCTGGTCGGGCGACATCTGGGTCGAGGCCTCCGCGCCGGAGTACCCCAATGTGAAGCCCGTCCGCATGCGCGTCATCGGCGGCGTTGAGCGCATCGGCGAGGCGTTGGAGACTGCCACGGGCGGCACCATCGAGGCCATCGGCGTGCGGCTGCAAAACCCGGACGGCACGCCCGCCACGGGGGTGGAGGTGTTTTTCCGCACGGAGGGGGGCGATTCCGACAGTTCCATGGGCAAACGGCGGGTGCTTTCCGACGAGAACGGCGTTGCCACCACCTCATGGAAGCTGGGAAAGAAGGTGAAGCAGTATTTCGCCTGCGTGGACATCAACGACAACCGCGAGGTGCCCCTGTCCGAGCGTTTTGACGTGCTGGCCCTGGAATTCGAGGCCATGGCCATGAGCAAGGGCCAGCTTGCGGTGGTGCTCATGGGCGGGCTGGCCATCTTCATCTTCGGCATGACCATCATGTCCAAGGGGCTCCAGCGCATGGCGGACAAGCGCCTGCGCGTGGTGCTCAGCGCCATGACGCGCAACCGCTTTGTGGCCATGCTGGCGGGGGCGCTCATCACCGGCGTCATCCAGTCGTCCAGCGCCATGACGGTGATGCTGGTGGGGTTTGTCAACGCGGGCATGGTGAACCTCACCCAGGCCATCGGCGTGGTCTTCGGCGCCAACATCGGCACCACGATGACGGCGCAGCTCATCGCCTTCAAAATTGACGAGATGGCCTATCCGGCCATCGCGCTGGGCCTGATCATCGCCGGACTTTCCAAGCAGCCCAAATGGCGCGCCCTCGGCCAGGGCATGCTCGGCTTCGGTCTGCTCTTCCTGGGCATGAACATGATGTCCGACGTGCTGAAGCCCCTCCGCTACAGCCCGGAGTTCATCTCCTGGTTCGCCATGTTCGACTGCGCCCCCCGCACCCCGGGCGGCGCGATGCCCGCGTGGCCCGTTTTCATGAGCATCCTCATCGGCACGGTGACCACCTGCGTGGTCCAGTCCAGCTCCGCCACGGTGGGCATCGTGCTGGCGTTGTGCAGCCAGGGCATCATCAACTTCTACACGGCGGTGCCCCTTATCCTCGGCGACAACATCGGCACCACCATCACGGCGAACCTGGCCGCGCTCAACGCCAACCGCGACGCGAAGCGGGTGGCCCTGGCCCACACCTTCTTCAACCTTTTCGGCACCTTCTACATGTACTTCCTGTTCTTCGTGCCCTTGTGGAACGGGCATCCCCTGTTCCTGGGCTTTGTGGACTGGATCACGCCGGGCGAGGTTTTCTCCATGCACCCTGAAAACCTCATGCGCCACGCCGCCAACGCGCACACGGCGTTCAACTTCACGAACGTGGTGCTCTTCCTGCCCTTCGCCACCCTGCTCGCAAAGGTTTGCCAGTGGGTCATCCCCATGACCGAGGCCGACCAGTCCACGGCGCTCCAGTACCTGGAGCCGAAACTGCTCCAGTCGCCGCCCATCGCCCTGGAACAGGCCGTGCGCGAGGTGGTCTACATGGTGCGCAAAGGCCAGAAATCCATGCAACAGTGCTGCCTGCTTCTCGCCGACAAACGGGAGGAGCTTGCGGACGAGATTGTCGAGCGCGAACAGCTCATAGACCGGCTGCAGCGCGAGATCATCGAGTACCTGGTGGCGCTGTCACGCAAGGACATCGAGCCATCCATGTCCGCGCTGATTCCAAAGATGATCCACGTGGTCAACGATGCGGAGCGCCTTGGCGACCACGCCGAGGAGATGGTGGGCATCTACTGGCTCTTCAAGGGGGGCAACCACATCCTCACCCCGGAGGGCGCGGAGGAGCTGCGGCTGCTGGACAAATGCCTGGACCGGCATTTCGAGGCCATTTTCGCCATTTTGGAGGGCGCCGATCCCAGCGCAATCGAGGAGGCGCTGAAAGCCTCCGGCGAGCTGAAGGAGCTGATCAAGCAGTGCACCGACGCCCATGTGGTGCGGCTGGACGAGGGCCGCTGCGATGTGCAGGGAAGCGTGTTCTACCTGGACGTGCTCGGCCATGTGGAGCGGGTGGGGGACCACCTGCTGAACATCGCCGAGCGCGCGGGCGCCATCCTGCAGGAGGTCAGAAAATAACCGGTGAAAACAGACGCCCCCGCCGTCCGGCGCGACGGCGGGGGCGGTTCTTTTTTGGGGGGGTCAGCGGGGCGGCAGGAGGGACAGCACGTCGTCCACGAATTCCCCTGTAATTTCCGCCGTGTCGACAATGCTGTAAAACAGCCCGGCCTGTTTTTTGAAGTCCTTCAGCGAGGCCAGCGCCGCGCGCAGCTCGTCGCGGCAGGCGTCCGGCACGCCGTAGCGCAGGCCGCAGCGCCGGATCAGATCCAGCGCCCAGTCCGCGCGGTTGTTTTGCAGGCGAGACATGGCCAGGATGCCGAAGCCCACCAGGTCGCCGTGCAGGAAGTGGCGGCGCGTGATGTGCTCGATGTTGTAGGCCACAATGTGCTCCGCGCCCTCCTCCGGCCGGCTGTTGCCGAATTCCGTGCAGAACTTCACCTCACGCCGGTACAGGTCCACGATGGTGTCAATACCCCTGGGGGTGACGTTGTAAACCTCCCCCGCGTTTTGGTCCAGCTCGTTGAGGCATTCCGCCGCCATCGCCGCCACCGCCGCGTCGTATTTCTCGCCCGTGTCGTCGTGGGACAGTTTCCAGTCGTGAAGGGCCGTGTGGATGCTCGCGATGTCGCATGCCCCCGCCCGGTTCAGCTCTGCGGGCGCGCGCCGGATCAGGTCGTAATCCACCAGCAGCTCCTCGGGGAAAATGTCGCCCACATAGGTGACCGTCTTGTCCACGCGCACGGCGATCATGTTGGTCAGCGGCGCGTCCACCGAGATGATGGTGGGAACCAGCACCATGCGGCAGCCACGCTTCCATGCGAGGTATTTTGCCATGTCGCAGCAGGAGCCGCCGCCCACGCCCACCACCACGTCGCATTCCGGCAGCGTGGCCGCGGCCTGCTCCACCGTCTCCTGGTCCATGTCCGGCACCATGAACACATGGGTGGGCTCCCAGGGGCACTGTTCCTGGAGCATTGCCCAGGGGATGTCCATCGTCACCGCCAGCGCCCGTCCGGGCAGATCCGCCAGTTCGCGCGCCACGCCCGCCCCCGATTTGATATTCGGCGCCTTGTACATGAAAATGGTCCTTGTTTGTGTTGTTTTATGCGTTGAAGCCGGCACTCCGGCAGGGGCGCACAGTATACCATGGCCCGTTGCGGACGCGCCACAGCCCCCCGGCTTTGGGAAGGATTCCTGCATGAAAAAGATTTACCTGCTGATGCTTGCTCTGCTGCCCGTTCTGGTGGACGCCGCAACGGATCTCCGCCCGGAACACGCGGCGCGCAGGCTGCAATACAACAACCCGGAACTGGTGGTGGATTTGGGCGCGGGGTTGTGGGCGGTGCCGCTGCCGATGGACTATGACGGGGACGGCGACATCGATCTGCTGGTGTCCTGCGCCGACGTGCCCGCGCGCGGCCTGCATTACTTCGAAAACGACGGAAGCGGCGTGTTCAAGGCGGCGGTCATCCTGGACACGGAGAAGCGCCCGAATGTGACCGTGTCCCATGTGGACGGCGCTCCCGTGGTCTGCGAGCCGGGGGTGGCGCACCGTGCTTTCACCAAATCCCTTTACGCCGCCCCGGAGAAGATTCCCTTTGAGAAGAAATTCCACTCCGACCGGGACAACCAGTGGCGCTTTGCGGACTATGACGGCGACGGCGCGGCGGATTTGATCATCGGCGCGAGCGACTGGCGGGAGTACGGCTGGGACGACGCTTATGACGGGCAGGGCAGGTGGACCGCCGGTCCGCTGCATGGGTATGTGTACTGGGTGAAAAACACCGGCACCACCGCCGCCCCTGCCTACGGCGAGGCCGTCCAAATCCAGGCGGACGGGAAGCCGGTGGATGTGTTTGGCTGCCCCTCGCCGAACTTCGTGGACTGGGACGGCGACGGGGATTTGGACCTTGTGTGCGGCTCCTTCCTGGACACAATCACCTGGTTTGAGAACACGGGCACCCGCACCGCGCCTGTCTATGCCGCCGGACGTGTCCTGGAAACGGAGTCCGGGCCGCTGCGTCTTGAGCTGGAAATGCTCCAGGTGGCCGCGCTGGACTGGGACGGCGACGGAGATCCCGACCTGGTGGTGGGCAAGGAGGACGGGCGCGTGGTGCTCGTGGAGAACGCGGGGGACGGCAGGGCCAAGACGCCGGTTTATTTCAGGCAGCGCGCGGAGTATGTGAAATGCGGCGCGTTGTCCGCGCCCGCCGCGGCGGACTGGGACGGCGACGGCGACGAGGACATTTTGTGCGGCAACACGGCGGGGTTCATCGAACACATTGAAAATCTCGGCGGCAGTCCGCTTCGCTGGGCGCCACCCGTGCGGCTGGCGGCGGGCGGGGAAACCATCCGTTTCCAGGCGGGACCAAACCTGTCCATACAGGGTCCGGCGGAGGCCAAGTGGGGATACACCACACTTTCCGCGGGCGACTGGGACGGGGACGGCCTGCCCGACATCATCTGCAACAGCATCATCGGCCGGGTGGTGTGGTTCAAAAACATTGGCGCGCCCGGCAGGCCCGAATTGGCCCCCGCCACGCCGGTGCGGGTAGCCTGGGAGGGGGAAACCCCCAAGCCCGCATGGTTCTGGTGGACGCCCGAACCGGGTGAACTGGTGACAGAATGGCGCACCACGCCGGTGATGATTGATCTGAACCGGGACGGACTTCAGGATTTGGTCATGCTGGACCACGAGGGGTTCCTCGCCTTCTTTGAGCGGGCACGGCAGGACG
The DNA here is from genome assembly GCA_041859375.1 of Candidatus Hydrogenedentales bacterium. Taxonomy (GTDB): domain Bacteria; phylum Hydrogenedentota; class Hydrogenedentia; order Hydrogenedentales; family CAITNO01; genus JBHEKP01. Next base: position 11,135 of record JBHEKP010000153.1, on the reverse strand, counting down.
GGAATCTGGTGCTGCTGCCCGGGAAACGGGTGTTTGCGGCGGATGATCCCCAAAAGGAGGGTGTCTTTGACTCCAATGGCCGCCGTTTCAGGATGGATTTGGACAAGGACGGCGTGAATGACCTGCTCATGCGCGGTCCCGGCGGCGCGGCCCTGTTCAAGTATAACGATCGCCGCTCGGACCGGGAAGGGCTGCGCACCGCCGCCCAACCCCTTGCCAACCCGTTGGAAAAGGGTGTGCTGGAACCGTTTGCGGGCCCGGCGCCGGTGCGCATGAACGCCGCCTGGGCCGGGGGCAGCGGCAGGCGCAAGCTGACCATGGGCGACTGGGACGGCGACGGTCTGCCGGATGTGCTGGTGAACGGTCCGTGCGTGAACCTCCTGCGCAACACGGGGGAGAGGGACGGCATGATCGTGCTGCGCGACGGCGGGCCGTTGACGGAGGACGTGCTGGCGGGCCATGACACCTGTCCCGCGCTGATTGATTTGGAGGGTGACGGCAGAAAAGGGCTGCTGGCCGGCGCCGAGGACGGCTTCCTTTATTATTATCCCCGTTGAGCCGGACGGTTATTCCGGACGTTTCCACGCCCCGGCGGCGTCCAGAACGATACGCCGCTCCGTGTGGGGATAATGCAGTTCCACCCAGGGCCCCCCCGCGTCCGGGGCGCTCTTGTACCGGTAAACGCGGAGACCGTCCTCCATGCGGGAGGATTCGGGGATGAGTTCCCCGCCCAGCGAATCCCGGAGCAGCACGGGAACGGCCGCCCCGTATTCCGACCAGGGGGGGGACAGGGCAAAGGCCACCTCCCAGCCTGAACCGGTGCGCCGCACCGAAACGGGCTCGCCCCGCCAAAGGGCCACCGGTCTCGCGCCGATTTGCCCCTTGATGTCCTCCTGGTAGGAAAGCCATTCCGGTTTGCAGGCTTCACACCTGCGGAGCAGTTCTTCGGGTGAGATTTCAGGCGCGGCCAGCCAGGCCACCACGGCGGCAAACAACAGGACGGCAACCCCGGAAAGAAGCGCCGCCAGTCCCAGCCGCCGCACGCCGCCCCCTACCGGTCGGTGTGGCGTCGGTCCACAAAGACCACGCTGTTGCCGTCCACCGGCTGGGCCTTCTGACGGACCTGCGCCAGCACCTCGAACATTTTCTTGGCGCTCTTGAACTGGCGGAATTCTGTGTGGGCCACGCCGATGGAAAGGGCCATCAGCGGCACGCGCACCTCGCGGTTCTGGTTGTCCGTCACCACGATTTCGCCTTTGGAGAGCTCGGCGGGGGTGAAGAGCTTCTTCTTTTCCTCGTCGAAAGTTGAGGCAAGACTCTGGCAGAACCGGTCGTAGTCCTCCAGTTTCAGCATCACCACAAAGTGCTGGCGGCCCATGTGGGCGGTGAAGCATTCGTAGATGCCCTGGGACCGGGTCAGACCGGTGAGCATCTTGGAGAACCACTCGATGGTTTGGCGGGCGGTGTCCTGGCCGCGCAGTTTGGCGAAGGCCTCAAAGCCTACGATATCAATGTAAACCGCGGCAATCGCGGTGCCCCGCGCGAGCTGGTGGTTCAGCTCCCTCTTGATGGCGTCCGTGCCGGGGAGGTTTGAAATGCGGTTCCGGTTGTCCAGCGTGGCCAGCAGGGCGTTCAGCGACGCGATTTTGTCCATCAGGCGGTCGAGCTTGAAGGGTTTCACCAGGTAGTCGTCGGCGCCCTGCTCCAGTCCGTGGATGACTTCCGGCTCCTCGCCCAGCGCCGTCAGCATCAAAATGGCCATCCGGTAGAGTTCCGGATCCTTCCGCATGCGCCTGCAAATCTGGTAGCCCGTGCTGCCGGGAAGCATGATGTCGAGCAGGCAAATGTCCGGCTTTATCTGTTTTGCGTACTCAAAGGCCCCGTCGCCCGTGTTGATCACAAAAGGCTGGTGCCCCTCCGCGGCGAGCTTTGCGCGGATGAGTTCAGTCAGGTCAACTTCATCGTCAACTATAAGAATTCGGCTCATCAAAAAATCCTTTTATAAGAAAATGACGTCCTTCGCCCACCTCACCACACCGGCAAAGCACTGTTTATTTATACCGCATAAACCCGCTTTGTTGCAAAAGAAATATTTGTTTTTATCATCCGCGCCGGGTGTGCCGGGGCGGGCTCCCGCCGATTGTAACACCGCGCCCCGCTGTGCTAGGATGCACGGCACACAGGGAAATTGTGTCTTTGAAGGGAAACAGTATGCGGAAAATAGCGGCGATTTTGGTTCTTTTGTGTGTTTTCATGGCCTTGGGCTGCCAGCAGGAGCCGCCCCCGCCCCCGCCCCCGCCGGAAAATCTGCCGCCCCCGGAACCGTCTCCGGAGCAGCATTACGCCAACATGAAAAGCGCGCTGGCCCAGATTTTCGCCGAAGGACCCATCAGTCTGGAGGCGGGTGCGGCCGCGGCGGGCACCATGACGGGGCTGAAGTCCCAAATGTCGGCCACGGACAACGGCCGGGCGGCGCTGGGCATGCTCCAGAAGGACGTCGAGGAGGGGATCAAAAGCAACCGGGAGGGGAAGCGCTACCGCAAGGTAAAGGCTTTTTGCGATGTCTACAAGGTGCTTCAGCCGGGCAGTGACCGCTACGCCAAGGTGGAGCGCGAGGCCGAGATGATGCTTGCCAAGCCGGAGGTTTCGGTCACGGGCTTTGTCCAGAGCGGCAGCGAGATTTACGTCTTCTGCGAGGTGACTGATCCCGTTTCCGGAAGCAAGGAAACCTTCAAAATCCGCGAGGGCGAGGAATTTTACAAGCCCGAGAAGATTGGTCAGGAGCCGAACAAGTCTGAAGTGCTCCGGCTGGTGCGCATCGTGGGCAACCAGCAGGCGGTGGAGGTGGAGTACAAGGTGGCCAATTTCGTTTGGGAAGTTCCCGGGCCGCGCACCCGTTAGTGGTGCGGTGTTGAATGCGCCGGAAAGGTCGTGCGGCCGGATGTGATCAGGCGTCCGGCCGCTTTTTTTGCGCCGGCCACGGCGCGGTGGATGTGCAATGAGCAGTCTGACAGACGGTTCCAGGGGGGCCGCGGCCCGCACCATGCTGGCATGGTGCGCGGGCGCGGTTGTTTTGGCGGCGGCCTGCGCGGCCTACCTGAACACCCTGGACGGGGAATGGGTCTGGGATGACGTGTCCTCCGTGCTGCTGCACAAGCACGTGCAGGAGCCCGCGAAGTTCTTTCAGTTGTTCCGGGAGGATCAGCACGCCTTCGGGCGGGGGCAGGGCAATTTCTACCGGCCCTTGGTGGCGGCCTCCTTCATGGTTGACTATGCGATCTCCGGGGGCCCCTCCCCGGAGACCGTGGCCGCTTCGGGGCGCGCCTATCCGGAGGGGCTGCCCACGCTGGTTTTCCATCTTTCCAACATGTTCTGGCATGCCGCCGCCGCCGCCGCCCTTCTGGGGGTGCTGCTCGCGCTCGGCGCGCCCCTGACCGCGGCCTTTTCCGCCGCGCTGGTGTTTGCCGTCCATCCCCTGCACACCGAGGCGGTGGCCTACATCAGCGGCCGCGCCGACATGATGTCCGCCGCCTTTATGCTCCTGGGAATGATGCTTGTTCTGCGGGCGGATCATTCGGGGAGGGGGATTGTGGCTTCTGTTGCGGGCCTTCTTTCCTTTGTGCTGGCGTTGCTGAGCAAGGAGTCCAGCCTGATTTTTCCGGTGCTGCTGGGACTCGGGCTGCTGGTCCGGGAGCGCGCGCGCAAGGAAAGGGGCGAAGAGGGCGGGGGGCTGGCCCAAAGGCTGTGGCCCCTGGCGGGCGCGGGGGTGGTGCTGCTGGGGTATCTGCTGCTGCGCGCGACGGTGCTGAGTTTTGCCGAGGGCGGCGGCGGGGAGCACGCACCCCTGGCGCGGAGGCTGGTGGAAACTTTCCAGGCGTTTTTCCTGTACATGAAAATGTTGTTCTGGCCTGTTGGCCTGCACATGGAGCGCACCCTCGACGGCGTGCCGGGATGGGCCGCCCCGGCGGGGGCGGGACTGTTCCTGCTGCTGGCGGCGCTTGCGGTGCTGGCCTTCAGGGGTGGCAAAACGAGGATTGCCGCCGGAATCGTGTGGTTCCTCGCGGCATGGATTCCCATATCGGGGATTTTTCCCATCAACGCGCCCCTGGCCGAACACTGGATGTATGTGCCCATGGCCGGGTTCTGGTGGGCCTTTTTCGAGGGGATTTTCCTTGCCGCGGGACGGATTCCCCTTGGCGTCCCGTTCTGCCGCGCCGCAGTGGCGGCCATGGCCTGCATGCTGCTGTGGATGACGGTGGAACGCAACCGGGACTGGCATGACAATGAGCGGCTTTTCCGCGCCACCCTGCGCGAGAATCCCAAGTCCGCCCGGGTGCACTTTAACCTCGCGGTCACTTGCCAGGATTTGCGGAAAAATCTTTCCGGCGCCCGCCGCCATTACGAGGCGGTGCTGCGGCTGAAAGCCGCCCCCGGCGGGGAGAAAGGGGCCGCCGCGCTCATCCCGGAGATGGAGGTGCGTGCCTCCCTGGGACGGGTTTTGGAGGGCCAGGGGGATATGGCCGCCGCGGCAGCAGAATATGAAAAGGCGCTGAACCTGGCAAAGAGCGCGGACCCCGGCCTGGCCATGGACGCGGTGCTGGGCCTGGGGCGGTGCCGGATTGCCATGGGCGAATGGTTCCAGGCCGCCATGCTGCTGCAGCGGGTGGCGCAGCAAAACCCGCAGACCGGCGGGTTCATCAACAGGTGGCTGGCGGGTGCGCCGATGAACGAGGACTGGTGACGCCGGGAACGGCCCCGGCGCGGCTGTTTTGATTTTGCAATTGGAGGCGAAAAAATGCTGAAACAACGCTTGCTTCACCCGGATATTCTGGAGGCCATTGCCTCGGCGGGCCACGGTTCAAAGATTATGATTGCCGACGGCAATTATCCCGCCTGCACAAAACTGGGGGAAAACGCCCGGCTGGTTTACCTGAACCTCAGCCCCGGAATTCCCACGGTGACCGACGTGCTGAAGGCGGTCACCACCGCCGTTCCGGTGGAGGACGCCGCCGTGATGGAACCTGCGGACGGGCCGGAACCGGCCATTTTTTCTGAGTTCCGCGCGCTTCTTCCCGGCATGGAACTGACCAAATACGACCGGTTCACCTTTTACGAGGAGGCCTCCGGTCCGGACACCTGCCTCCAGATTATCACGGCGGAACAGCGTATTTACGCGAATATATTATTGACAATCGGCGTGGTAAACCCCTGACGGATCTTTCTTTTTTAGGTGAAATCGCATATACTGTCAACACGAAGGATGCTTTCCCGGCATTCTGGCGGTGATATTGGCGGGGTGTGCCGGTTTAGCCCTGAAAATTATTGGAGTTACGGCAAGAAGTTTCTTGACAGATATTGTGCGCCGTGCTAAAATGCACCTGATAACCCGCAAAGGGTAAACCAGAGGATACTGGCGAAACGGAGGTAGGTCTGATGGCCGATGACAACCTTTTTGGCGGTGACACCCCGGATGAGAAAAAGCGGAAGGATGAGGAGTCCGGGCTGGGCAACCTGCCCCCTCTGAGTGATTTTGACTCAGGCGGTGGGCTGGATGCCGATGCCGAACTGCCTCCGCTGGGGAATTTTGAAACCCGCGATCCGGCGGCTGACGCTTTTGGCGGTCTTCCCCCGCTAAGCGACATTTCACTGGAAACGCCGAATCCGGCGGGGGGCAACATCAAGCCCGCACCGCCCGGATTTGAGTTCAGCCCGACGGGCAATGTTTCGTCCATGGGCATGGGCCGCGGCGGTGCCGGATTCCAGGATCTCGCGGCGGACAGCGATTTCTCGCCGGAGACGCCGGACATCGGCCCCGGACCGGATTCGAGCCTGGAGACCCCCATTTTCGACAGCGCCTTCGGGCCCGCCGATTCCGGGTTCTCCTTCGGCAACCAGACGCCCGCCCCCACGCAGGCCATGGAGACGCCGGTTTTCAACGAGCCGGACTTTGGCGGCGGCGAGGCGATTGGCGGCGGCGCGGGTGCCTTTGGCGGTGGCGCCAACGCGACCGGCGGCACCCCCGTTCCCGATTTCGGGCCGGACACGGGTTTTGGCGGTTTTGACGCGAACTTTGACATTCCCTCCGGCCGTCCCGCCGCAGTGGGCGCGGGCGCCTCGGCCGGCCCCAGCCAGAAGAGCGGCAAGGCGGGCGGCGCGAAAAAGGGCGGCTCCCCGCTGGTGGCCATCGTGCTGATCCTGATCGCCGCCGGCGCGGGCATCGTGGCCTCCCCCTTCCTCGCGGATTATCTCACGTTCCTGCCCAACCCGAAGGCGGCGCAGGTCACCGAGCTGGAGAACCAGGTTTCCGGCCTTCAGAGCCAGGTGAACAAGCTGCAGAACCTTCCCAAGTCCGAGCAGGGCGGGGTGGAGATCTCCCCGCAGCGCGCCGAGGAGCTGCTTCGCGAGATCACGGCCAAGACACAACAGCTTGACCAGGTGACCGGCCAGCTTGACTCCACCAACGCGACGCTGCAGGAAAAGCAGAGCCAGCTCGCCGGTGTGGAGCAGCAGATTGCCGACAAGAACGAGGAATTCGCCAACGCCCAGGCGGTGTATGACGATTTGCGCAACGAGACGGCCATCATCCAGGCGCGCCAGCGCGGTCTGGTGGCCGAAGTGGACCGCCTCACCGGGCTGGTGGGCGAGCTTGAGGAGGCCAACGTCCGCCGCGTGGCGACGAAGGAGGCCCTTGAGCATAATGTGGACCGCCTGCTGATCCTGGTCAAGGAGTCCATGCCCCTCACGCCGCAGAAGTACGACCACGCCGCGCGCCTTGCCTCCGTGCAGCAGCTGCGCGAAAAGGCCGCCGCGAGCAACTGGGTTTCCCCCGAACTTCAGGAGGAATACACCAGCATGTACCTGCGCGAACTTGAAATCGCGCGGTCCAACGAGTACTTCTTCGCCCACATCCAGGTCACCGACCAGTTCGGCTCCAAGGTGCAGAAATGGGCGGAATGCCTGATGCGCGGCAACTGGGGCGTGTACTACCGCACCCTCGACGGCCAGAACGTGGGCGTCTTTGAGAACACGGGCACCACGGACACGCCGAAGTGGTCCTTCCGCGAGGACCTGCCCGAGGAATCCCGCAAGGGCCTTGAGGCGACCATCATCGCCTCCCGCGTGAAGGACTTCCAGAACAAGGTGCAGATGCTTGCGGAGCGCGAGATTGCGTCCCAGGGCGGCACCTCCTGGCAGCGCAACTTCGACTCGCTCTAGGATTCGTTTTTGGTGATTGTCCGGGCGGCCCGCAGCCTGAAAAGGCCGGGCCGCCCGGTTTCTGTTTTTGGGGAAAACCCGCCCGTTTCTTGCACGGCGGCGCGCAATCGGCTAGCATCTTTCCCGATTGAGGAGAACCACCCGTGAACGTGAAAATTTTCCAGCTTACCCCCTTTTACATGAACTGCTACGTCCTGTCCGACGGGGGGGACGCGATTGTGATTGATCCGGGCGAGGCGTCGCCCGCGCTGCTTGACTACCTGTCCCGCTTCAACGTGCGCATGATTGTGAACACCCACTGCCACTGCGACCACTGCGGCGGCAACGCGGGCGTGAAGGAGGCCACCGGCGCGCCGCTGGCCTGCCATGAGCTGGACCTCCCCCTCCTGCGCGCCGTGGGCGAGCAGGGGATGATGTTCGGGGTGCCCTTTCCTGACTCGCCGGATCCCGACCAGTTTCTTGCGCACGGCGACAAGGTGGCCTTTGGCGGCGAGGAGCTTCAGGTGCGCCACGCCCCCGGCCACAGTCCGGGGCATGTGGTGCTTGCGGGACGCGACGCCGTTTTCTCCGGCGACGTGCTGTTTGCGGGCTCCATCGGCCGCACCGACCTGCCCGGCGGCAATTACACCCAGTTGATCTATTCGATTCAGACCCAGTTGATGTCCCTTCCGGATCATGTGACGGTCCATTCCGGCCACGGCCCGGCCACCACCATCGGGGTGGAGCGCGCCTCCAACCCCTTCCTGGTGCGGTCATGAGCCTGCTGGCCGTGCTTTCGCTGGCGCTGCTGTCGGCGGACGTGTCCGTGACCGTCGCGCCGGACCAGCCGCTTCCCTTCGTGTATGTGGACGATCCGCTGGTCATCGAGCTGCTTTCCCCGGAGGATGTCTCCGCGCGGGTGAAGCTGCGCCTGAAGCCGGAGGAAAGCTCCGGGGCGGTGGACATTTCCCTGGGGGATTTGATGCTCACCGCGGGCGCGCCGCGCTGGTGCGCCATCAAGGACGCCCCCCGCGAACGGGGCTGCTACACCGCCGAGGTTTCCCTGGAAATCCGGGATGCGGTGCAAAAGACCTCCGCGCGCTTCTGCCGCATTGACCGCATGGACGAGCGGCGGACCCTGCCGGTGTTTGTGGACGCCCCCGCCGATCCGGACAAGAAGGCGCTCCTCGCCTACAGGAGCGTGGGGGTGCGGACGGTCCGCCTGGATGTCTCCGCCCCGGACATGCCGGGGCATGCCGCCCTCGCGCGGCAGCTTGGGCTGGCCTGCCTCTGCCGCGTGCCCGCCGGGTCCGGGGCCGCCTTGGACGCGGCCCTGCCGGCGCTGCTGGAGGGCGGCAACGGGGTGGCGCGCTGGGATGTGCGCTATGACGGGGACATGGCGGCGTTCAACGCGCTGGCCGAAAAAATACTCAAGGTTTTCCCCGCCGCAGTGCTGGCGGTGGAACTGGAGCGGCCCGAGCTGCTGTCCGGGTTCCTGGCGGAGCGCGCCCCCCGGCTGGCGGTGGACCAGGTGGTGGTGGGGGCCGGGGACGCCCCCAGGACCGCGGTGATCGCCTGCCGTTCCATCGCCCTTGCCCACGGCATGGAGGGGTGGCGGGTGGACGAGCTGCTTCCAGAAAGCGCCCCGGCCGACTGGGTGAAAACCGCCCTGGATTCCTGGGCGGAGGGCGCGGGACAGTTGGGCGTACCCTCGGGGATGGTGTTTGCGGACGGGGGCCTCACCGCCGGGGCGGCCTGCATGAACGGCCTTTCCGGAAGGCTCGAAAAGACTGATTTTATCGGGGAAATGCCCCTGGCAGAGGGGGTGAGGGCGCTGCTGTTCCGCGACAACGCCCGCTGGATGCTTGCCTGCTGGAGCAACAAGCCCGCCGAGGCCGTGCTGCCCCTTGAGGGGGTGGTCGGCCTGGAAACCACCGACATGCTTGGAAACCCCTCCGTTTCCGTGCAGCCGGAGGGCGCGCGCCTCACCCTTGCCACCGGGCCCTCCCCCTGGTTTGTCTCCGGCATCGGCGGCGTCGTGCCGGGCGGGGCCGCCCGCGCCCGCGCGAACACCGCCGCCTCGGAACTGCTGCAGGCCGCCGCCGGACAGGAGGCGCTTTCCGGCATGCGGACCCTGGTTTCCGCCGTGCAGTCCGGCCTTGGCGACGATTCCAGCCGGGGGCGCTTTCTCGAACTGGTGCGCCATTTCCCGAAGCTGGAGGCCATGATGCACGGCGGGCAGCTTCCCGCCGAAACGGCGCTCCCCGTCATCGCGCGCCTGGCCGAACTGGCCCGCGCGCTCTGCCTGATTGAGGATGACCGGGGCGAGCCCTTCCTGGAGCCCATCAGCGACACCATATCACGCTGCGAGGAGCAGCAGTCCCTCTACCTCACCGGTTCCACCGCCAACCCCGGCGGCCTTTCCCGGGGGGAATGGCTTCTCGGCGAGGTGCGCCGCCTCGTGGGCGAGGCGGAGGCGCTTGAGGCGGTGGGACGCAGGGTGGAGGCATCCGCCGTGGCCGCCCTCGCCGAATGGCGCGCCCAGGGCCTTGCCGTGGCGGCGCGCGCCCCCGCCGCCGTGGCGGTTTCCGCGGCCCAGGCCGCGCCGCCCGCGCAGGAGGCGAAAAAGGCGGAGGCGGCCCCCCCCGCGAAGGAAAAGACGCAGGAGGCCCCGCAGCCCGCCCCGGAAGCGCAGGATGCCGCCGGGGGCGAAACGATCATCCATGTGGTCAGGTCCGGCGACAACCCCTCCGTGATTGCCGCCAAATACAAGGTCAGCGTGGATGATCTGCTCAAGTGGAACAACTGGAAAAAGAACGTCCGCCTGAACATCGGCGACAAGGTCACCGTGCGCGCCAAAGGGGGCGGCGCGGAGGAGAAGCCCGCCCCCGCGAAAAGCGCCAAGGGAAAAAGGTCCTCAAAAAGCAAACGCTGACGCGACGGGCCGCGTCCGCGCAACGGAGGTGGAATGCGATGAAAAAAATCGGAGTGCTGACCAGCGGCGGCGACTCGCCGGGCATGAACGCCGCCGTGCGCGCCGTGGTGCGCGCGGGCATCGCCAACAATGTGGACGTCTACGGCATCGGCAGGGGCTACCAGGGCATGATTGACGGCGACATCCGCCCCCTTGCCGCCCGCGACGTGAGCGGCATCATCAACCGGGGCGGCACCATCCTGCGCACCGCGCGCTGCAAGGCTTTCATGGAGCCGGAGGGCCGCGCCCTCGCCGCCGCCCAGCTCGCAAATTTCGGGATTGAGGGCATTGTTGTCGTCGGCGGCGACGGCTCCTACCGGGGCGCGCAGGCGCTCCACCAGGAGCACGGCATCCGCTGCATCGGCCTGCCCGGCACAATAGACAACGACATCGGCGGCACCGAGTACACCATCGGATTCGACACCGCCCTCAACATCGCCATGGACGCCATTGACCGCGTCCACGACACCGCCGAGTCCCACGATCGCGTCTTTTTCGTCGAGGTCATGGGCCGCCACAGCGGCTTCATCGCCGTCATGAGCGCCATCGCGGGCGGCGCCGAGGAGGTGCTCGCCCCCGAGGAGCCCACCAGCATCGCCAAACTTGTTGAAAACATGCGCGCCGCCCGCCAGCGCGGCAAAACCTCCCTCATCGTTGTTGTCGCCGAGGGCGACGACGCGGGCGACGCCATCAGGGTCGCAAAAGAGGTCGCCGAAACCTCTGAGTTCAAGGACAGCCGCGTCACCGTGCTCGGCCACATCCAGCGCGGCGGCAGCCCCACCGCCTTCGACCGCATTCTCGCCACCCGCATGGGTGTGCGCGCCGTTGAGGCGCTCCTCGCGGGCGAGACCGGGAAAATGGTCGCCGTCCAGGACCAGAAAATGGTTCTGCGCCCCCTCAGCGACACCTGGGAAACCAAAACCACCCTCGACCCCGACCTCATCCGCATCGTCCGCACCGTTGGCGT
>JBHEKP010000338.1:0-8562 GCA_041859375.1 Candidatus Hydrogenedentales bacterium | reverse complement strand
GCCCGGCACGGCAAGGCAGGCGTTGTCGCCCACCGCAAACATGTGCCCCGTGGTTGGGACGCATGCCGGGCAGTCTGGGCAATCGGGGCAGATCGACCGGGTGAGCGCCGCCGTGACATAGTCAACGGCCGGATCGCTTTTTTCGGGCAGCACGCATGCCCGGGGGCTGAAATGCCCGTATTCCTGCCGGTTGGTGAAGCCGTCGCCGTCCGCGTCGCCGTCGGCGGCCAACTGGGGCAGAAGCATGAAGTCGTCCTTGTCGAGAACGGGATCAGCAAAGCCGCCGCCAAGGTTGTCCACCAGGGCGTCGTTCAGCAGGGAAAACAGGCCCGCCACAAAGCCGAAGGAACCGCCGCCGCCCACCGCCATGTGCGCGGCCGAGGTGAGTTCGCCGTCGCCCAGTGTGACATAGGCGGTGAGCACCTCGACCAGTCCGGGCACCATGGGCACCAGGGTTGGGGCGAGGGTCTGGCCGATGTTGCCGTACAGGAGATGGTTGTAGTTGTGCTGCCAGGCGGCATGGACCTGATCATGCGAGAGCACCCCGTTGAAAAAGTCCTCCTTCCGGAGGATGTGCGCCAGCAGGCCCAGTTCGTTGGCCCCGTCCAGCATCTGGTTGCCCTGGACGGTGATGATGTAATTGGCGGGGTTCGTCAGGTCCACCGTGAAGGGGCCGTTCAGGTCCGCAATGTCGGGCGACAACAGCGCGAGCAGGTCCTGGTACTCCGCGCCCACCACGGCGAGCAGCGGATTGCTCGAGACCTCATCAAGGGCCGCGCAGAAGTCCAGCGGGCTCTCGCCCTCCCCCTCCCCCTCCCCCTCACCCTCACCCTCGCCTTCCCCCTCGGTGGAGGCGCAGCCGTGCGCCGGGATGTGGCCGGCCATGTTGGCGGTGATGCGTGCCAGCTCCGCCTCATAGCCGTCGCAGAGATCCACCGCCCGGTCAAAATAGGCGCCCGCCGTGGCAAGATCCACGCTCAAGTATCCCGCCAGCATTGGCAGCAATGCCGTTTTGACCGCGGCCGGGTCCCCCTTCAGTTGTCCGCCGAATACTTTTGTGGCCTGCAGATAGGCGCGGAAGGCGTTTCGGATGAGCGTTCCTGCCGCTTCGGTGGTGAGGCCCGCCGTGCGCGCCGCCAGCTCCGCCGCATAGGCGTCCACCACCGCCTGCTCGTTTTGCGGCCCGGAGGCCAGCGCGCTTTGCTCCAGCAGGGTTCCCAGTCCCGGCCCATAGTCCACCCGCACCAGATATTCCATGGCCGCCTCAAAAAGGTCCTCCCCGCGCTGCATGGGGATGCTGAATTCCTGGCTCAGTTGCCGGATGACGGTGGTGGAGAAAATGTCCGGGGCCTGGGTGTTGTAATAAAGATGCGCGTAATAGTCCGCGCCCCAGGAACCGTTGTGCGTGGAGAAGCCGACGGCAAAGCACGAGTCCGCCAGCCGGTCAAACTCGGAATGGGTCATGCTTCCCAGTGTGGCGGCTGCTGCGGCGTTTTCCCCCCTTGCCATCTGCGCAAAGTCCGGGGCAACCGCGCCCCACACAATGTCCGGATGGTTGCTGCCCGCGGCACTGACGGCCAGATAGGCGTGGGTGGCCGGGCCGAAGGCGTGCGCCCCGCCGCACACCGCGCCAACCACAAAAAGGACCGCAACAGTTGAACGCATTTCCCTGTCCTCCAACAGCCGTTAAGGGGCGCGCCCATGGCGGATGGGGGGCTTTCACGCCGCATTCCGCCGACTCACCCGAGGGTCGGGACTCTATGCCAATCCGGTATCCGCCATTGTACACCCGGTGCGGCGGCATTTTGACGCCGTGCCCCGCGAAGTGTTCGTCCGTGCCCTGCGCAGTGCGTAAATACGCTCGGGGGTGGTCATGGTGTGGTGCTTGACGGCCCCCAAAGAAACCAGTCCTTTTCGTCAAAGTCAAAAAGGGGGTTGTTTTGGGCGGTTTCTTCCTGAAGTTTTTCAATGCGCCGTATTTGGCATCCCAAGCCTCCGGGGATGCCGTTGGTTTTCCGCCTCAAAAACAACGTGAACGCTTCCTTATGATTTTCCAGGCGTCAATGCCGGCGGAAACCCGCTCAGGCCCGGTGCTCCTGCCCGTGGCGCCAAAGGGCGCAGCCGGCGCAGCCGATGACGCCGGAGTCGCCGCCCAGCCCGGCGGGCAGGATTTCGCAGCGGTTTGCGGGCACCTCGAAGGCGTTGGCCCGCATCACCTCGCGCACCTTGTTGAACAGCAGGTCGCCCGCGCCGATCATGCCGCCGCAGAGGATGATTTTCTCGGGGTTGAGGGCGTTCACCATGCTGGCCGCGCCCAGCCCGATCCACGTGGCCGTCTCCATGAAGGCGTGCAGCGCGTGGGCGTCGCCCTGCGCCGCCGCCTGGTAAATGACCTCGCCGTCCAGCTTTTCGGGATCGCCGCCGGTCATCTCCTTCAGCAGCGTGTCGGCCCCGTCCCAGCCCTCCAGGGCGGTGCGGACCATGCCGGTGACCGAGGCGTAGGTTTCAAGGCAGCCGCGGGCGCCGCAGCCGCAGAGCCGCCCGTCCCGCTGCACCTTGAGGTGGCCCAGCTCGGCGGCGGTGCCGTCAATGCCGCGCAGGAGCTGGCCGAACACGACGATGCCGCCGCCCAGCCCCGTGCCCAGGGTGAACACCACAATGCAGTCCGCGCCCTGGCCCGCGCCCAGCCAGTACTCGCCGTAGCAGGCCACGTTGGCGTCGTTGTCCACATAGCAGGGCACGCCGAGCCGTTTTCCCATGTCGGCGGCGAGGGGCACGTTCTTCCAACCGGGCAGGTTGGGCGGGCTGAACACCACGCCGGTCTGCCAGTTCATCGGGCCGGGCGCGCCGAACCCGGCGGCGAGCACGTCGCCGGTGCCGAGGCCGTTCGCCTTGAGCAGGTCGCGGATGCCCGCCTCCATCACATCCATCACGGCGCCGGGGCCGCCGTCCGCGTCCGTCGGGCGCGACTCCTTGGCGATGATTTTCCTGTCCGTGGAAACGATGGCGGTTTTAACGTTGGTGCCGCCCAGATCAACACCGATGATGACCTTGCCCATGACCCGTGCTTTCTCCCGGTCGTACCCCCCCGGCAGGCGGGGGAGGTTGCTGCGGTTCCCTCATGCGCGGCGCAAAGCGCCCCGAATAGACTAGCAATTGCGCGGGGCATAATAAAAGCCCGCGCTTTTTAAACCAAAGGGACTGCGGACGGCGCGGTTTAAAAACGATTCAAGAAAGCGCCCTCACATGGTCCAGGGCGCGCCCCATCCGTTCCAGCGCGGTTTCCCGGCCCAGCAGCTCGGCAAGCTCAAAGAGCCCGGGGCCAACCGGCTTGCCCGTGAGCGCGAGCCGGGCCGTGTTCACCAGGTTGCCGAGTTTCGCGCCCAGCGCCTCCGTCTCCCGCTCGAACCCCGCCTTGAGCGCGTCATGGGTCCATTCCGGGGCCGTTTCCATGGCGCGCGTCGCCGCCGACAGCCACGCCGCCGAGTCGGGCTGGCGGAACTGCTTCGCCTCCGCCTTCTCGTCGTAGGAGGAAACCTCCTGGAAGAAGAAGTCCGTGTAGGCGGTGATGTGGTTGAGCGTGGGAATCTTTTCCTGGCAGACCGCGGCCATGCGCAGCAGCCATTCCGGGCTCTTGGTGGCGGTGTCAAAGCCCGCCCGCTCCAGGATGGGCACGACCCGGTCGCGCAGGTTTTCGGGCGTGAGCATGCGGATGTGCTGGCCGTTGAGCCAGTCCAGTTTTTTCCGGTCGAAGCGCGCCGCCGACTTGTTCAGCCGGTCGATGCGGAAAAGGCGCTTGAGATCCTCCAGCGTGAAGAACTCGCGCCCCTCCTCCTCCGAGGTCCAGCCCAGCATCACCACATAATTGATCAGCGTCTCCGGCAGGTAGCCCTCGTCGCGCCAGTCCAGCACGTTCGCGCCGTGCATGCGCTTGCTGTATTTCTTGCCCGTCTCGTCCAGCACCATGGGCAGGTGCGCGAACTGCGGCAGCGGATAGCCCAGCGCGTTGAAGAGCATGGCGTGGCGCGGCGCGTTGGTCAGGTGGTCGTCGCCCCGGATGACATGGGTGATTTTCATCGTGCCGTCGTCCACCACCACGGCCAGATGGAAAATCGGGTCGCCGTTCGGCTTGAGGATGATGAAGTCGTCAAATTCGCGGTTGTTGAAGCGCACCGGCCCCTGCACCAGATCCTCGATGACGGTCTCGCCCTCGGGCACGCGGAACCTAACCACAAAGGGAGTGTCCCCTTTTGCGGCAATTTCCTCCGCGCTGAGGTTGCGGCATTTGCCGCTGTAGCGGAAGGGGCGCTTCTCCGCGTTGGCAAGCTCGCGCTCCGCGTCCAGCTCCTCCTTGGTGCAGAAGCACTTGTAGGCGCTGCCCTCCGCAACAAGGCGCATGCCCTCGTTGTGGTGCAGCTCGCGGCGGCCCGACTGGCGGTACGGACCCAGGGCGCCTTTTTCCGGCTCGTCGCCGAAGGCGGGCCCCTCGTCCCAGTCAATCCCCAGCCACTTGAAGCCCTCGCACATCGCCTCCACGTACTCCTCCTCGGTGCGGTCGGCGTCCGTGTCCTCCAGGCGCAGCACGAAGGTGCCGCCCTGGCTGCGGGCGAAAAGCCAGTTGAACAGGGCCATCTTGGCCGTGCCGATGTGCAGGAAGCCCGAGGGCGACGGGGCGATGCGGCAGCGAATCTCGCTCATGGAATATGGGTGCTCCGGTTGGGTGGTGAAATATCACGCTTCAGGAAGGCAAAAGCATAGCACGACCCGGCGAAGCGCCGCATCCCCGCGCCGAAAATCAGGGCGCGGCCGCGGGCGTCAGGCCCAGTTTCGGACCCCATTCCGGGTCCGCGGCCAGATCGGCGGCGAGACGGGCGGCGACCATGCCGGCGGCGGCGGCCCTGGGATGGCTGTCGGGAAAATGGGACTCCTCATAGGACACGCCGCTGTCCGACAGCAGGGCACTGTAGTCAAGGCATCTGACCCCCTGCCGGTCAAGGGCGGCGGACACCAGCGGGCCGCACTGCTGATAGGGAAAGATGATTACCCGGAGATCCGATCCGGGGAATAATGACCGCATTTTTTCTTTCGCGGATCCGCAAATCAGCGCAAGAAACTCCGCCTCTTTTCGCGATGGCCGGGGAAGGGGGAAGAATTCCTCATGAAAAAGCCGCCCCAGCCGGAGCGTGTCAATGGCATCCCATAACTTTTCAGATGCGGTCAGCGGCACAAAGGTGCCGTTAAGGGCCACTTTCCCGTTTCTCTCTTCGAGCCTCGGAACCGAAGATTTCCAAAAAACGTTGCCTCTGAGCCTTTCAAGGTGGTTGTCAATGAAAACATAAAACGCCAGCCCGGAGGGTGATCTCACCTCTTCCCTAAATTTCGGCCGCTGGAGGTGGAGCCAAGCCTGCTGGACGCCATACCCCCCGAATGCGTAATTTAACACCTCCACGCCCGGGGCGAGTGCGCAGAAACGGGAGGGGATGGTTTCCGCATCCGAAAGTCCCTCCCCGAAAGTGAATGAACAGCCGAAAAACAGGGTGAAACATCCCGCATCCCGCCCTTCGGGGCATGTGGTCACTCTTCGGTGGTGACCGTCTATCGTGGCGTCATAGGAATAAAAAACGGTGCTGTCGTTTCTGCTGATTCCATGCATGGTTCCGTTTGCGGGCGGAGACAAAATGGACAGCTCCCGCATTTTGGGCTTCGGCTGAAATTCGGAGCGGACAACATTTTTTGAGGGCCTCCAAAAGAGGCGCATTCCACCTTCAGCCACCGCGAGCAGGGCAAGGGCCGCAATAATCCCGAATACCGTCAGGGTGAAATCGGGATGGCGTTTCGCAAAATTTACCAGCACTTCGCCGGCTCCTTGTCAGCCTTTTTCCGGCAGTAATAAATAACCTGGCTGTCCGTCGGTATCTGGTAACGCTTGATTTCCTCAAAACTCAGCACATTCGGCGGATATATCTCCTGATAGTCGAAATCCACCAGGCGCTCCCTGAAATCAAGGGGGGAATAGCCCCGCACATGGTCGAACATGTCCGGATCCGGGGCGGGATATTCAATGGTTTCCGCCTGCCCCATCATGAAGGGGACCATGATGATGGCCGCCCCGCCGGGCTTCAGTATGCGGACCAGTTCAGACAGCCCCCTTCGGTCATCCTTCACATGCTCCAGCACATGAAGGCAGAAAACAAAGTCAAAGGAGCCGTCCCTGAAGGGAAGCTGCTGCATGTCTGACAAAATGCCGGGGAATCCGGTGGGAATAATCTCATGGCGTTTATAGTCGGACGCGACACAAAAAGGCGGGGAGGGTAGCCCCTTCAGGAGGTTGGCAACGGGCGGCTCGGGCGCAAACAACAGCACCCTGCCATCCTCTTTTGGTAACAGTGCCTGGTTGCGGGTCAGGTAGGCATGTAAAAATCTCTGCCTTTCCTGCGCCAGGCAGCCGGGACACTGCGCCCACGGCACGCAGAGCCTGCCACAGTCCAGCCAAAAAAACGCAAAACCCTCCCACCCGCAACAGGGGCAGGCAACCCGGGGTTTGCGCGCCACTTTGGCGCATGCCCTCGCAAGCGTGTTGAAAAAGTGGGTTTTTGCGCAAACCCATCCCTGGCCCGCACCGCACTTTCGTGTCCTTTCGGCGATTTCGGCGCATTGGCGCGCCGCCAACCGCATATGGAAGGCAACCTTTTGGAACGGCAGGAAAATTCCAGGCTGTTTATGCCCTTGTCCGGTCATTTCACCACCCGGATCCGCGCATGGCTCAACCCCGCCTTAGTTTCCACCACTCGACACCCCTTTTCAGGCTTTTTGACAAGCCGTAATATTTGAAATTTTTCAGGGCTTTTCCGGCAAGCTGTGAAACGGTCACAGTATCGTAGAGCGACGCCCTCTTGCGAAGCCTCGATGCGGCCGATTCAAAAAAGGATCTTTCCCCGTTCCCGCCCGCCGTTGGGCAAAGAAAACATGACTCAAACATTTCAATAAACTTGGAAACCCTTGGAACGGAGGGGGGCTTGGACAAATCCCATCCCATGACATGATCTTCAAGAAGGCCCAATTCGCCGCACAATTCCCTGAACCGGCGCACCCGCTCCTGGCGGATCAGCGGCGTGTTTCCCCCTTCCTTCGCGGTCCAGTCCCCATAATCCCGCTTGTGCCGCATTGTGATTCCGTACTGATCCATGGCGTCGTACAGGTCGGAGGGGTAAACCAGCAATGAGGTGATGCTGATTATCGCGTCGATGCTGGGGGCGTTGCGCCGCACGAAGTCGCAGGTCTTGAGGAATTCCTCCTCCGTCTCCGTGGGGAATCCGAGGAGAATGTTAATTTCGGTCTTTATGCCGGCATTGTGGCAGTCTTGGAGAAAGCGTTCCGCCATTTCCGGGGAGTGCCGTTTGCGCATCCCCTTGAGCACCACCTCGGATCCGCTTTCCACCCCGATTAGGGCCACGGTCATTCCGGCGCGCCCCAGACGCTGGAACAGTTCCGCGGGCATATCGGGCCGCACCATCATGTTTCCCCCAAACCGGACTTTCAGGTTCCGGCGGAGGATTTCGTCCGCCTTTTCAGAGAGGACCTTGACGCTGCCATTCATCAGCGGCTCGTTGTAGGGGAAATGCTCCACCCTGAACCGCTGGCTGAGATACTCCAGCTCGTCAACCTGGTTTTGCGCGGATCGCACCCTGAATCCGGGCGTGCGGTAGCGGTCTTGACAGTAGACGCACCTCCCGACACACCCCCGCGCGCCCATGAGCGGCAAAAACCGCTTGCCGTACTGCTCGAGATCTATCCCCTCAAAACGGGGCCAGGCAAGATTGTCCAGGTGCTGTTCAAGGGGGCGTTCTGAAGTCAGCCGCCACCCCCCGTCGCGGGGGAGATACAACCCGCGAACGTCATCCAAATTGTTGAACCCGCGTTCCATCACCTCAATGATGGTGCCTTCGCCCTCGCCCTTGCAGATGGCGTCCACTGCGGCGGGCGGCACGCACTCCACCTCCTGGGGGAAAAAGAGGGCGTGCCCACCCATGATTACTTTTCGGTTGGGAAAACGCGCGCGGATGCGTTCTGCAAGCGCAATTCCAACGGACAGGCTTGTTTGCGTGACACTGATTCCAACCACCGAACCCTGGATTTCATCCATGTCCGGTATCTCGGCGAGGTAATTCATCCGCCCCCCGGACCATGCCTCGAAAAACAACCCCTCCGTCCACAGATGTTCAAGGCCGAGCCGCTCGCAAAGCCGGTAAAGACGGACGTTGTAGTCCAGGAACTGGACGGTGTGCCCCTTTGTCCGCAGTGCTTCAACTATATATGCGGGCGCTGTCCATGGTTCGCGCACATGCCACATGGGCGGCATGATAATGGTGACATCGCAAGGCTTCAGCGTCATCTTACACTCCTGTAAACAAACACGGGCCGCGCCCCGCTCACACGCGGATGAAAATCTTCCACCGGTACATCAGCCACAGGGGAACCCACACGCACAAAAAGGCGAGAAGGGCCGCGATGAGGTTGGTGCCCACGGTTTCCACGCCGAGGAACGGTATTTTCCGGGCGAGC
>JBHEKP010000307.1:0-12253 GCA_041859375.1 Candidatus Hydrogenedentales bacterium | reverse complement strand
CCGCCGAGGGTTTTGTGTCGCTCGAACTGCCGCCGGAGGTGCTTGACCGGATGCTGCCCACCCATGGGGACGCGCGGCTGGCCGACGGCGCAAACAATGTCATCCCCTACCTGCTGCGGAAGGTTCCCCCGGCGCGCCGGGCGGCGCGGGCGGCGCTGCGGGACTTGAAGCCGGTGGTGCTGGAAGACGGGAACACGGCGCTTGAGGGGGAACTCAAGGAGCCGGTGGGGGCGTCCTCGCTGACCCTGTCGCTTTCGGAGGGCGGGGGGGAGGAGTTGTCGCCGCTGCCGCTCCGGGTGGAGGCGCGGGAGGGGCAGGAGGCGTGGTCCGTGCTGGCGGAAGGGAATTATCCCCTGGAATCCGCCGGGGACGGCGGCGCGGTCAGGATTGCCTTTCCGGCGCGGACCGTGCGCGCGGTGCGGCTGGTCTATCCCGCCGGGGACCGGCTCTGGCGGGGCGCACTGGTGCGGCAGGCCTTCTTCTCCGACGGGGACGCCACCGTGCCCGCCCACCAGCGGCTGGTGGAACTGCGCGCGGCGGACGCGGTGAAACCGGACAAGGACATCCCGGCGGGCGTGACGGTGCATGAGTGGAAGACGCCCCGCAACCTGCCGGTGGAGTCGGTGCGCCCGCACTTCAGGGGTGACTGGTATGAGCGGGGCTGCATCGTGTCCTGCGGGGACATGCCGGGCCGGGGCCTTCCGCCGCAGTGGCGGGGCCTTGCCTCGGGCGCGGTCTCGCGGCGGCAGTATCACGGGCACCCCCTGTCGTCCAACGAGCTTTCAGCGGGACTCCAGACCGGCGCGCTGCTGCGGCTGAACGTCACGGACGGGGACAACCCGCCCCTTGTGCTGGACCGGGTGGAATTGCGCGCCGCGCGGATGGAGCTGATTTTCAGGAACGAGCCGGGCAGGGCGTACACCCTGCACTTTGGCCGGGAACGGGCGGCCAGGCCGGAGTATGATTTGGCGCGGGTGGTGGAGGGGTTGAACGCGCCCGAGTTTCCACGGGTGGCGCTGGGCACGGTGGTTTACGGCGGGGACGGCAGCAATCCGGCAGACCTGCCCTGGACCGAGCGCAACCGGTATGTGCTTTGGGGCGGGATGGCGGTGATCATGGTCATCATGATGGCCGTGCTCGTGGCGAACCTGCGCGGCGAGGCCGGGAAGGGGGGGACACCATGAGGAAAGCCGCGTTGCTGGCTGTGTTGTTTTGCGCGGGAATTTGCCTGCCCGCGACGGGGGGGGAAGGGGCATCCCTGACGGTGGTGACCTACAACATCCACCACGGCGAGGGCATGGACGGGAAACTCGACCTGGAGCGGATCGCCGTGCTGGTGTTGTCGCTGAACCCCGATGTGGTCTGTTTGCAGGAAATGGACAAGAACCTGCCGAGGACCGGCAAAAGGGACTTTCCCGCATGGTTTGCGGAACGGCTGAAGATGGAGGCGCGTTACGGGGTGAACTACCATTTTGACGGCGGCGAGTACGGTGTGGCCACGCTGACGCGCCTGCCCGTGAGGGACTGGAAAAACACGGCGCTGCCCAACCCGTTCAACAAGGAGCCGAGGGGCTGTCTGCGGGTGACGGTGGAATGGAAGGGCGCGCCGGTGGACGTTTACAACACCCATCTGGGCCTGAAGGGGGAGGAGCGGCTGGCCCAGGCAAAGGCGCTGCTGGAACTTATCCCGGCGAACAAGCCCGCCGTGCTCGCGGGGGACATGAACGAGGGGCCGGGCGCGCCGGGCATGAAGCTGCTGCTGGAGCGCTTCTCCGACGCGCTGGCGGGCGCGGGGGCGGGGGACAACTACGCGCATCCGGCGGAGAAACGGATTGATCATGTGCTGATGACGAAGGGGTTGAAGGCGTGCGGCGCGCGCGTGGTGGACACGGAGGTGTCGCGGGTGGCTTCGGACCATCCGCCGTGTGTGGTGGTGCTGGAGGGGGAGTGAGGGGAGGGGGAAGATATGGACGGTATGGACGGGGGTGGACGGGGGTGGACAGGGGGAAACATCCCCCTAAATCCCCCTTCAAAGGGGGACTTAAGAGGGTGGAGGGTGGACAGGGGGAAACATCCCCCTAAGATCCCCTTTTAAAGGGGGACGTAAGAGGGGGACGGGGGGACGGACACGCTGACGCGTGAATGACGACCAAGAGACGGTAAATTTATGTCAGTGCGGGGCTTCGTCGTGTTCGGTGCTGACGATGAGCCCGTCGGGGGTGCTGAGGTTGAGGTACCAGACCGTCGCGCCTTCGGGCACGGCCGCCTCGGCCCGCTTTCCGTCTGAGTTCAGCGCGGCGGGAAGGGTCTCCCAATTTCGGTCCTGCCATTTTCCCGCGTCGCGGGTGAACTGGAGCGACGCTCCGGTGACCGGCCCCTCCGACTCGTAGGCCGCCCAGGCTTTTCCGTTCTCCACACCCTGGCCTGTGATTTTCGGCAGGGCGGTTTTTGCCCTGGTCAGGGCATTGGCAAAGGCGTGTATCTCCTCGGGGTTTTCACCCGCGCCGCCGTGGGCGTGGGGCATGCGCACCCGGACGCACAGGGTGCGGGGCCCTTTGGGGAGACGGTAGGATTTTTGCAGCGAGTCCATGGGATAGGCGAAATCATTGGTGCCCGTCACCCAGAGCATCGGCATGGCCGCGCCGGGCAGGTAGACGGAGGGATCCCACAGGCCGAGCCAGCGCCCGGATTTTTCCGCGCCCATGCCCTTGAACGCGTCGAGCCAGGCTGAGTTCTCACCGAGAAAGCCGCACCCGTACACGGGCACGGCGAACCGGAAGCGGGAGTCCACGCCGGCGGTGATGCAGGTCAGGTAGCCGCCCCAGGAGATGCCCGTGACGCCGATGCGCGCGGGGTCCACCTCCGGCATGGAGCGCAGCAGGGAGTGGGCGAGGATGGCGTCCGCCACGGCGTGGAAGGGCCACTGGTCGCCCCGCGGCTTGTCAATGCCCTCAAAATCACCCCATCCGGCGGGTCCGCCGAAGTCGTGGCGCTCCCATTTTCCGTATTCGCCCCTGGGCACGCAGCCGCAGGTGTCCATGGCGATGGCCGCATAGCCCCGGGAAAGCCACAGGCGCACCCATTCCGAAAAGGCGGTGCCTCCGCCCCCGTGTATCAGCACCATGCCCGGCACCTTGTCCCCCGCCTTGGCCCCCTTGGGCAGGCCGCACCAGGCGAAGACGCGGGTGGGCCTGCCCTCAAAGGGCAGCCCCTCATAGAACAGGGCGCGCATGCCCCATTCCTCGAAACCGGGCGCATCCCATGTTTGCGGCGCTTTTGACAGTGCCTCCATGTCCCAGGGGATTGGCGCGGTTTCGGCATGCGCGGCAAGGGGGGAAAGAAAACAGCACAGAAGCATCAAAAGGGAAAGGGCACGCAGTTTCACGGGGCCAGTCTCCAATGTGTCAGGCCGGCCCGGGCGGCAACGCCCGGCCTACCGGTGTTTTGAGGTTCCGTACCACTGGCTTCCGCTGTGGTCGAGGTGGAGCACGTTGAAGTCCCGGAGACGGACTTCCATGCCGTAACGCACGACAACGTCACGGCCGAAGACCCAGTCCGAAGCCTCAAAATGGTCCAGCTCGTGATAGCGGATGCGCTTGAGAATGTCGCGGCGGACGCACTGGAAGAAGCCTATGGGAATGCCGTCCGCCTCGCGGTGGCGGATTTCTCCGGGGCCGTTGACCAGTTCCCCGTGGCATTCCCAGGGCCGGATTTCACCGAGGAGTATTTTCGAGGTGACCTCCGGGGTGAGCATTTTCCGCCCGTCGGGCGCGACAAAGGAGGCGTCGTCCCCGGTTGCCTTCTCCAGTTCCGCAAAGGTGTCCGGCGGCACGACGATGTCGGCGTCCATGAGCAGGATCCATTCGCCGGAGGCGGCCTGGAGGGACTCGTTGATCATGAAGCCCTTGGCGCGCTCGCAGCCCGCGCCGAAGGGGGAGCGGACGATGCGCAGGTCCGGGAAGGCGTCCCGCAGCCCGTCGAGCAGGTCGTCGGTGGCGTCAATGCCGGGGACATAGCCCACCACCACCTCGAACAGGCCGGGAGGCACGCCGCGCTGGTGGGCCAGCGCGAGGAGCGCGGCCTGGAGCCGGCGGGTGTAACGGGTGCTGATGATAATGACGGAATACTTGACGCCGGGTGCGGGCTTCGGCGCGCCGCCAGCGCCCTCCCAGAGGAGGAGCGTCTGGGTGAGGATCATGCCGTCAATGTTGTGGAGGCTGATGCGCGGCTCCAGCACGCCCGCGAGGCGCGGCGGCAGGCTGCGCTCACCCTGGAACTCCGCGGGCCGCACCGGCTGCCCGTCGCGCAGGAGCACATAACCGCCGTCGGCGGCGACGTGGAGCGTGATGCGGTGGGAGTAGTCCACCATGGGGCACACGATCTTTGCGAAGCGCCCGAAGGAGAACCCCACGTGCCCGGCGATGCCGCCGCCCACGGTGAGGGTGAGGGTGAAGGGCGGCTCCAGCCGGGCCAGCACGGTGCTTTGCAGCTCGCAGGGCATGAAGGATAGCCAGCGGATTGCGCCGGGCATGTGGTGGGTGTAGCGGCCCTCAATCTCAATGTTGTCCGTGGAAAGCTCGCGGGTGGGCTGCTCGCGGGTGATGATGTGGAGCGCCTCCTCCGCCCTGCGGGCAATGCCCTGGTGGTCCCCGGCGCAGGCCAGATCCACCCTGTCGGGCCGGAGCGCTTCAAGAGCGCCGGCGACGGGGCGCGCGGGCCGCACCGGTCCGTCAACCGCGGCCACGCCCACCCCCGGCCACGCGGCCCGGAATTCTCCGGTGTGGTGGTCGCACTGGAGGCGGAAGGCGCACCGGGCGCACTCGGGCCCCATGGTGCGCGCGAGGCGTTCCCGGTAACGGCCCAGCTCCTCCTCCCACGCGGCGGTGTTTTCATTCAGCGGGCGGGGGCCGCGCCGCAGGAAGCGCAAAAACCGGAAGTGGCGGGTGAACTTGTGCCACATCCACACGCGGATGTAGCACCTTGGATAATCCATGAGCCAGGGGAAGAGGGACGCGTCGATGCCCGTGTGCACGGAGGTGCGCCGCGCAAGAAGGTTTTCCAGCACCTTGTCAATGCGGTTCGGGCCGAGGCGGTGCAGTTTCACGGCGAGATCGTGGCCCGGCAGCATGTACTGGCGGAAGTCGGCGAAAAACTGGGGCGTGTTCTGCACCAGGGTCTCCGGGCATTCCGCGCGGCAGAAGGGCATGCCCTCCAGCACCACGGGCAGCCCGAGCCGTTCCAGTCCGGCGGCCACGGCGCCCAGCCCAGCGGGAGGCACGGGGCAGGGGCCGGCGGGGGGGAGGAAGGGGTCATGCCAGACGATGCTTATGAGGGACGCATCGGCGAAGGTTTCCGCAATCCACGGGATGTCTTCCGGGGAGGGCCGGAAAATCCGGGCGCGCAGGGGCAGTCCGGCGCTCCGGGCGGCCCCGGCCCATTCGCGGGCGGCGGGGGAGCCCGGTGTGACGGGGGCAAGGCACAGGTCCAGCAGCCCTTTTCCGGCGAGGTCCGGCAGGTCCGGCCAGGCATGCACCGTGTCCGCAACCCGCAGGCTCAGCGCGAGCCCCTGCGTTTCCGCGAAGTCCAGCAGCCCGCGGAGGGGCTCGGTGTCTTCCCCGGAGAGCAGGAAGTCGGCCTTCGCCGCTTTTTGCACGGTTTTGGCGAGGACAACCCATTTTTTGAGCGTGGTCGCGCCGAGGGGCGCGCCGCGCCGGTTGCGCTCAAAAATCAGCGATCTTGACGGCGCCGGAATCCGCATCGCCTCCGGCACCGCCGGTGTTTCTCCCTTGTCAGCCACCATCCCGTCCCTTGCCTGCCTGTTTCGGTTGCGTCACAGCGCCCAGCCGCGATCCTCGGGCAGCACCACCTTCTCCTGCTCGCGGATGAAGACCAGCGGGTCCTCGGTGTGGGGCACGTCGGTCACCGCCACGGCCTCGTCGGTGCCGAAGAAGTCCGCGTAGTCGCCGTGGAACCCGTCGCAGATGTCGCGGAGGCTGCATTTCGCGCAGGCTCCGCCGTACTTGTAGCCGCAGTCCAGCGCGGCGCGGACGCGGGCCTCGTTTCGGTACACCGTCTCCCTGCTTTTCACGAGCTGCTCCAGGGTGGCGAGCATGTGCTGGGCCTTGAACTTGGCGCCCTGCACCAGCGGGTTTTGCGCGTAGTGGTCGCGCACCTTGCGGGCGTCGGCCTTGTAGACCCTGCGCGCGCCGATGCCGAGCTTCATGGGCGGGGAGGGGCAGCCCTCGTTCATCATCTGGGTCATCATCATGGTCCAGAGCCAGCTCTGGTAGTCCCACTCGTGCACGTCGTAGGAGAGCTGCTGGAAGTTGTAGAAGTTCTTGCGGTGGCGCTTTTCCGCCATGCACATGGGCAGGTAGCGCACGTTCACCTCGATGCCCTCCGCCTCAAGCATGTCTATGGCCCTGGCGAGCAGGGGCTTGATTTCGGAGTAGCGGGCCACCGTGTCGGCGCGCCTGTGCCCGGTGTGCTGGTCGCTGAAGGGGTTGAAGGCGATGAAGTTGACGGCGAGCGCGCCGTACTGGATGGCCTTCTCCGCGACCTGGGGGATGATGGGCACGACGGGCTTTGACATGGTGCAGTTGAAGCGGAAGGGGAAGTTGATTTCCCTCATGCGCGCTATGGACGCGGTGATTTTCTTGTAGGCCCCCTTGACGCCGACGACCTCGTCGTGGATGTCCTCGATGCCGTGGAGGCTCACGAGGAAGTCGCGCAGGCCGGCCTCGCGGTACTTTTCCAGCACCCCCGGCTTGTGGAGCATGAGGCCGTTGGTGATGAGGGTGGGGATGAGCCCGATGTCGCGGCAGTGGCGGATGAGCTCGAGGATTTCCTTGAACACGGTGGGCTCGCCGCCCTGGATGTCAATGGAGCGGTTGCCGTAGAAGTAGCGGAGCGTGCTGGTGATCTGCTTCGCCTTTTCGAGGGACATGAAGGCGTGCTCGGGGTGGCTGTGGTCCAGGATGCGGTCTATGAAGTAGCAGAAATAGCAGCGCTGGTTGCAGGTCTGCCCCAGCCACATCACGCCGCGCTTTGAAAGCACGCGCTTTTTGGTCTTGACGATTTCAACCTGTGCCTGTTCCATGTCTTCGCTTCCTTTTGGGCGGTTTCCGGCCCGCGCCGGAGGCCGCCGTCATGTTTTCGGCGCCCGGGACGCCGTGGAGACAACACCGGAAAAGTACAAATGCCGTCCCGGCTCGAAATGAATCCGCCCGGTTTCCGCCGGGCGCAACGCCTGGAGCACCCGGGCGTTTTCATGGATGGTTGTGTTGATGGCGGTCATGCGCACGGGCGGGCAGTCCCCGTCCGCGGCCAGCGCCACGTCCGGCAGATCCGGGCCCGAGGCGCGGACGCGCCGCCCCGTGGAGTAGCCCCTGTTGGCGTGGAGCCACCGGTCCGCGCCGGGGTCGAAGGGCGGGAAGGAGCCGTTTTCCCGGTCCGTTTCCCAGGCCTCATAGCCGGGGAGGAGCACCGCGCTTGTGTGGTATTCCTGCACCAGGAGCGTCTCCCGGTTTTCCAGCCAGATGCGGAGGCCGACGCCCTCCGGGCGCGCGGTGATTTCCCAGTGCTGCCGGAAGGGGAACCTGCGCGACTCGCCGGTGAAGCAGATTCCCCCTTCGGTTTCACGGGGCGCGCCCCATTGGAGGCTGCCGCTGTCGTTCCAAAGATGCTCAATCAGCATGGATGCGTACACATTCAGATAGGACGTGACTTCACGGCCCTCGTGGAACAGCCTCAGGCAGCCGTGCTCGAACCTGGCCGCCAGGGGCCCGGACTCGACGGACTGCCCGGAGCGGACCCGGCCCTCCACCTCCCCGGCGGCGGCGGTGGGGTCCAGCACAAGCCTCAGGAGCGGGTGCACGCCGGGTTCGAAGGAGTTCTCATGCTCCGGGAACACGCCCGAGCACAACAACATCCGGTCAAAGCTGAGATATTCCGAATTGTGCCAGGCGAGGGTGAAGTTGGGCAGCGCGGACTCCATGGAAACGACCAGGGGCGGGAGCCCCGCGTCCTCCCGGGCCAGCGCGGCGGCGGTGCGCGACTTCATCTCCGGCGAGATGATCATGGCGGGCCGGGTGTCCGAGGGCTGGATGTCCGGGAAGGTTCCCGCGAAGTCGCCGTAGAGCCACCTGTTGTAGGCGTGGGGGATGTGGAGCTGCACGCCGATGTTGTTCAGGGTCACCCCGCGCTCGCACTCCATGGAGATGTCCCAGACGAAGCGCCCCGCCCCGTCGAGGCGCATGTCCCAGAGCAGGCTGAGGGGCAGCCGGGTCATGCGTCCGCGCGCCGCGCAGCCGTGATCGTCCCCGGACTCCACGGTCCATTCGGCGCTGGTGGAGTGGTGGTACTGGCCCAGGGAGCTGATGTCCATGGTGAGCCCGTTGGGCGCGGATATCTCCTCCCTGTTCCGGTAGAGGGACACGCGGCCGTCGCAGAGGATGGCCTCGTCGGAGCCGCGGCTGATGACGCGCATGCCCCGGTCCGAGCCGACCTGGCGCAGGTAGTAGCTGATGGTCTTCTGGGCGGTGCCGCGCTGCACCATTTCGCCGTTGCTGAGCAGGACCACCCGCTGGCAGAGGGTGTTCACGATGCCGAGATCGTGGGAGACGAACACGATGGTCTTTCCCTGCTCCCGGAGTTCGCCGATTTTTCGGCGGCACTTGCGCTGGAATTCCTCGTCGCCCACGGAGAGCACCTCGTCCACGAGGAAGATGTCGGGATTGGTGTGGACCGCGACGGAGAAGCCCAGGCGCACGAACATGCCGCTGCTGTAGGTCTCGATGGGCTGGTCGATGAAGGGGCCGACGCCCGCAAAATTGACGATGTCGTCGAAGACGGCGGCGGTCTGGGCGTGGCGCATGCCGAGGAGGCCCGCGTTGAGGAAGACGTTTTCGCGGCCCGTGAGCACGGGATGGAAGCCCGCGCCCAGCTCCAGCAGCGACGCCACCCGCCCGCGCACCTCCACCGTGCCCGATGTGGGCAGGGTCACCCCGGCGAGTATGCTCAGGAGGGTGCTCTTGCCGGAGCCGTTGCGCCCGATGATGCCGAGCGACTCGCCCTGTTCCACGGAGAAGGAGACGTCCCGCAGGGCGGTGAACATTTCCTGGCGGCGCCCCGCGAGCCAGTCGCGCACGCCGCCGCGCCCGCGCAGGTCGCGCGGGCCCCGGCGCGCGGGGAACTGCTTGCACACATTGGCCGCCTGGATGACCGTGCTCACAGGTGGTCCGCCATGGTGGGCGCGGCGCGCCGGAACACGACCAGCCCAAGCCCCAGCGCGAGGACGGCGAAGCAGGCCGGCCAGCAGAGGAGGGCCCAGTCGGGAAGGCGCTGCTCGAAGAGCACCTGCCGGTAGCAGGAAAGGAGCCCCGCCATGGGGTTGGCCATGTAAAGGGCGGAAACCCAGCCGGGCACGGAGGCGGCGTTTTTGACCAGTTCGACGGGGTAAAAGACCGGGGAGGCGTAGAAGCCGAAGACCAGCGCGACGGCCACGGTGTTGCCCACGTCGCGGAAATGCACATGGCCGCAGGAGAAAAGCAGGGCCAGCCCCACGGTCATGGCAAACTGGACGCCGAAGAGCAGGGGAATCCAAAGCACGGCCGCGGTGAGCGTTCCGCCGAAGAGCAGGTGCAGCGCCAGCAGCACCACGAAGCCCACGGCCAGGTTCACCAGCGGGACGCAGCAGGCGGCGATGGGCACCGCCTCGCGGGCGAAGCAGACCTTCTTGACCAGGCTGCGCCCGTCAACGACGGACAGGGTGGCCCCGTTCAGGGCGGCGGTGAAATACTGCCAGAAGATGAGGCCGCACAGCATCATCACGGGAAAGGGCCGCCCCTCGGCGGAACCGCCCGCCATCGCCGCCTTGTCCACCATGACGAAGGAGAAAACGAAGGCGAGAATGGCCATGAAGGCCAGGGGCTCGATGACCGCCCACATGAACCCCATGACCGCGTAGCGGTAGCGCGCCCGCAAATCCTTCCACACGAGGTCCAGCAGCAGCTCGCGCCCCCGGATGAGATCCGGAAGCACGCGCCAAAGCTGGCGCTGCCGGCGGCTGGTGTAGACAATCGCGCTCATTTGGGAGGTTTTTCCTGGATGACGGGGTCAGGGGGTTTTTGAGAAATACTTGCTCAGGTTGGTGGAAACCGCCTGGAAGTTGTCCCAGCCCCGGAAGATCACGGAAATAACCACGAGAATAATGCTCTCGATGGCGGTGGTGCGGCCGATGCCGCCGGTGTCCTGGGCGGGGGCGGGCTTCCGCGTGATGGTGTGGATGTGGGCCATGTGCGGCCTCCTTGGTTGGCGCGCCGGGGGGCGCGGGTTTATGTCCGCTTTCCGGCTATTATATAATCTTCGCTTCCCCGGTTCACCCTATTCCTTGGGCGGATTTCACCGCCGCCGCCATGCGGGGCGGACCGGATTGTCCGAAAATACGCGCCCCGCGCAGGAAAGGTGTCCGCCGTGAATCTTTTTGCCCCCATCACCGAAGCCATCCTGAAGGCCCGCCCGGAACTTTCCGGGGGGGATCTTTCCCTTGGGGTTCCCCCGAAACTGGACATGGGCGACGTGTCCATCCCGATGTTCATTCCGGCCAAAAAACTCGGCTGCCCCCCGCCGAAACTTGCGGCGGAGCTGGCCGCCTCCGCGGAGTTCGACCCCGCCGTGGTGAGCCGCGCCTCCGCGGCGGGCCCCTACCTGAACCTTTACCTGAACCGCGCGCGCATGGGCGGGCAAATCGCGGCGTCGGTGCTGGCCGCCGGGGACGCCTACGGTTCGGGCGGGAGCGGCGCGGGCCGCAAAATGCTGATAGAGCACACGAGCATCAACCCCAACGCCAGCCCGCATGTGGGCCGGGGGCGCTGCGCCATGATTGGCGACAGCCTCACCCGCCTGTTCCGTTTCGAGGGCTTCGACGTGGAGGTCCATTACTATGTGAACGACATGGGCCGCCAGATTGGGCTGCTGGTGCTGATTTTGCAGGAGCACAAGGGCCTGGAATTCAGCCAAATACTCGACGCCTACGTGATGGCGAACGAGCGGGCGAAAACCAACCCGGAATTCGCCGAGGAGGGCTACGCGCTTCTTGCGAGCATGGAGGAGGGCGACCCGGAGACGCAGGAAAAGTTCAGAACGGTGACCGATCTGTGCCTGAAGGGGCAGCTCGGGGTGCTGGAGCGCCTCGGCGCGTCCTACGACTTTTTCGACCGGGAGT
This sequence comes from Candidatus Hydrogenedentales bacterium, assembly GCA_041859375.1. GTDB lineage: Bacteria > Hydrogenedentota > Hydrogenedentia > Hydrogenedentales > CAITNO01 > JBHEKP01. Next base: position 1,029 of record JBHEKP010000307.1, on the reverse strand, counting down.
CGAAATATGTGCGTGATCCGCGCCTGGAGACGATTCAGGAGCGCCTGCGGGAGAAGGACGCCCTCTTTGTGGACGAGGAGCAGCGCCTGGTGGTGGACCTGTCAAAGCTGGGCCATCCGCAGGAGGAGGGGCGCTATTTTGTGCTCATGCGGGCCAACGGCAGCTCGATGTACGGGTACCGCGACCTGGCCTACTCGCTGGACAAGCTGGAGCGCGGCGCGGATGTGAACCTCATGGTGCTGGGCGAGGACCACAAACTCTACGCGCAGCAGCTGGCGATGATTCTGGGCGCGGCGGGCCATCCCGCGCCGGAGGCGATTTACTACTCCTACATCCTGCTCAAGGACGGGAAAATGTCCACCCGGCAGGGCAAGGTGGTGCTGCTCTCGGACTTTCTGGACCAGGCGGCGGCGCTGGCGGCGGAGCGCGTGGCGGAGCAGTGCAAGGAGCTCACGCCGGAGGAGCAGCGGGTAATCGCGGAACAGGTGGCCGTGGCGGCCATCCGCTTCGCCGTGCTGCGGGTGAAGCCGGGCAAGAACGTCACCTTCGACATGGAAACGGCCCTTTCCTTCTCCGGCGACACGGGCCCCTACGTGCAGTACTGCTGCGCCCGCATCAATTCGATTCTCCGCAAATTCGGGGGGGAACTGCCCGAAGCGCCCGGCGACGGCTTCCTCGCGGCGGAGGACGCGGAGTGGGCGCTGCTCATGAAGCTGGCCCAGTTCCCCGGCATGGTCGCCGAGTCGGTGCAGCAGCGGAGCGTGGCCTCCATCGCGGGCTACGCGCTCGAACTGGCCCACCAGTTCACCGCCTTCTACCACGACTGCCCGGTGCTCAAGGCGGAGAACCCGGAGACCACGGCGGCGCGCCTGATCATCTGCCGGGCCGCGCTGCAAACGCTGAAGAACGCGCTGAACCTCATCGGCATCAGCGCGCCCGAGCGGATGTAACCCGCCCCGGCGAAAACGCGAAAACGGTTGATCGGACGGATCGGAGGGGTCCGTCCGATTTTTTGTTCCCCGTTGGGGG
>JBHEKP010000265.1:0-7845 GCA_041859375.1 Candidatus Hydrogenedentales bacterium | reverse complement strand
CCGACACCGGACACCAGCGCGTTCTTTTGAGGATCCTTGGACACGGGCTCCTCCGTGAGCACCTGCTGGAACGCCTGCACGCCCATGGCGTTCATCTCGCCGTCGCCCACCAGCAGCAGTTGGTTGCGCCCGGTCATGGGGGCGGTGACGCACCCCGCCAGCAAAAGGGACAGGGCAAAGGCCGGAATCATGCGCCGTGCGCTGCTGTACATGCGGTTCTCCTCTCAATTATCCGGCGGCCGCGCCGCATTAACATTACTAATTGTCCGCGTAGTCGTTTCTCTTTTTCCACCTTGGCTGCTGCGGCTGCGTGTTTCTGGGGGGCTGGTGGCTGGGCATGCGCATGCCCCCGGAGAAGAACACCGAATCCTGGCCGAGCAAATCCTCGATTGCGTGGCGCAGCTGGCGGGTGGGGGAGACCCTGCAGGAGGCGGGCGCATGGAGCACCACCTCTCCGGTGTCCGGGGTTTCGCAGTGCAGGTACACGTCGCATGGGCCGGACGCGCCGGAGAGGAGCGCGCCGAGCTGCTCAAGGAGGCGCGTCTGCTGCTGGTAGGCCTGGAGCCGCACATGCACCGCCCGGGTCAGTTCGCGCTCCGCGTCGTCAAGCGGGTGGATTTCATTCGCAATGAAGGACTGCCGGCCCTCGCGCATGTTCACGCGCGCCTCGAAAATGACAATCATCTCCTCGGCGACGAGGCTGGTCTTTCGCTCGTAGAGGTCGGTGAAGACGATGATTTCGCACGCGCCCTCCGGGGTCTCCACGGTGACGAAGGCCATCCGCCCGCCCTTTTTCGTGGTGATGCGCCGCACCGTGGTGATGATGCCCGCAATGTGCACCTCGTCCCCCTCCCGGAGGCTTTCCGCCCGGTCCAGCCCCGGCGTGGCGTAGTGGCGTATGATGTCTCGGTAATTGCCCAGGGGGTGGCTGCTGATGTAGAGGCCGAGCATTTCCTTTTCCGCCTCCCAAATCAGGTGGTCGGCCCATTCCGGCAGCTCGGGCTTTTCATACACCCCCGCAAAGGCGTTGTCCTCCCCGCCCATGTCGAAGAGGGAGGTTTGGCCCGCGGCGCGGTCGCGCTGGACGACCTGCCCCTCGGTGAGCGCCTTTTCCATCACCGCGGCCACCTGCCTGCGGTTCCACCCTGTGCTGGCGAATGCGCCGGCCTTGTTCAGGCTTTCCACCACGCGCATGTTCACCGTGGCGGGTTCCAGGCGCTTGCAAAAATCGTAAATGTCGCGGTAGGGGCCGTTGGCGTTGCGCTCCGCCGTGATGGCCCTGGCGGGCGCCTCGCCGAGGTTTCGTATGGCGCCGAGTCCGAAGCGGATGGCCCCGTTTTCCACCGAAAATTCCGTGTCGCTGTGGTTGATGTCCGGCGGCAGCACGGCCATCTCCATGCGCCGGCATTCCTCGATGTATTCGGCGGCCTTTTCAAGGTTGCCCACCTCGCTGGTGAGCAGGGCGCACATGTACTCCTCGGGGTAGTGCGCCTTGAGGTAGGCCGTCTGGTAGGCCACGAAGGCGTAGGCCACGCTGTGGGACTTGTTGAAACCGTAGCCCGCGAAGGTCTCGATGGAGGACCAGATCACCCCGGCGGTCGCGGGCGGAATGCCCTTGGTTTTGCAGCCCTCGATGAATTCGGCCTTTTGCGCGTCCAGCACCTCCTTCTTCTTCTTGCCCATGGCGCGGCGCACCACGTCGGCGTGGCCGAGGGAGAACCCGGCGCAGGTCTGCACCATCTGCATCACCTGCTCCTGGTACACGGCGATGCCGTGGGTTTCCCTCAGGATTTCCTCCAGGATGGGGTGGTCGTAGTGGACGCGCTCCGGATGGTGCTTGCAGTCGATGTACTTGTCGATGAACTGCATGGGGCCGGGCCGGTAAAGGGCCACGAGGGCGCTCATCTCCTCGATGCTTTCCAGTCCGATGCGCCTCGCCAGGTCGCGCATGCCCGAGCTTTCAAGCTGGAATATGCCGGTGGTCTGGCCCGAGCGGAGCAGGCTGTAGGTCTTGGCGTCGTCGGTGTGGATGTTGTCAATGTCCAGCTCAAGGCCCCGGTACTTTTTCACCAGCCGAACCGTCTCATGCACCACCGACAGGGTGCGCAGCCCCAGGAAGTCCATCTTGAGCAGGCCGATTTTCTCGATGGCCCCCATGTCGGCCTGGGTGGCGATGGTGGCGGAGGTGGCCGCCTTGAACAGTGCCGAATGATCGGTGATGGGGTGGTCGCAAATCACCACGCCCGCGGCGTGCGTGCCGATGCTGTTGATGGTGCCCTCAAGGCGCTGGGCGAGCCGCCACAGCCGCGACATCTGCGGATCCTCCGAAACCATCGCGCGGAGTTCCGGGCTTTCGGACAGGGCGTCGGCGAGTTTGGACTTTTTCGGATCGGAGGGCAGCATCTTCGCGATGCGGTTCACCTCGCCGGGGGGCATGCCGAGAACGCGCGCCACGTTGCGCACCACGTTTTTCATGAGCATGCGCCCGAAGGTGGCGATCTGGCTCACGTTGTCCTTGCCGTACCGGTCAATCGCGTAGGAGATCATTTCCGCGCGGCGGTAGAAGCAGAAGTCGATGTCAAAGTCCGGCATGCTCACCCGTTCCGGGTTCAGAAAGCGCTCAAAAAGCAGCTTGTAGCGCATCGGGTCTATGTTGGTGATGCGCAGGGCGTAGGCCACGATGCTGCCCGCGCCCGAGCCGCGGCCCGGCCCCACGGGAATGCCGTTTTTCCGGGCGAAATTAATCAGATCCCACACAACCAGGAAATAGTCGGTGAACTGCATCCGGTCAATGATGCCCATTTCGTATTCGGCGCGCTCAAGGCATTCCGGCGGCGCAGGATCGCCGTAGCGCGTGGCAAGCCCCGCCATGACCAGTTCGCGCAGGAACCCGACCTTGGTGAGCCCCTCCGGCGGCTGGAAGTCGGGGATGAGCGTTTCCGTGTCCGGCATGGAAAAGTCCACCATGTCCGCCACGGCAAGGGTGTTTTCCAGCGCCTCGGGCCAGCGCGCGAAGAGGCTGCGCATCTCCGCGGGAGGGCGCAGGTAAAATTCGTCGTTGGGCAGGCGCATCCGGTCCGGCTCGTCAAGGGTTTTGTTGGTCTGCACGCACAGCAGCACGTCGTGCGCCTCGGCGTCGGCGCGGTCGGTGTAATGGCTGTCGTTGGTGGCTATGAGCAGCAGCCCGTGGCGCTTTGCCAGGTCCGCCAGCATGGGGTTGATCTCCTCCTCCTCGGGCATGCCGTGGTTCATGATCTCAATAAAGAAGTTTTCCCGCCCGAAGATGGCCGCATACTTCTCCGCCGCCCGGTCCGCCGCCGCGGTGTCGCCGGCCAGGAGGAGGCGGGGGATGCGGCCGCTGAGGCAGGCCGAGGAGGCCATCAGCCCCGCGCTGTGCGCCGCCAGGCACTCGTCGTCCACGCGGGGCTTGTAGTGCCAGCCCTCCAGGTGCGCGATGGAGCTGAGCCTGCACAGGTTATGGTAGCCCTCCTCGTTTTTGCACAGCAGCACCAGGTGCTCCGCCGACTCGTGGGACGAGCGTCCGCTCTTGTCAAAGCGGTTCGTGGGCGCCACGTAGAGCTCGCAGCCGATGATGGGCTTGATGCCGCGCTCCTTCGCCGCGGCGTAAAACTCCATCGCGCCGAAAAGCACCCCGTGATCGGTGATGGCGCACGCGGGCATGCCGTACTCGACGCAGCGGTCCAGAAGGCCCTTCACCTTGCTGAGCCCGTCCAGCAGGCTGTAATGGGTGTGGGCGTGCAGCGGAACATAGGTTTCGGTCATGGCGTTTCCCCCCTGTCAAGAAGCAGACCCAGCGCGGCGTCCGCGGTTTGGTTTTTGATTTCCAGCCGTGTGCCGGAAAACTGCCGGCGCACGACTCTGGTCCCCTCCCTGGAGGAGACGGCGAGGAACACGAGCCCCACCGGTTTTTCCGGACTGCCGCCCGACGGACCGGCAATGCCGGTCACGGCGATGCCATAGTCCGTGCGCAGCGCGCGGCGGACCCCTTCGGCCATGGCCGAGGCCGTTTCGGCGCTCACCGCGCCGTGGGCGGAAAGCGTCTCTTCCGAAACGCCCAGCACGGATGCTTTTACGGCGTTGTCATACGCCACCACACCGCCCATGAAAAAGGCGGAAGCGCCTGAAACATTGGTCAGACGGTGCGCAATCAGCCCGCCGGTGCAGGACTCCGCCGTGGACAGGGTTTGTCCCGAGTCTGTAAAAAGGGCGGCCACGCGCTCCTCCAAGGAGGTTTGGCTTGTCATTTCGCATCTCCCGGACCGGTTTGCGCCCGCCCAAACGGCCCCTTTTTAATCTCCCGGCATGCGCTTCCGGCAGCAGGCAGTGTAGACAAAAAAAGGGGACATTTCCAGCGGAAGTTAAAGGGAGAAAATTGGCATGGTGTGCAAAGAAAATACCCCCGCTTAACCCTTTGCCCCGCAACCGGCGCGGGGCGCCTGTGCCAAAATGAAGCATCCCAAAAAACCCGCGTGGGCTTGCGTTCAGTTGTCAGTTAATGTCCTGCCCTGGCGGTCCACAATAAATCAACGCCCACACGGGTGCCGGAGGAGAGTTCATTTTTCCCCTTTGCGGACAGGGTGATCGTATGTTCGCCTTTTTCGAGATGGAGGGGCGGAGTTTGGTGCATCCGCAACAGGGTCAGATGGGGGGAGAACAGGTCCGCCTGTTCCAGCAGGACTTTTTTGTCATCCAGAATCGCGCCATACCGGCCTGAATCGGGACTGAGAAGATGAACAATACCCAGATGATAATTTCCCGTTTCAGGAATGGTGAAGACCAGCGCGAGAGTGCCCCCCTCCTGTTTGGGATCCCACCAGAGCGCCTTTCCGCCAAGGAACAGGGGATTTTCTGCCACCAGGGTGTTTGCCGCATCTTTGGAAAGCAGGGATTCCGCCTCCATGAACCGGGGCTCTTCGAAGGGACCGGCCAGGCGGTAATCCATGACAACAGGCGGCGCGCCGTCCCTGCGCACATCCTCGGGCCTGATGCGCGGGGTGGCGTCCCGGGTTTCGGGGGGGGCGTAATAGTAGGAGGTGCGTCCGTAACTGAGGTTCGGTGTGGCGGAATGGTGCATCAATTCCATGGCAAAGGCAAATCGGCTGTTAAAGGGCAGCGCGTCCAAAATGTGCCAGCGCAGGTTGGTGGTGAATCCCCCGCAACCGGGGCCCGTGGCGACGGGTTCGGCGCAGTAGGCATGGCTGAACAGATCTATCCTGCTCCACGAGTAGTTGTAGTAATCCTCGCTGCCCGTGCCGAAAAAGACCGGGAATTGGCTGGAATCCACCCAAATTTTCTCGTCACCCTCGCCCCACCAGCTTCCGCCGATGGTGAGGACGGGGGTGGGGTTCGTGACATGGGAAACGGCGCCCACAAAAGAACCCGGGCCAAGGGCGGTAAGGAAATCCAAGTCCATCGAACCCTCGCCGCCCCCGGCGTCCAGTCCGTGATCCACCCGCCATTTCGCGCGAAAATGCCAGGGGACATCGGGGGTGTCAAGGGGTTTAACCACAACCCAGCCCTCCAGCGCGGCGGTGGTTCCGCCATGGTTAACCACCGCAAAGGAGGCACTGGCGGCAAAAGGCATGACAAAACGGCAGACCATGAGCCCGTCGGGCCGCACGGTGACAGGAAGTGAATCATAGGGGGTGATACCGGGCCAGGATGCGAAGAATGCGCCGAGCGGCGTCTCGATCTGTGGAATGGCCGCGCCGTCGAAGAAGCCCAGCAGCACCACCCGGCGGAGCGCCTCCTGTGGGTCAGCATCCGCGGCGCGCAGGGCGAATTCCACCACCTTCCCACCGCCGTCCAGCGCAAGCAGGGTTTCCCTTTTATCCGGCGCGCAGGCAACGGAAAATCCCCTCTTTTCCCCTTGGGGCTGAAACGCCGCACCGGGGGCGGCGAGCTGCCCGGAGGTTTTGATGATGGTTTCCCGTTCCGTGTCCAAGTCTTTTGCGGAGAATGCGGCCACGGCGGTGCCGGGCGCGTAGCGGCGCACGCCGATGTGGTAGAAGTGCAGTTCCGAAAGGCGGCCCGTCCATTCGATGCGCAGTTTTTTCGCAAAGGCCACGGGAAAATAATTCGCGTCCACCTGCGTGAAGCCGGGCATCCGTTTTTCAAACGCGCCGCCAAGGCACGCGGGACGGTCCATCATGAAGTCATTCGCATTTCCGTTGTAGACGGGGGATTCCGCGTCATCCAGCCAGACGGTGAGTTCTCCGTCCATTTTGGCCGTCCATGTGCGCACAACCGCGCCCGGACCCTCCACGAGCGCAATAAGATACCTGCCGACCCCCTTGTTGTCCGCCGGCAAAAGGGTTTCCAGCACGTTGGGAACGGGTTCATTGCCGAAACCGTCGGAGTTTTCAAACCATCCCGGCGCAAAGGGGGCCTTGCTGCGCCGGTCATAGGAGGAAAACTGGACAGAGTCATACGCGGGGCGTGGCGGTTCCGCCAGGGATTCCAAGTCAGTCATCTGACCCAACAGGGAGGCGGTTGAAACCTCCGCGCCCGGTGCCGTCTGAAAGAGTGAGAAAACCGTCAACAGCAAAAGAATCGGCATGGCGGGATATGAGACGGGTCGGTTCATGGGCTGAGTCTCCGGGTGTTGGACCGCTTGAAAAGTTTAGCCGATCTGGCCCGGGTGCTCAATATGGCTGTTCGCGGTTTCCGGTTTTAATCGAAATAGCCGGGGTATTTTTCCTATAATCAACCCAGAAGTCCGCCACGGTTCCATGGCCTGGTTGTGCCGGGTAATCTGGCGGACCGGGGAGCAAGATGTTTTGGGAGGCCTTCAATGAGGCGTTTAGGGGATGCGGTCGCGCGTTTATTTGCGGGTGTGCTGCCGGTTATTGCGGCGGCGGCCCTTTTCTCAACGGCCGCAACGGCCAGACCCTATTTCGGGGACGAGGATTTCATTTACCGGCAGCCGGACGGCTCATCCTTTGCCGTACGGTTGTACGGTGACGAGTTTTTTGCCTACCAGCGCACCACGGACGGCAGGGAGGTTGTGCTGGATACAGCAACCAAGTTTTGGTGCTATGCGCGGCTTTCGGCGGACGGACGCTCTTTTGAGTCCACCGGAGTGCCTGTGACCGCTGTTGCGTCCGGCGGCAAGGCCGCCGCAGCCCCTTCCGGCGCCGCCCCCGCATGGCAGGCGCTTCCGCAGGACGCCGTGATTGAGCGCATACAGGCGGCGCAGCGCCGGGCGCTGGTGGACGAAAAGGGCAGGCCCCTGGCCCAGCGCGCTGCCTGGGATCCCAAGAACGCGGGGCCGGAAAGCGCCCCGCCGGGCGGAACAACCCTGGGCAATTTCACCGGACTCTGCCTGCTGGTGGACTTTCCGGATCAGCCGGGGGAGATCACGCCCGCGCAGGTGGACGCCCTGTGCAACCAGCCCTCCGGATACACGGAGTACGGCAACGCCTGCTCCGTCAACGAATACTTCCGCATCCAGTCCAACGGCAGGTTCAACTACAACAACACGGTCACCGCCTATGTGCGCATGCCCAAGCCCAAGACTTACTACGACAACAACCAGGACGACGGCACCAAGCCGCGCGAGCTCGTGACCACCGCCCTGGACATCCTGATGGCGCAGGGTTTCGATTTTACCCGGCTGAGCCGGGACGCCTCCGGATACATCCGGGCCATGAACATTTTTTACGCCGGCGAATGCGCTTCCGGCTGGTCTCTTGGCCTGTGGCCGCACAGTTGGAACATCAACCCGAAACTGGTGGACGCGGCCAACGGCATTTTCGCCTCCCGCTACCAGATGTCCGACATGGGCGCTGAAATGTACATCGGCACCTTCTGCCACGAAAACGG
>JBHEKP010000221.1:0-31150 GCA_041859375.1 Candidatus Hydrogenedentales bacterium | reverse complement strand
TCGAGCTGAACCCCTTCCTGCGCGAGCGCCTGCTCAACGGGTGGGATCAGATCGGCCTGACCCTCCGCTTCGAGGATAAAATCGCCGCCTACGAAAAGGCGCGCGGCATCGCCTGAGCGCCGCCGCACCGGAAGCAAATATAGTTATAGGCCAATCCTTTTTTATCTTCAGGGGATTGGCCTAATTATTATTCATCGATTGAGTTTTCATAGCCTAATAATAATGGACTAGTTTTTGGCAAGACCCAATCAATAGGTTCTGAAGCATTACCAAATCGACACAGAGGACCATACAATCCATCATAGCAAAACGATTTAAGCAAAATCCGCAATACAATATCCTGCAAATGACATAATATAATAAATATTTTTTTAATATCATTTTCATCATCTATCATCCCATGAACAGCAACACCTCTACATCGAGATAATTCTTTTTCCCAATTACAAACCCCTGGCTCAGGAAAAGTCTTATTTATTACATATTTATCATTGAAATTATATAATTCCAACAATCTAACGACTTTTGCCCCAAAATTTCCAGGACGACTATCAATTGATAATAATTTATTCCGAACCACTTCTATATAATTTGCGTATTCATATTTATTTGACTTTTTTAAAATAATAGCAAGACTTTTCATCTTGTCTGATGATTCATCAATGATTAATCTCAGTGCTGATTTTGTTTCATCATCAAGCAAGTCAAATAATGTTGATTCAATAATTTTATTTTTCTTACATAAAATATCTATCGCCGAAACAATACTTACCATAGCCTGCTCTATCTTCTCTCTATATTGGATCGAAGCAACCAACTTAACAACACATGCCTTTAATTCAATATCATATTTACTCCCCATACGAAATACAGATGAAAGATAATGCACAATGTGATAATCATTTATTATATCAACTTCCTTCTTTGTGATCGTCTGCATACATACAAAATGATGTCTTGAGACCACCAAACCATCCTTATTTCGTAATTCAACCCAAGGCGATCCAACCATGCTTCCTTTAATCAGACATAAAGGAAAAAGAAAGTCAAACAGACTTTCATCTTGTTTTATTAAAGAGTCAAAAATACAAGTATCATACTCACACACCATGACTGCGGTAATCTCTTTTTTACTATCTTTTAAAATACCATCTTTTTGTTTTTCATAGTTTGGTAATATTTCAATATATGCTTTGTTTCCACAATAACTAAAACTTATTAAATTATCCTTTTGGGTTGTATTAAAAAAATTACTACTGGCAATCTTTGATCTATTTATTGCGCGTTTTTCATTGCGACCAAGATAATTTATTAGCGGAAACACTAAATACTTTGGCGACGCATTAGTTTCTCTTTTGAATACAGATCTAGTTGGCTTAAAAACAATTTTTTTAGGCGGATTGTTTGAGAAAAGAAAAAATTCCCCACCGTCTACCTCGTAATCTATAATTTCTTCAACACTTTCAAATACACCATCTTTAGTGGTTGCACATATTAATATACATTTGTTTGGTTTTGTATTGAGACCCAATGTATGTACTTTTTTTCCATTAATCTCTTTTTCCTTAAAATAAAAAAAACGTCATCCAATTTATATTTTTTATTGTAGAATCAAAAACTATATTATCAACAAAAAGCGTTATAATTACTTCTTCTGACTTTTTCACACTAACACTTATTTTTCCATAAAACTTAGCATGTGGCGAATTAAATACTGCGTATCCATATCCATCATATCTAATAACGTCACGAAACCAATGTCTCATCATGTATTCCTTTTTTAGCATCTTTTGACATAATGCCATAGTGTAGCTTATTTTTCAAGCACTTTGATGAACAAGGACTTATATGCTAAAATTGATACGGTTCCGTTACAAAAAAATATGAGGAGACGACAACATGCCCATATACACTTACCAAATCATCAACGACGACGGCTCCGAGGGGCCCACCTTTGAATACACCCACGGAATGAACGAACCGCCGCTGGCGGAGCATCCCGAAACGGGCCAGCCCGTGAAACGGGTCTTTGCCGCACCCCACGTGGCGGGCTGGGGCAACGAGCGGGTTTCCAAGCAGATGACCAGCGACCAGAACGTGGAGCGCCTCGGTTTCACCAAGTACGTGCGCAACGGCAAGGGCCACTATGAGCGCACCGCGGGCGGCGCGGGCCCGAAGCAAATCAGCGTGAAGGACACGGACTGAGCAAAACAAACGCGGCGTCCGGACACGGGTTCCGGACGCCGCGTTTTTGTTTTTGAACGGTTACTTTCCAACGCCCATGGGGCCTTCCTGGAAAATGCGGGCGTCCATGAGGGCAAGGTCCGGCGAAACCAGCGGACGGAAGCCCATCTGGCCCAGCACATCCTTCTCCAAATCCAGCCCGGGCGCGATTTCGATGAGCATCAGGCCCTCGCGCACAAGTTTGAAAACGCAGCGCTCGGTGACAAAGAGAATCTTGCGCCCCTCCTCGCGGGCCACCTTTCCGCTGAAGGTGATCTGCTCCACCCGCTCCACAAACTTCTTCACCCTGCCCTCGGCGGCGACGGCCAGCCTGCCGTCGGCGATTTGGATGTCCGCGCCCACCGCCGCAAACTCGCCGCAGAAGATGACCTCCTTCGTCGCCTGGGTGATGTTCACAAAACCGCCGCAGCCGATGATCTTCATGCCCAGCTTGCTCACGTTCACATTGCCCTCGCGGTCCGCCTGGGCCATGCCCACGCAGGTCGCGTCAAGGCCTCCGCCGTCATAGAAGTCAAACATGGCCGCCTGAGACATGAAGGCGCTTGGATTCTTCGCCGGGCCGAAATTCTTGCCGCCCTGCGGCAGTCCGCCCAGCACGCCCACCTCCGTGTTGAGCACGAAGCTGTCCAGCATCCCCTCCTCGTGGGCCACGTTCGCCACCCCGGTGGGGATGCCCACGCCGAGGTTCACCCGGTAGCCCCGGTGCAGCTCCATCAGGGCGCGCCGGCAGATGACCTTCTCCAGGCTCATGGGCATCGGCGGGATCTCCTTCTCGAGATCCACCCGAAGCTCCCCGGTGTAACTGGGGTCATGCTCCACGAACAGGGTGTGCGGGTGCGCCTGGCGCGATGTCGCCACCACCACATAGTCCACAAACACCCCGGGAATCCGCACATCGTGGGGCTTGGCCGGACCGTCGCCCAGCCGCTCCACCTGGGCGATGACGATGCCCCCGCTGTTTTTCACCGCCATGGCCACCTCAAGGTTCTCCATGCAGATGGCCTCGTCCTCGGTGGTGATGTTGCCTTCGGGGTCCGCCGTGGTGCCGCGGATCACGCCCACATCCGGCTTGAACGACTTGTACAGCAGCATCTCCCGCCCGTCCACCGTCACCACCTCCACAATGTCCTCGCAGGCCCGGGTGCGCTCGTTCAGTTTGCCGCCCTCGATGCGCGGGTCGGCGAAGGTGCCCAGCCCCACGCGGGTCAGCAGGCCGGGCCGGCCCGCCGCAACCTCGCGGTACAACTGGCACATGGTCCCCTGCGGCAGGTTGTACGCCTCCACCTGGTTCATGGCGATCATTTTCACCACTTCGTGGTTCAGCCCCACATGGCCGCCGATGATGCGCTTCACCATGCCGGGATAGCCGAAATGGTTCATGCCCTTCCGCTCGGAACTGAAGGGGCCCAGTCCCGCCGCCCACACCAGGGTGAGCTCCTTGGGGGATCCGTTTTTTTCAAAAAGCCGGTAAAACGCGGGGTAAACCTCCTCCGAGGGCATGGGGGCCACAAGCACCGTCGCGCCATCCCTGACCTGTCTCACCGCCTCGTCCGCACTGACAACTCTCGCCATTACCATTGCTCCTGTCTGGTTGCGTCATGAACCCCGCGCTCAGCCGATTACCACCCCGACACCCCATAATTTACCCCATTTCGCACCTTGATTTCCTCTATTTGGAATTATTACCGCTTCAATGGGAAGGTAACCGCCGCATTATTTCCCCGTCTCATGCTCCCCAGCCAAACAGCCACGCCGCATTGCGCGTGGTGGCGGCGGCAATTTCCGCCTCAGAAAGTTCCAGCAGTTCAGCGGCGGCCCGCAGATTGTGGAGGATGTTTGCGGGCACATTCGGACGCTCACGCACCTCCACGGGCGGAATGTCGGGACTGTCCGTTTCCAGCAGCAGCGCGTCCGGGTATATCAGCCGGAGCATTTCGTTCCGTTTGCGGCTGTTCCGGTGGGTGAGCACGCCGCCGAGGGAAAAGCGCATGCCAAAATCCATGAACCGGCGGGCCACCTCGGCGCTGCCCGTAAAATTGTGGACCACTCCCCCCCGCTCCGGCACGCCAACATGCTTGAAGCATTCCAGCATCTCATTGAAGGCCCCCCGGCAGTGCAGCACCACGGGCAGGTTCATGGAGCGGGCGGTGGAAAGCTGCGCCTCAAAGACACGGACCTGAAGGTCAAAGGGGGTGCGGTCGCTGCGCGTGTCCAGTCCGGTCTCGCCCACACCCACCGCGCCCTTTTCCAGCGCCTCCGGCAGCCCCGCAACCGCGCCGGCGGAGTTTTCGTCACAGTACCAGGGATGAATGCCCAGCACGCATTCCACATCGTCGTGAAGCCGGGCCAGCTCCAACGACCGGGGCCAGTCCCCCGGAACCACCGAGGCGGTGACCATTTTCACCACCCCGGCCGCCCGCGCGTCCCGGAGCACCCCGTCAAGACACCCCCGGAATTCTTCGCATTCCAGATGGCAGTGGGCGTCCACCAGGCGCATGCCGGTGCCGCCTGCCGTTGTCATCGCGGGGAGATCAATTTCTGGACCTCGGGGGAGCCCAAATTCTCGGCGGTCACCACAACCACGCCGGTGTCAATCACCTTGGGGACGGTTTCGCCCTTGATGGACGCCACCACCGCCTTCACGCCCTCATAGCCCATCTTGAAGGGATCCTGCACCATGAGCGCCTGGATGACGCCCTCCTTGAGCGCGGCGATCTCCTCTTCGGAGGTGTCAAAGGCCACCAGTTTCACCTGCCCCGCCTTGCCCGCCGCCCGGAGCGCCTGGGCCGCGCCGATGGCGCCCGGCTCGTTCGCGCTGAAAATGCCGCCCAGGTTCGGGAACGCGGTGAGCATGTCCGCCGTGACGTTCATGCCCAGGCTCACGTCGCTCTGGCTGTAGTTGGAGGCCACAATCTTCATGTTGGGGAATTCCGCGATGCCCTCGCGGAAGCCGCGCTCGCGCATCTCCGACGTGGCCGCGCCGGGCACGAAGGGGATAAGCCCCACCTCGCCCGTTTCGCCCATCAGTTTCGCCAGTTGCCGCGCCGCCTCGCGCGCGCCCGCCACGTTGTCCGTGGCCACGAGCGACTTGGGCACCTCCGACTTCACGCCGGAGTCAAAGGTCACAACGGGGATGCCCGCCGCGTCGGCCTGGGCCACGATGCCCGCCAGGGCGTTCTCGTCGCAGGCGGCCATGACAATGCCGTCCACCCTGCGCACGATCATGTCCTGGATGATGCTGATCTGCTTGTCAATCTCCGTTTCCTTGGCGGGGCCCTGCCAGGTGATGTCCACCCCCAGCTCCGCGCCCGCCGCGTCCGCGCCCGCCTTCACCGCCAGCCAAAACTGGTGCGCGAGCCCCTTGGGAATCACGGCGATTTCCATCCGCGCCTTCGCCTCTTTCCCCTTTGCCGCGCCCGCACCCTCCGGCCCGGGGGTGGACGGCTGGCCGCCGCATCCGCAAAACACCGCCGCCGTCAGCGCCAGCAGCGCCATGGACATGACCTGGAATTTTTTCATCGATGCTCTCCTTGTTGCAGTGGAATTAGCATACCGTTCCGGGGCGCGGTTCCTCCACTTTTCGCCGGACCTTAGCCCCCGGCGGAGGCGCACAGGCGGAGCCCGTATTCCATGCGGCGCATCGCGGGGGGGAACCGGTTGCGGAAATAACTGTTCGTGTCACGCGGATAGCCGGTGAAACACCCGCCCCGCGCCACCCGCTCCGTGCCGCGGGGGGAGCCCTGCGGATCATCCATGGGCGACTGCCGGTAATAGCCGGGATCGTACAGGTCGCCGCACCATTCCCAGACGTTGCCGTAAACATCATGCAGTCCGAAGGGGTTGGGGGCCAGTTTGCCGACGGGCTGCTGACGCTTGTCGCTGTTCTCCGCGATCCATGCGTGAAAGACAAGCTCCGCCGGGGATTCCCCCCAGTAAAATGTGCCCTCCGTGCCGCCCCGCGCGGCATATTCCCACTCGGCTTCGGTGGGCAGCCGCACCGCCTGGTCCGAAGCCTCGTTGACGCGCCGGATGAAAAGCTGGGCATCCTCCCAGGACACCATGTCCACGGGCAGATCCTCCCCCCGCACATTGCACGGCACCACCCCCATCACCGCCTTCCACTGCGCCTGGGTCACCTCGTGCTTGCCCATCCAGAAGGGCTTTGTGATGCTGACCTTGTGCCGCGCCCACTCGCCGGGCGCGCCGCCGGTTTCAATGTCCGTGCCCATCATGAACTCGCCCGGCTCAATCCGCACAAACTCGATGGCGGTGGTCTCGGTCAGGCGCAGTGTGGCCGTCCTGCCGGAAACCGTCCATTCGGGGGAGAGTTTCTTCTCGGGTGCGGGATACACCAGCGTGTCCAGCGACACCTGGTCGTTTCCGGCCAACTGCGGAAAGAAGGTTTGCTCACCCCCGTAGCGTGTGTCCTTGACAAGCACAAACTGGACCGCCTCCCCCGCGTCAAGGGCGGCGGGGGCTGCCGTTCCGGAGGCTTCCGAGAGTTTCCTTTGGGCGGCCGTCAGCTCCCCGGCCCGCGCCGCAAGCACCTGCTGGTTGGTGACGGAGGGTGTGACGGAGGCGATGCGGGCGAATTCCAGGGCCGCCGCCACCCATCGCCGGTCCAGCGCCAGGGTCATCCGGATGTCGTCAATGCGGGCGAGGGCGGCGGCGCGCACCCGCTTGTCAAACTGGAGCATGCCCTTTTTGTCCCCGCCCATGCTCCCGAAATCAAGAATGATGTGGAAAACCCTGCCGGTGCCCTCCACCGAATAGGCGCCCCGCGCCTCCATCCCCGCCAGTTCCATCGTGAAGTTTTTGCCCTGCAGCATGTCTTCGTTGAAGTCAATGCGCCTGACGGGGGAGGCCGCGTCGCTTTGGTTTTTCCACACCCCCTCAAGGGGTTCGAGTCCGCGTGTTCCGGAGGGTTTCGGCGGGGGGAATTCCCGGCCTGTCACGGTTATGGAGGGCATCTGGTCATCCCGGCGAACCAGGACAACCCCGGCAACGGCACACGCCAGAAACAGGACACCTGCCACACCCGCCGCCCATTTTCTTCCTTTTCCCGTCCAAATCCCCCCGGCGGCCCGGTCCGGGGGGGCGTCTTCCTGGCAGGCGTCAAGGGCCCTCCGGAATTCCGTCACCGTTGCCAGCCGGGAATCCACGGGGGCCAGGGCGCGCGACGCCAGTTGATCGCATGCGGGCGGCAGTTCCGGCACAAGCTCCGCCAGCCGGTGGTAGCCTGTGGGCATCTGACCCGAAAGCATCTCAAAAAACATCACCCCCAGGGAGTACAGATCGGCGCGGCCGTCCACCCCGGAGGGGTCTTTCCGCTGTTCGGGCGCGATGTAATAGGCCTTGCCCATGGCTGTGCCCGGCGCGGTCATCACGGGCTCTTCCATCGCCCTCGCCAGGCCGAAGTCCAGCAGTTTGACCGTGCCGTCGGGCAGCACCATGACATTCTCAGGGGACAAGTCGCGGTGGACTATTTTTTTGTCATGGGCATAGGCCAGCCCTTCGGTGACGCGCCGCAGAATCCAAACAGCCTGCCGCAGGGGGATCCTTCCCCTGCGGGTCATCATGCCGCGCAGGGTGGTCCCCTCCAGAAACTCCATGGTGAAATACGGAATCCGCCCCTCACTGCCCGCGTCCAGCACGGCGGCAATGTTGGGGTGGCGCAGCTGGCGGGCGATGTCCATCTCGCGCAGAAACCGTTCGGCGGCGCGGGGGTTCGTCAAATGCCTGGGAAGAATGGTCTTGAGCGCAACCCGCAGGCCGGTCTCGCGGCATCTCGCCTCGTAAACCACCCCCATGCCGCCGTGCCCGACAATGCGCAGCACCTCGTATCTTCCGGCGAAAACATCCCCGGGCTTGAGATATCCGGGATTGGAGGGCTTGCTTCCAGAAGGCTCCATCGGTGTTGACCTCCCCTACCCTGTTGTCCCAAAGGCATTTGCCTAATTGGTCACCTTGAACCGTTCGCCCGTGTCATCCATCTCAATGGCGATGGCCCGGGACTGCACCGCGATGAGCCGCGCCTTGGTGCCCGGAACCATTTCGCCCACATAGACTTTTTTCAGGTTGATGATGGCCAGCGCCTCGGGCTGGGTGGCGCTCGCCTCGCGCAGCACGTTCAGCCGGAATTCAGACAAACCCAGCCGTGACCGGTCCGACGGGGTAAGCCGGGGCAGTGAATTGACATCAACCACGCCCTCGGGCTTTTTTGCCACGGGGGCGGCGGCGGGAAAGGCGGCGGGCAGCGCGGCGGGCTTCTGAAGCGGCTCCTCCACCGGTGTCACCACCGTGGGCAGGGGAGGCAGGGGAATGGTGTCCTCCTGCGGCTCCTCATCCACCGGTTCCGGTTCCGGTTTTTTCACAGGCGCGGGCACTGCGGCGGCCACCTTGACCGGCTCCGCCGGTTTTTCAACAGGTGTTGGCGCAACCTCAACCGGCGCAGGAGCGGGCGTCTCCGCCACAGGCTGTGCGGGCGCGGGTACAGGCGTTGGTGCGGGCGGTGGTGCAACTGCCGCCACGGGCTGCGGCGCGGGCGCGGCCACAACCGGCGGCGGGTTTGGGGCCGGGGTCAGGGCGGGCGCGGCGGGTTGCGGCGCGGGGCTGACCGCAACCGGCTGGGGTGCGGGCGCGGCAGGCGGCGGTGCGGGATTCTGCACCGGAACCGCGGCGACAGGCAGGGGCGCGGGCGCAGGCGCGGGTGTCGCGGGCGCGGGCACCACCGACACCACTGTTGCGGGAACCGCGGGCGACCCTGGCTGGCGCAACACCAGAAACGCCGCCACGGAAACCGTTCCCGCCACCACCGCCAGCGCGGCAATGCCGCCAAACACATACAGCAAAACGGGGGATTTTCCCCCGGACTGTCTTTTTCTGCGCGCAGGCCGGGCCCCGCCCAGGAGTTCCTCCGCCGCCGCTTCCGGTGTGAGGGGGATGAGGTTGTCCTCCGCCGCCGCCTTTTCCGCGGCGGCGCGGTCCTCCTCCAGTTTGTTGAGGGCGTCCAGGATGGAACTCATCCGCTCGCGTCTCCCGTGGGACTCTCCTCCCTGGATACGGTCGTTTTTTCCTGCTGCGGCAGGGAAGGTGGCTGGACGGTGGCAACAGCCCCGTCGGCGTGGGGCACAAGGGGCGACGTGCCCGCCACCGGTTCTGTCTTCTCCTTGGGAAGCAGTTCCTCAACAGGCGGCAGCGGCGCAAAGGCTTCGGGCGGCGGCAACTCGCGCACCTGCACCAGCGTCATTACCCCCTTTTCCTCAGGAACGGGCGCAAAGGCCCCGGGCAATGCCGAAGAAACCTGCTGTTGCGGTTCCGCCGCCGGGACGGGGGGAATGGCGGGGGCGGGGGCGGGGGCTGCCGCCGGAGCGGAAGGCGTCGCCGGGGCGGCGGGTTCCGCAGGAGCCGCAGGAGGCGTTTCCGGGACGGGCTGTGGCGCGGGCGCGGCGGGAACCGGCACAGGGGCGGGCTCCGGCACGGCTGCTGCGGGAACCGGCACGGGCGCGGGTGCCGCCACCGGCGCGGGCGCGGGCGGTGGTGCAACCGCCACCGGCTGTGCGGTGGAAGCCGGGACCGGCTGGGAAACATCGCCGCCGCGCGGACGCAATACGGGAACCGCCGCGCCGCCGGACCAGCTTGCGATGACCATCCTCACCTGCCGTCCGGCCTTGCCGTCCATCTTCATGCCTGTTTCGGCCTGAAGCGAGGCCACGGCGGAAGCCGTCTCGCTGTCATAGGTGTCGCCCGTGTTTTTTCCGCCGATCAGCCCCAACCCGCGCAGCGACTTCTTCAGCGCGGCCACCTGGCCGCCCTTCTGGCCGGGAATCATCACCCCCTGGCCGGGGGCGTCGTCGCGCCAGGGCACCAAGGCCTCGTTCAGGTAAATGTCGCGGAACAATATCCGGCTTATCTGTTTCTCCGACCCGTCGCCGAAGACCACCGTCACGGTTTCCTCGTCCGCGCCGGTGAGCGCAATCCAGCCTGGACCGCCCGCAAGGTTGACCTTGAGCATCGCGGGCAGGTTGGCCGCCACCAACTGGGACAGGGAGGAGCGCAACTGCTCGCACACCAGCCCCGCGCGGCTGAAATAATTCTCCAGTTCCGCCGTGCCCCCGGCCGAATCCGGGACCGCCGCAACGGACCACGCCCGGAGGATTGCCGCCGCGCCCGCGCCGGAAAGCGCCGCGGGGGGGGCGGCGGTGATTTGCTCAATCAACTGTTTGGCCGTGCCGCCCGACTGCGCGTCCCGCGAGGCCGCCGCGAGACGGTCAATCACCCTGCGCGCCACCGGGGAATCGGCGGGGAGGGCGGGCGGGGCCGGGGTGGCGGGCGCCGCCGCGGACACCGATGCTTCAGACGGCGGGGCGGCGGGCGGAGGCGTGTCACCGGAAAGCAGCCGGTTGAACACGCCCAGTTCGCGGGAGAACCGGTCCAGAGGACTCGCCAGGAACTGCGCCAGCACCAGCAGCAGCACCGCCGCGAGCACCATGGTCGGGCTGGGCAGCAGCCGCTTCCATCCCCCCTTTTCGCGGGGACGCTTCACGGTCACCTTTTCACCCCGGAGTTCCCTGGCCGCCCTGTCAACAATCGCGGCGGAAATCACATGCTCCTCGCGGGTGTAGCCCACCAGCAGCGCCCGGTCGCACAGGGCGTTGATCACGCGCGGTGTGCCGCCGGAGTGCTTGTACACCCGCTTGATGGCGCCCTTGGAAAAGTTCACCGACTTGCGCCCGCCCGCCACATGAATGCGGTAGGCGATGTACTGGAGCGTCTCCTGCGCGTTGAGCGGGGTCAGGTGGTAGCGCGCCGTGATGCGCTGGTTGAGCTGGCGCAGCTCGTGGAGCGCCAGCTTCTCCCCCAGCTCCGGCTGGCCGATGAGCACAATTTGAATCAGCTTGTTCGAGTCGGTCTCAAGGTTGGAAAGAAGCCGTATCTGCTCCAGCACCTTCGGATCCAGGTTCTGCGCCTCGTCAATGACCAGCACGCAGTTCTTGCCCCGCGCCGCCGCGTTGAGCAGGTGGATGTTCAACTCCTCGGTCAGCCCGAGCAGGTTGTCCGCCTTGGTGTCAATGCCGAATTCGCTGTTGATTTTGCGAAGCAGCTCCACCGGGCTCAGGAAGGGGTTGAAGATGAAGGACACCTCCGTGTCCGAATCAAGCTGGCTAAGGAGGTTGCGGCAGATGGTCGTCTTGCCCGTGCCAATCTCGCCGGTGACCATGACAAACCCGGAGCGGTTTTTAATGCCGAAAAGCAGGTGGGCAAAGGCCTCCCTGTGCTTTTCGCTGAGATACAAAAATTTGGGGTCGGGCGTGAGATTGAACGGTTTCTCGCGCAACCCATAGAATGCTTCGTACATGGCCGCCTCGTGGTACAAGCCAATGGCAAATTCTTGACAACATAGAATATCATGTAACGGTTCTGGAATCAATGGCTTGCGTCCCGGCGGGACGGTTTAAACTGTTAAAAACCGGTCTTTCCGTCCGCAGGGGAAGGGTTCGGCGCTGATGAGGTTCGTTTTTTACACGAATGAAACGGAAAAGTACGCCGGGGTCAGGCACCGGGTGCTTAAGTTTGCCGAACGCCTTGCCGCAGAGGGCCACGAATGTGTCTTCTGCCCCCCCGCCCCCCTCTCCCAGTGGCGTCTTTTGTACGAAAACCGCTCCAGGACGGCGAAACTGGCCTATCTCGCCCTGGTGTTGCTCCGCCGCCTCGCCCAGTTGCGCCATGCGCCAGGCGCGGACGCCGTGTTCCTCAAGGGGGCCCTTTTCCCCTACGGCCCGCCCCTGCTTGAGCGGCTCCTGCACCGGCTGAATCCGCGCATGGTCATTGACGTGGATGATGCAATGTGGGAACCGCCCGCCTATGTGGACAGTCCCTTTGTGCGGTTTATGGACTTGGGCTGGGCCGCGAAAATGGCCCGCATGGCCCGGGAGGTCATCGCGGGAAACGGGGTGATTGAGGCGTATTTCCGGGAACACGGGGCGCGTTCTGTGACGGTCATCCCCACCTGCATAGACATGGAACGGCACACCCAAAAGACATATCCCGAACGGAAGGCGGACAGCCCGGTGGTGCTGGGCTGGACCGGGGTGCGCGACAACCTGGGCTATCTCCGCGCCATCCTGCCTGCACTGCGGGAACTGGCCGCACGCCGCCCAGTGGAACTGCTGGTGGTCAGCGACGGGGATTTCACCGCCGACGGGCTCACCGTGCGCAACCGCCCCTGGACCGAGACTGCGGAAATCGCCAACCTTCAGGAGCCGGACATCGGCCTGATGCCGCTGGAGGACACCCCGCGCGCGCGGGGAAAATGCGCCTTCAAGGCGCTCCAGTTCATGGGTGTGGGCACCCCAGTGGTGCTGTCGCCCGTGGGCATGAACCGCGATGCGGTGGAGGACGGGGTGAGCGGTTTTCTGGCCGATACCCGTCAGGAGTGGCTGGACCGGCTGGAACAACTGGCGGCCTCCCCCGCCCTGCGGGAACAGATGGGCCGGGCGGCGCGTGCGCGCGCGGCGGAGTGTTATTCTTACGATGCGCACCATCCCGTGTTTCGCGGGGTGATGGAACGGGCGGCGGAAAGGAAAGGCAGGGGATAATGCGGCTGAATCTGGCAAACGATCCCGCCATCGCGCTGGCCCAGGAATGGGTCGGCCAGTTGGACGACTGGTTTGAACAACACGGCACCGCCGGGTTTGATCCCTTTGACGTCAAGGCGCACCCGCTCATCCAAAAATGCCAGTCCCGCCCCCTGCCCCGGCGCGCATCCACCGTGCTGTGCGACCTGTTTCCCCGCGCCTCCCGCCGCCTGCTCGGCGTTCAACCCTCCGAAAACCCGAAAACCCACGCACTGCTGGCGCTGGGTTTGCTTCGCCTGCACCAGGCCACCGGCGAGCCCCGGTGGCTGGAAAAAGCCGTGGTGAGGCTGCGGTGGCTGATGGATCACCCCTCGCCGGGGCAGGATGCGCTGTGCTGGGGGTACCCCTTCAGCGTCACCGCCAAAGGGTTGAACACCCCGCCCCACACCCCCGTGGCCGTGGTCTCCGCCATTGCGGGCCAGGCCTTCCTGCTCGCGTGGGAGGTCACCGAAAGCCAGAAATGGGTTGATGCGGCCCTGTCCGTCGCCCGGTTCATGATGGAAAAACTGCCCCGGCTGGACACGGGCGGCGGGCTTTACTGCTTCGCCTACACCCCGGGGGATCACAGGCGCGTGTTCAACGCCAGCCTGCTCACGGCGGAGCACCTCATCCGTTGCGGAAAAATCGGCGGCAAACCGGAACTGGTGGAGGCGGCCCTGCCCGCCGTCAGGTGCGCCGTGGCCGCGCAGCGGGAGGACGGCGCATGGCCCTACGGCATGTCCGTGCCCGGCGACGGCTACGAGCCGGAGTTGCTGGCGGTGGTGGACAACCACCACACGGGTTTCGTCCTCCGTTCGCTCCACGCGATTGATCAGGAGGTGCTGGGTGAGATTCCCGCATGGACGCTGGAGCACGGCTTTGACTACTACCGCAAACATCTGCTGGAGCCTTCGGGCATGCCCCGCACCGCCCACGGCCGCATGCCCGTGGACATCCACGCCTGCGCCGAGGCGGTGCTGTGCCCGTCGGTGCTTTCGGAGCGTTTCAGGAACTGCCAGCCCGCCGCCCTGGCGGCCATGCGCTGGGCCCACGAAATGATGCGCGACCCGCGCACCGGCGCGCCCTGGCACCGGAAATACCCCCTCTTCACCTCAAAAATCGCCTACCCCCGCTGGGGCGCGGCATGGATGCACCGCGCCCTCGCGGAATATCTCTTCAGGTTCCATCCCCGGACCGGGCCGGGTTCAACCCCTTAACCGCTCGTACACCTCCACTATCTTTGCCTCCGCCATCTCAAAGGCCCGGACCGCCTGGGTGGAAAACTGCCCTCCGGCGCCGCCGAGAATAATCTCCCGGCTTTTCTCATGGGAAAACGCCTCCTTGTAGTGGCGTTCGGACCGCAGCGCGTCATACACGTCGGCAACCGCCGTGATTTGCGCGGAGACCGGAATCCGTGGTCCCGCGAGCCGGTCGGGGTATCCGGTGCCGTCCCAGCGCTCATGGTGTGATCGCGCCACGTCTATGCCCATCCTGACAAAGGCTGCGTGGGGGTACTCGTGATGGACGGCCTCCAGGGTTTGCGCCCCAATCACCGTGTGCGATTTCATCACCTCGAACTCCTCGGCGCTGAGTTTGCCCGGCTTCAGCAGCACCGCGTCCGGAATGCCCACCTTGCCGATGTCATGCAGCGGGCTGGTAAGGTAGATGTTTTGCACGAACGCCGGATTTATCTCATCCGGCCCGCCACCCCGCTCCAGCAGCTCCGCCGCGAGGATGCGGCAGGTCTCGCGCACCCGCTCCATGTGGTGGCCCGTCTCGTCATCCCTGGATTCGGAAAGCTTTGCGAGGGCGAAAATGATCGCCATTTGCGAGTCTGATATCTCCTTGACCTGCTCCTCCACCATCTGTTCCAGCCGGAGGTTGTGCCGTTCCAGTTCCGTCTGGAGCCGGCGCAGTTCCAAGTGCGTCCTGACGCGCGCGTCCACCTCCTCAAACTGGAACGGCTTGGTGACATAGTCAATCCCGCCGGCCTCAAAGGCCCGCATCTTGTCCTCCAGCCTGTCCAGGCCGCTGATGAAAAGCACCGGGATTTTTCTGAGCGTGTCGTCGCCCTTCAGCGCCCGGCACACCTCGTAGCCGTCCATTCCCGGCATGTGGATGTCCAGCAGGATAAGATCGGGCGGATCCCCCGCCACTGCGCTTAGGGCGAACTTTCCATTGGGCGCAAGGCGCACATCATACCCCTTGCGCCTGAGCATCTCGCCAAGCACCTGCAAATTCTCCGGCGAGTCGTCCACCACCATGATGCTTTCACCGCGCCCGGCACCCGTCTTGTCCATGCCGAATCCTTTCATGTCATGCCGCCCCTTCCCCGCATGGCGTGGCGGCCTCCATCCGGTTTCAGCCACCGTCCTGGCCAAGAAGTTCCATCAGTGTGTCATAGTCAAAGCGCCCCGCGATGAACCGCAGTTGCTCGGCCACCCGCGGGTTCTGTTCCCTGATCCTTTCGATCATGTCCAAAAAGGCGCCCATGCGGGCCGTGGCCACGGCCTTCAGCATGGATTCCCTCAGTTCCTCCGAAAGAAAGGCCAGTTCCTCCCGGCAAAGTGCCACCGCGGGCTTTGGCGTGTCCGCCGCGGCTTCCCCGGCGGGGGAGTCGTAGGCGTACTGAACCCCGGTAAGCTCCCGTATTTCCCGGAGGAGTTCGCTTTCCATAAAAGGCTTGCCAAGAAAACTGTCCGCGCCGCTCTCCATCGCCAGATGCCTGTCCTCCTCCATGGAATTGGCGGAGATGATGATTATGGGCACTTCCTGGCCGCCCGGAAGCTGCCGTATGCGCCTGACCGCCTCCCTGCCATCCATCTCCGGCATCAGCACGTCCATTAGAATGATGTCGGGGCGGAACCGCTGAAAATCGGCCAGCGCCTCCATGCCGTTGCCGGCTTCCCGGGTCTTGAACCCCACCTGGCCGAGCAGGCGCACAAAAAGGCCCCGGTTGGCCTCGTTGTCGTCAACCACCAGGACATGCATCTCCTTCTGGCCCGGCGACAGCCCCAAAATCCGCTGCTGCTCCATGTCATCGCTTCCGGCCTGCTCCCCGCGGAGGGCCGTGAACTCAAAACAAAAAACGCTCCCTGTCCCCGGCTGGCTCCGCAGCAGCCGCAGATCACCGTCCATCATCCGGGCGTACTTTCTGCTGATCACCATGCCAAGGCCGGTGCCCTCGCGGTGCGCGGCAAGCCGGGTCTGCTCAAAGGGCTGGAATACCAGGTCCTCCTCTTCCTTTGGAATGCCGCAACCCGTGTCCTCAACCTCGACGAAAATACGGAACCGGTCCCCGTCTTCCCCCTCCGCGCGCACCCGCATTTCAATCCCGCCCTTGTCCGTGAATTTCACCGCGTTGCCCAGCATGTTGATGAGCACCTGGCGCACCTTGCCCTCGTCCGCGAAGACATACTGCGGTATGGTCCCCGCCATGCACACGTCCAGCGCCAGCTTTTTCGCCATTGTGCGGACGCGGAAAAGGCTGTCCAGATGTCCCAGAAGCGCCGGCAGGTTGAAGGTCACGGGATGCAGCGTGACGCGGCCGGACTCTATTTTCGACATTTCAAGGATGTCGTTGATGATCGCGAGCAGCGTCTCCCCGCTCTTGTTGATGGTTTCCAGGTATTCCGCCTGCTCCGGGCTCAGCGTCTTCAGCCGGCGCATGAGCTGGGCGTACCCCAGAATGGCGTTCATCGGCGTGCGTATCTCATGGCTCATGTTTGCCAGGAACACGCTCTTGGATTTGTTCGCGACCTCCGCCTCCTCCTTCGCCGCCATCAGTTCCTCGGTCCGTTCCGCGACACGCCGCTCAAGCTCCACATTCAGCCGGCGGAGGGTTTCCTCCGCGCGCCTGCGCTGGAAGGCCACCCCCAGCTGCGCCGCCGCGGCCGTCACGAGATCAACCATCCGGCGCTCCTCGCTCCGGACCTCGCTGAGGAAAAAGGCCATGACCATGATGACCCGGTCATTGTCCATGATGGGGATGCCGACCGCCGCCTTCAGCCCGTATTTCCTGGCCATATGACGGCGCAAAAATGTCTCGTCAGCGTTGATGTCCGGTATCCAAACGGGCGCGCGCGTTTCCCAGACCCGGCCCGGAAGGCCGACTCCGGGCGTGAATGCGTAACCGGCGCTTTCCGTGTGGAATTCGCGGAGCCGCTCGTGCCTGTAACTGTGCTGCCAGCCCAGCTCAAGCCGGGTTTCATCCCCGGAAAGGAACCACACCTCGCCGATGTCCCACTTGGTGCTCTCGCAAATCATCCTCAGCACCACGGCAATGACGGTGTCAAAATCCTCAACACCCACTATCGCACGGGTGAGCGCGAGCAGGAGGCCGCGCTCCTCCTCCGCCCGCCGCCGCGCCGTCACATCCTGGACTTGGACCACATAGCAAAAGGGCAGGGACAGCACATGGCGCACCATGGAGACGTGCAGCTGCATCCACGCCTCCGCGCCGTTCCTGCCTACATAGCGCGTCTCCATCTGGTGGACGCCGCTGCCCGTTTCCGCAACCTTCATGAGAAACCTGACCAGATCCCTGATGCCGCCGCCCTGGATGATGGTGTGGATGGAATGCCTGCACAGCTCTTCCTCGCTGTAGCCCGTGAGCGCGCAAAAGGCGCCGTTCACCCGCATGATGGCGCCGTCGGGGGTCAGCAGCATCTTCCCCGTGGGGGAGGCGTTGAAGACTTCACGGAAAAGCTCCTCGCTTCTCCCCAGCTCCGCGGTCCGGCGCGCCACCTGGTATTCAAGATGAAAATGCCTGCTCCGCTCCCGCCCCGCGAGGATGGTAAGCATGGCTGTCAACAGCAGGCCGAAGACGCCAATGAGCCAGGGTGCCAACGAGATGCCTGGAAATTGACCGCGGCCCGGAAAATCCCCCGCCAGCGCATAGGCCTTCCCAAAGGCAAAAAGCGGGCATATTTGGAACCGTTCATACTGCCCGCCAAAGACCGCATGGGAAACCTGCCGCGCCCCGTCACCAAACTGCGGGGGGGGACCCGCCACAAACACCGGCCCGTCCGGTGAGGACAAGTCAAGCAGACGAAGCGCTGACCCCCTTCCTTGAATCGCATCGGTCCCGGAATAATCCTGTAAAAGATGGCTGAACTTGAGCGCGGACACAATGAAACCCGCGGGCCGCTCCGGCACATCCCCGCTTCCCCCGTCCGGCCTCATTGGATTGAACACCACAATGCCCGGTTCGCCCACCGTGTCCTGAATCAGTTTGATCGGCGTTGTGGCCGCCGAAAACCCCAGGCGGGCCGCCTCCTCAAGGGCGGCGCGGCGGACCGGTTCGGAAAGCGGATCATAACCCAGCACCATCTCATTGCCCGACGGCGGCTCCACATAGTGAACCGGATAATAGACCTCCCGCTTACCGGCGGGAATCTTCATCCCGTTGTCGTTCCGCTCCCAGATGGTGCGCCCCACCGCCCCCTCATAGGCGGCCCGCTCCTCCGGGCGCACTGCGGGAAGCCATTCCAGCACACCAAGCATGCTCTCCTTCGCCTGGGCCCGCGCAAACCGGCTGAATTCCCCGGCTTCCACCTGCTCGCTGGAGGCAAAGAAACGTTCAAGCGAATTGATGGCGCAGTCAATCGTGTTGACCCGCCCCCACACAACCCCGCATTGGGCGGCAAACATCCTCTTGAAATGGTCGGCGCTCTTGTCCTGTTCCAAAACAAGCAACAGGTAGAAGACCCCCCCGCAAAGAATCACCCCCACCCCGCCGACCATAATGGTCTCAACATGCCAAAGGTATTTTTTGTCTTTTTTTTGCAGGCGGTTCCGCCAATAAATCATTGCCGACAGGCAAAGAATGAAAACGCACAGCATCACGGACAATGCGGCGGGAATATGTTGAACCTTTGCCGCTTTAGCCCTGAAGTGTTCCGTCGGCTGATCAACGCCCACCACCATCATCACCTTTGAGTCCATGGGATCCCGCACGGGCGCGAAAGCAGTGAACACCCTTTCATCGCGGCGGGTATAGGGTCCGAAAAACGAGGGGGCTCCGGATTCAAACACCGCGTCAAGCGCCTGCGGCAGTCCGGTTCCGGACATCATGCCCGGTTCCGCGTCAGAACCCTCCGCGGCACTTCCAACGGGTCCAAAGACCACCTCCCCGTTGCGCCGGGCAATGATGTACGCACGGTTGAGCCGGGCCACCCGTGCATACGCCCCCAACTGGCCGCAAATCGTTTTGTAAACAGGATGCGCCTTGTCCGCTTCAGTGAAAGTGAGTGCCGGAATGTAGTCCCTGTCAATGCCGGACGCGATCTCTGATGCCTGAAGAAGAAGTGTCTCCCGCATCGCGTTTTCCAGAACAGCGCTCCTCCAGCGCGCCCCCCACCATCCCATCCCGGCAATGGCAATCAAAACCGAGAAAAAAAAGGCATGTTTCAACACATTTGAAAATTTCGTTCCGTTTGCACCATTACCTCGCCCACTCATAATTACAAAAATAGCACAATGCCGCCCCGCTGTCAATGTTATATTTGGCGAAATCATGCATTGATTTCATTTCCCCCCGGTTTTCCTCAGGCAAAGCGATCCGGCAGGGCTGACCCGGCATATGAGGATGCTTCTCGCCCCTATCCGGGGCACTACCTGTCTCCGGGGGCACCACCGTTCAATTTGCGGCGGCGGCGAGATCCAGGGGCAGCCATTCCGGCTGGTTGGCGCGGGGCGCGCCTGCGGCACGGCGGTTGAACGCGGTGATGAGCGCGGACAATTCATTGAAGTCGCCCGTGGCAAGCGCGGTCTGCACCCGGTGGTGCCAGGCCTGTTCTCGCCCCTCAAAACCGGCCACCCGGGCGATGAGCGCCTCCGCCTGGCCGAGACCGGCCACGGTGCCCCGCGTCTCCACTTCCCTGAGCAGCGACTGCTGCGCGGCCCGGGCCGACTCGGGCGTCCAGCCGCGCATGCCGCCGCAGGGCAGCGGCGCGCCGGTGTCGCACAATTCGGGGCGGTCGTCACCCCTGGCCCAGCGGAGCTGCTGGGCGGACGGACAGTTGAATCCGAATAATTCCGGACTCTCCGCCCACCTGGACCGGGGATGGCATTCGGGATAGCCAGCCACCACGCCCTCGGGCAGGGACTGGTCCAGCAGCAGTTCCGTTTCGGCACGCGTGTGCCGGTCGTCACGGGGGCACGGGTAAACAAGTTGCGCGGTCACCGAAATCCCCTGGGCGCGGAGGATGCGCATGAGGTTTCGCGCCTGGGAAACGCCATAGCCGCAACCGTAGAAATCCTCCAGCAGCCGCTGGCTGCCCGTGGGCACGTCCACTGCGGCGCTCCGGCAGCCCGTGGCGTGCAGCAATGACGCCGCGCCCTCGGCGGAGCCGCCGGGGGCAAGGGTGCACGCATAGGCCGTCTCCATGCGGCGCGCGACAAACTCGGCCGCCATGTCCATGGCCCGCGCAAGGGGCAGAGAACCCGCCACATCAAAGGCGCACACCGGCACATGGCGCTGAATCCGGCGCATCTCGGCGCAAATGCCGACGGAATTCCCGCCGGTGCCCACGGTAAAGCAATGGAACTTCCCGCCGCTGTAAAGGGCCGGGTACACGGAAGGGTCGTATTCAGCGGCAGGCTCCGGTTCGCCGGGGCCAAAAACACCCGGAAGGAGCAGCCAGTCCTCCACATTGTTTCCATAATGGGAAAAGGGCTCTTCCGATGCGGCAAAGAGCACACCGTACTTGTGGGCGTGGGCACCAATGACGCACTGCTGAATGTGCGGATTCTGCCGGCGCACCATCAGGGCAACCCCACGAGCCTCCCGGTACTCATCGCGCGTGTCCGCAAGATACACCAAACGCTCCGGGGACTCCCCCATGATCTGCCCGGCAATCTCCGTGCGCCACTCCCGGCGGACACGGAGAAACTCGCCCATGCCGTCGTTGTCAAACAAACGCCGCAACCGGCTGGAAAAGGAATTGGAAATCATCGCTTCGGCGGGTTTTACCGAAAATTCCGACAATACCCCCGAGAAACGGCGAACCGTGTCCACCACACCGAAATCAAGTATCCGCAGGGGTTTGTCACACCCCGCCATGCGGCCCGCCAACACGGCCAGACTGCTCTTGGGCATGAAGGAGCTTGTCCGTAACGGCCAGCCGGGAATATACACAAGTGCGGTTTTTGACTTCATTCAGCCTCCCCATTCCGGCAGACACCGGAAGTCTGTGTGAATGACCCCATCACCCGA
Source organism: Candidatus Hydrogenedentales bacterium (assembly GCA_041859375.1). Lineage (GTDB taxonomy): Bacteria > Hydrogenedentota > Hydrogenedentia > Hydrogenedentales > CAITNO01 > JBHEKP01. Next base: position 10,072 of record JBHEKP010000221.1, on the reverse strand, counting down.
AATTGACTCATTTTTCGCTGATTGACCGTTTCAGAACCACAATATATGGTAACCACTTTTCACTTAAACCCCTTATGTTGATGACATCATAGCACGGCACCTAGATATATGCAACCAAAATATTTTGGGCTCTATATATTGTGTTTTCGCCTTGTTTGCCCCCGTAAACCATTGGCGTTACAATATGTCCAGCAGCGATTTTTTTACCGATTGCGGTTGGGTTGCGCGCAAAAGGAGTCCTCCCCATGGGCTGGTGGAAAAACTGGAAAATTGGCAGGGTCAGACGCCTCTTTGACCAGGTCGGTCCGGATTGCCAATTCAATGGCTCCAGTGTGGAGGTGAAGGGCCATGTCCTCCTGGGGGCGGGATGCGTGCTCTGGAATAATCTTGTGTTTCGTACCCACAAAAAAGGCCGGATTGTGCTGGGGGATCGGGTGGAGGTGCGGGATTACGCCCTGCTGGTGTGCAATGATGTGCTCGAAGTCGGCGCCGACACCTGCATCGGTCCCTATGCCGTCATTCGGGACACCAACCACCTTTTCCACGGCACAGACGTCCATTGGCGGCTGACCCCCCACATCACCGAGCCCATCCGCATCGGAAGGGAATGTTTCATCGGAGCGCGCGTCTACATCATGCCGGGGGTCACCATCGGCGACGGCGCGGTGGTGGGGCCCTCAAGCGTGGTGACAAGGGACATCCCGGCGGGCGAGTTGTGGGCGGGCAATCCTGCGCGCCTGGTGGCGCACCGCACCGACCCGGAACGGCGGGCCAAACTGAAACGGGATTTGGAAATGGCCGGATTGTTCGGCCTGACCCCTGAAATGCTCACCGGAGGCGGCCGGGACGGCACCGGGACCGGGGAGGCCTGAGCACCGTCCTTATTGACGCGGCGGCGCGTTTTCCAGACGGCAAAAGGCGCGCGGAAATTCCAGCCGCCATGCGGCAAGCCATTGTTCTCCTCCGGCGGAGGGGGGAAGTTTTTCGATGGCTTCCCGGACCAATTCCCCCGCCTTGGGATCCCGCCCATGGCTGAAAAGCACCCGTTCCAATGCGGCACGGGATTCCCCGTGGTTACCCATGGCCGCCTGGGCCTCGGCCATCAACACCCCGAAAAGGAGGCTTTCCGGACGCAGCCTCAGCGCTTCGGCGGCTTCCTTCACCGCCGCGCCGGCATCACCGCCAAGAAGGGCGCCTTTTGCGCGGTTGTACACCGGAAAGGGATTAAACGGCGGTGCGGGGGCATAATCAGGCGATTCAAGGCCCAGCCAGGGTATTTTTGGCTTTTGCACCGGCGCAGACGTCTCCGGATGCCCCAGGGAATGGGCAAAAGCCAGCGGCAGTCCCACGGCCCCCGCATCGGCAATCACCTCCATGCCAACAAGCCGGTCCGCCTGGGTGGCCGGCAGGGAAAACCCCGCCAGCCGGTTCCACACGGGACAATAGGTCGGCTCATACACCGGCACCACCACCACACAGGACCGTCCTCCCATGGTCGCCGCGCACAGCAGGGGACCGGAAAAATCCTCCTGAAAATTGTTCGCCTCGTACTCCACGGCCAAGTCGGGGGCGTCCGCGCCCCCGGAAAGGGTCAGCACATAAAACGTGGTCTGAAAATCATTGATAAGCCCCAGGTGCTGGCAGGAAACACAGGGACGGTCAACAACGGGCGAAAAGAGCACCCGGCCGTCCCAGGAGCGCCGGACGAATTCCACCGTCCTGCGCGGCGCGTCCAGATAGGATTGCTTCAGCGCGCCCACCGTCCCGCCCTGCCACCAGGCGGCGGCTCCCCAAAGCGCCGCGGGCGCACCAAGCAGCAGCAGGCACGCCGCCGCCGTCCATGCGGGGGACGGCATCCCCTCCCCCGGGGCTTCCCGCCGCCGCTTCCAACGCCGGATTGCCCATTCCGCAATCATGCCCCAGAAGAAAAAGGGCGCAAAGGCCAGGTGAAACACATGTCTCGGTGAAAACTGGAGGGACGGATACGCCCCCAGATACGCCGTGAAAAAAGCCAGCGTGAAAAACAGGCGGCGGTCCCGCCGGAAAAGCCCCGCCAGCGCCAGCAGGGCGGCCCAGGCCCCGAAACGTTCCAGCAGGCCCGGCGCGGTCCCCGCGCCGCCGGGTGCCACCCCGCCCAGCACCGACAACAGGGAGGCGCAGCACCGCCCAATCAAGTCGGCGGGGAAAACACGCGCCGTCTCCAGAAGGTAGTGCGTTTTGAAAATCTGATCATGGGGGTAGTCGTAGGCGTTGGCCCGGTAGTACTCCCGCCCCACCGTCACCCCGCGCGCAGCCCCGTCATGCCCCTGGAAGGTGACCAGCAAATCATTAAGCAGATACAGTTTCTCATGGGAGGCGGGCGTGAGGGGCAGCTGCCGGTCGCAGGCCGTGGCCAGACCCATCATGGCATCATGGGCCGACAGGCTCCCGTGGGTTTGAAAGGCCCGAAGCACCGGCCATGCGGGCGCGAGAAAGGCCGCGCCGAGCAACAGCAGCGCCGCAATCCGCAGGGCCGATTTTCCCGCCGCGCCCCGCAGGGTGTCGCGGGCGAGAAGAACCGCCGCCGCCCCCAGCGGCAGCAGGACGAGCAGATCCCTGCGAAAGCCCAGCCCCACCCCGGCGCACAGGCCCAGGCCCGCGGAGAGCAGCAGCAGGACGGCGGGGCCTCGCCGACGCCGCACCAGCAAACCCGCCAGCAGAACCAGCAGAAGCACAAAGGGGGCCTTGGAAAAATCGCGCAACTGGCCGAGAGTCTGGGCCAGCGCCCCGTTCATGGCAAAGGCCGCCGCCACGCCCAGGGCGGGGACCCGTCCCATGGCCAGCCGCGACACCGCATAAACAAGCCACAGCACCACCACCAGCATCACCGTGATTAACCGGCGCACGGCGTCCCATGAAACACCGTACCACCGCCAAACCGCTCCCACCAGGGACACCAGCCTGAGATGGTACTCCTGGTAGGGATGGAGGGGTACGGTTTTCACGTCCTGCGGAATGGCGGCGGTGTCAAGACGCGGTGACTGGAAATCCAAAAAGGCGCGCAGCCCCGGCACCGACGCGGGCTCCACATTGACAAAACCCCTGCCGGAGGCCGTCATGACCGCCGGAATATACACATCGGTGGAAACCGATCCGCCGGGCCCCTGCCACGACTCCAGCAGGTCCCCCCCCTGTGGGCGCCGAAAAGCGCCAGGGCCAGCAGGGGAAACACCGCCGCCAGAACAGCGCGGAAAACCACGCGCGGGGAATGGCGGAGGGCTGTGGCATCCGGTTGTGTCATGTTTGTCTCAATCCAACCCATGGATGCGCAAAATTATGCGCGGCAACCGGCATGGAGTCAAAAAGAAACAGGGGCGCGGACCATGTTTTGGACAGGAGAGTGTTGTCCGGTCCGCGCCCCGGAACAGGGGAGGCGTTCAACTCGGGGTCATTGTGTGTGTCTGCCTTGAAAACGCGCGGTCATGGAACAAGGATGACACCGGCGGGGCGCGGCGCGGACGAAACATGCTACACTTTGACCGGAGCGCCGCGGGGCGGACAGGATGGCATCCCTGTCCGGCGGCGCCCGAAAAACAAGGACGCCCATGAGCAGCGGAAGCCCGGCATCCATGAAAATCATCCTCATATCCGGCATCGCCGTGTTTGTCGGCCTGATGCTGCTGTCCATGGCGATGAAAAAGGCGCTGCGGCCCGATGAGTCCGAGGTGGTGAGGATCTCCGCGTCCGCATCCCCCTTCGACATGGACCGCGCCTTTGCCGATTTGAAATTCATCACCGGACTGGGCCCCCGTCCCGCCGGCTCGGAAAAGGCCGCCTCCATGCGTGAATACCTGCGGCGGGAGCTGGAAAACGCCGGACTTGCCGTGTCCGAGCACGCATTCGACGCGGACACCCCGCTGGGTGTGATAAAAATGGTCAATCTTGCGGCGGAGGTGGGGGGCGACAGGCCGGGGCTGATTCTTTTGACAAACCATTACGACACCAAGCATTTCACGGACTTTGAGTTTGTGGGCGCGAACGACGGGGGCTCCACCACCGCCTGGATGCTGGAAATGGCGCGCGCGCTGGGACCGAAACGGGCCGGGCGCACCCTGCGCCTGGTATGGTTCGACGGCGAGGAATCCTTCGGGCGCTGGTCGGAAACGGACGGACTCTACGGCAGCAGGGCCTACGCGGCCCTGCTCAAGGAAAAGGGGGAACTCCAGTCCGTGGGGGCGGTGGTGAACGTGGACATGATCGGAGACCGCTACCTGTGCGTTGCGCGGGATCCCGACGCGCCCCAGTGGCTGAAAAACGCGGTTTGGGGCACGGCCCAGCGGCTGGGATACGGGCGGCATTTCGCCGCCGGCGGCTCCGGGGTGCAGGACGACCACATCCCCTTCCGGCGCGAGGGAATCCCGGCGCTCGAAGTGATAGACTTTTCCTACGGCGGCACCATCGCGCAGCACCGGGCCAACTGGCACACCGCCAATGACACGCTGGACAAGGTGGCCCCGGGGAGTTTGAAGGCCGTGGCCGATGTCATCTATCATGCCCTCCCCGTGATTGACACGCAACTGGACAGGAAGGGAGCGACGCGGAATCCATGACGGGCACCGGCGAAGAAGATCTTCCCTGGCTTGACAACGCGCCGAAATCGGAAATCCGGCGGGTGGTCGGGGCGCTTCACCGCGTGCACTCGCTGATGGGCGCACTGACGGATCTTGACACCCTGCTGTCCCGCATCGGCGACGAGAGCAGGCTTGTGGCGGGGGCCGAGGCCGCCTCCGTGATCCTTTACGACGAGTCGGCGGACGAGCTTTATTTCCGCACGGCCGTGGGCGACCGCGGCGACCAGGAGGCGCTCAAACGCGAAATCCGCCTGAAAATGGGCCAGGGCATCGCGGGCAGCGCGGCCGCGGCGCGGGCGTCCCTCAACATCAGCGACGCCGCGTCGGACCCCCGCTTCTACCGCGGCGCGGACACGGCCACACGGTTCAGCACGCGCAACCTGCTGGCGGTGCCCATGATTGACCGGGGCCGCCTGGTGGGCGTGCTGGAGGTGGTGAACAAGATAGACGCCCCCGCCTTCTCCCCGCTGGACACCCATGTGATGGAAATGTTCTCCAGCATCGCGGCCACCGCGGTGGTCAACGCCCAGCTCATTGAGCGGCAAATCAAGACCGAACAGCTCGCCGCCATCGGCCAGGCCATCGCGGGCATGACCCACCACATCAAAAACATCATCACCGGACTCAACAGCAGCGCCGAGCTCATCGAAATGGCCATGGCCCGGAACAACCAGGAGCTGGCGGCGAAAACCTGGCCCGTGCTGAGGCGCAGCGTGCAGCGCATCTCCAACTTCGTCCAGGACCTGCTCACCTTTTCCAAGCCGCGAAAACCCGTCCGCCAGCGCTGCGCCGTCGGGGTCATCATCCACGACGCGTGCGACTCGGTGCGCGACCTCTTCAACACGAAGCGGATCACCCTGGAAATCGACGCCGACGCCGCCGAAAAACCCGTGTGGATTGACGCGGACGCGGTGTACCGCTGCCTGCTCAACCTGATCCACAACGCGGCCGACGCGCTCCCGGAGGCTGGCGGAAGGGTCGCCGTGACCGCACGCCTGACCGCGCAGGGGGCACTGGAGATTGACGTGGCCGACAACGGCCCCGGCATTCCGCCGGAAATACGGAACCAGATTTTCATGCCCTTCTTCTCCACCAAGGGGACCAAGGGCACCGGCCTGGGCCTGGCCACCTCGGTCAAGGTGGCCAGGGAGCACGGCGGTGACATCACCCTGGCGCACTCCGAGGAGGGCGCCTGTTTCCGGATTACCCTGGCGGACGCCGACGCCGGGGCGGCGGCGCCATGACAACAGCGGAGGAGTGCGGTTCATGTCTTTGAAAAAGTGGCTCAAGGATCCAAACACGCTGGGCTGGCTCATCTGGGCCGTTGTTTCCCTGGCGCTGCTGCCGCCCTGTGTGTATTTCATGTTCGCCTACACCTACGAGACCGCCACGCCGATGATGCGCGTGATGGTGGGCATTTTCATGGCCGCCATCGCGGGGGGGCTTGTCACCTGGGTGATCAACGACATTCTTTTCCGCATCAGGCGCAGGCGCCACAACGCCGCGCGGGCGGACAAAAAAAGGGACGGAAGGAAGAAGTGACCGAGGTTGCTTTGGCGGTTTCCGGCGCGTCCGGCGGGGGCGCGAGGGCCGCGAGGGGACGGATGAACCATGTCAAACATCTGGGACATAGCCGACCACGTTGAGAAACATCCGGATGATTACGATCAACGGTGGCGGCTCGTTAAAAAACTCTATTCCGCCTGGGAGTACGACCAGGCGCTCGAGCACCTGCTGCTCCTGAAAAAGGAGTGGGAGCCCAGGGTCAACCTGTCACGCTATCTTGCCGCCGTGTTCTACCGGCTCGGACGGCACGAGGAGGCGGCGCGCGAGCTTGAGGAGGCGCTGGAGCGGTGGCCCGGCGAGCAGGGGCTGCGGGAGCAGCTCACGCGCGTCTACGAGGCCGCCGGGGAAACCGCCAAGGCCCGCGCCGCCTGGGAACAGCTCATTGAAACCTGCCCCGACCATCCCCTTGCCAAAAAGGCACTGAGCCGCCTGGACAAAAAGGAGAAGAAGCAGGCAAAAAGCGCCGCGGGACAGAACGCGCTCAAGGCGGCCTTTTTCACGGCGTCCACTGCCTGCCCGCACTGCGGCGCCAGCAATGTGGACGGGACCGCGCGGTGCTGGAACTGCGGCTGGGCCCTGGGCGAGGATCCCCTGGAGGATCTCGGCCCGGGGGGCGGCGGCGGGCAGGCCGTGATGCTCAGCCCCGAAACCGTCGGCATGGTGGGCGTGGGCGCGGTGGTGGTGCTCCTGCTGCTGGGCGGTTTCCTGACGCTGCGCATGGCCGGGGCCTTCGGGCCGCCGGAGGAAACGGATGTGATCCACACCCTCGGCGAGCTCTACACCCGGCAAATCGTCTTCAGCCGCGCCGTCACCGGCGGCGCGGTGCTGCTGTTCTGGGTGGCGGCGATGCACATCGCCCTGCGGCTCGTGGGCCAGGCGAAGTCCATTCCGGCGATGCTGGTGAACCTCACGGCCCTGCTCATGGGCTCCCTCGCCTACGCCGCCTCCTTCCTGCCGCAGCCCATGACCGTCCTGGCGCTGCTGCTGCCCATGCTTCTCTCGCTGGTCATCATCCTGTCCACCTTCCGGCTGGAGCCGGGCCGCGCCCTCGCGGCGTGGGCGGTGCAGTTTTTGATGGTGCTGGTCTTCGCGGGCGCGGTGTTCACCTTTTCCGAATCCTACCGCCTCGGCGAGCCGCTGAACATTTTCCGTGAAATCCGCGCCGTGGCCGCCTTTGCCTCCGGCCAGGGGGGGGAAGGGGAGACGGCGGGCACCCTGCTGCCCGAAAACAAGGCTCCCATGCGGCAACGGATGGTCTTCCGCTCCACCGGATCCGCCTGGCTGGACCGGCGCGCGGGGCCGGTGCTCTTCACCGTGCTGGCCAACGATGAAAAAAACAACCTGCGCTTCCAGATAAACGACGACAAGGGCGCGCAGGTCTTTGACTACATGGAGGGCAGGCTTCACCGGCGGATTTTTGAGGTGGTGCCCGAAAAGGAATACACCGTGATGGTGAACGGCGACCCCGGCACCCCCGCGCAGGTGGTTGTGGAGGGCCTGTTCAGGCCGGAATTCCTTCCCTGACACTCAGGGGCTGATCCAGCGGCCGCTCCGTTCCCGCCATGCGGGCGCGAGCGACGGCGGCGCATGGCGCAGCAGCAGCTCCCAGGCGCGGCGGTTGCCGGGCCAGCGGAACACGCACTCCACCGCGCTGTCAAAGGCGGCGGGGCCGTTGCCAAGCGCCTCATGGCAAAGGGCGCGCAGCAGGTGGAGCCGGCCCGTGTCAATCCCCTCCCCCGCCATTTCCAGCTCTGCAAGCGCCTCGCCGTGGCGTCCCCGGTCTATCAGGAGGATGGCATGGTCCTCATGGGCCTGTGACCGGTCAATCCCCAGCCGCAACGCGGCCAGGTAGCCTTCCTCCGCATCCGGCCCGCCCGCCAGATGGGCGGATTCGGCGCGGCGCAGCAGCACGCTCGGGACCACAACGCCGTAAACATGAAACACCGCGACGGCGGCAACCCCCGCCGCAAGGGCAGCCCGGACCGCACGCCGAATACTTGGGCGAACCGGTGGCCCGCACCGCGCATGGGCGGCGCAGCACCAGCCCCCACCCGCCGCAAGCATCAACCCGGCCAGCGCGTGGGGCGCGCTGTGCAGGGCGGCGTTGAACAGGGAAAACACGGCCAGCGCCGCAAGCGGCCCGCGGGACACCGGCGGAGGCAGCCACCCCGAGCCGCGCCGAAACCATCGTTTGAGGACAAAGGAAACCAGCAGCACGGCGGCAAGAACCCCAACACCCGCAATGCCGTTTTCCGCGAAGAATTCCAAGGGCTCGCTGTGGGCGTTGTCCGCGTGCAGCTCGTTCCGAAAATACTGCTCCCCGCCCGGACGCCAGAGCACACGGCCCAGATATTTGGGGCTGTTGAAGCCGTAATTGCCCCAGCCCACCCCCGTCACGGGATGGGTGGCGGTCATTTCCGCAGCCCCCGCCCACAACCACAGCCGGACCCGGTAGCCCACATCGCCACCGCTGAAGGAGTCCCCAACGCGCCGTGAAACGGCGGGGGCAAGCAACGCGGCGGCCAGCACCGTCACCACCACCGGCAGAAACAGCAATGCATGGCGGCGAGAGAAAATGCCCCGCATACGTTCCTGAAACAAGGCGCGCCAGGGCACCGCGAAAAAGCCCCCCACAGCGGCGGCCAGCCACGCCGAACGGGACATGGACACAAGAAGCCCCCCCGCAAGGGGAATGAGGGAAAGGGCGCAGAACCATGCCATGGGCCGGGATTGCGGAAACACCCCATAAACACCGCGCAACAGCATGGAGACGGCCAGTGCCAGCGACAGCGCCGCATATCCACCAAGCAAATCCTGGTTGCCAAAGACGGAATAGGCGGGCTGTTCATAACCGGGAAACACGGGAAAAAGAAGGGACGCCGCACCAAGATACTGCAACACAGCCAACGACGACACCAGCACACCGGACATGACCAGCGCGCCGCAGGCCCAGGCAAAAGCCGCGCACCGTTGAAGCAGGTCGGACACAAGCCACACCGGCAGCACAATCACCAGCGCCCGGGACAGCCACACCAGGGTGGCCGGGCCCGCCCTGTCCGTTGCCAAGGCGAGTAGCGCCAGCAGCACGGCGCAGGCCAGCACGCCAAGAGGCGCATGGCCCGCGCGCCGGGGCTCCGAAAGGGGGCGAAAAAGGGACAGCACCGCGAGGATTGCCATGCCAAGACAGAAAACGAACTCCTTGGCGTGGAGGAAGGAAACCATGTTCAGCGACCACGCGCAGGCCCCCGCGCACACCATCCCCGAAAACACGCCAAGACGCGCCTTGTCCAGGCGGGAAACGGGGGCTTCTTCAGGCTGCGCTGTCACTTCGGGTTCGGGCATGGGCTCCGTGTCCGGACGAATCTTCGTCACAAGGAAACGGTGACATCATAGCCCAAGTCGGCCACCGCCTGCCGCAACACCTCCGGGCTGGCCGACGCGCCGGAAACCTCGGCACGGCCCTTTTCAAGGTCCACCACCACATCCCCCGAACCGGAGGCGGCCTTCAGCGCGCGGGTCACCGCCGCGGCGCAGTGGGAGCAGGTCATCCCCTTCACATGCAGCACCACCCTGCCGCCCTCCGGCGGGGGCGCGGTTTCCACTTCCATCTTCCGTGTGAACAGGCGGTTGATCCGCTTTTCATAAACGCTGTGCGCCAGCACCGCCAGCAGCAGCAAAGCGAAGACATGCCCGCCCGCGCCCGCCGCCAGTTCCGCCTCGTGGTGGGCATGACCGGCCAGGTGAACGCCAAAACCGCCCAGGCCGCCGATCATGCCGTCATACGCAAGCCCCGCCAGCAGTGCCGTGGCCGCCACGGTGAACAGGTACACCAGGCAGGTGCGCGGCCCCATCATTTTCCACACCGTGGCCACCGTCGCCGCGTTGGTTCCCGGACC
>JBHEKP010000196.1:0-14736 GCA_041859375.1 Candidatus Hydrogenedentales bacterium | reverse complement strand
CTCCAGCATCCGCAGCACCGACTGGCGCGAGCAGCCGAACATCTTCGAAAGCCGCGTCAGCGAATACTCGCGCCCGCTCGAACACAGCAGCATGTACAACTGCACCAGCCGCAGGCTGGGGGAACCGTATACGCGATCCGGCATGGCACGCCTCCATAGGTTGGGCAACACCCCTCCATCATGCCCGCAACGCCTTTCCCGATCAAGCGGAAAATGGCCCCCTCGCCCTTCCCAAGCGTCCATTTTCCAAAATATGGACACTATGAAGCTATGAATAAAAAATTCCTGTTGACAATAAGCGGGACTTTTGTTAAAACGGGACCAGAAAGCGGAGCCGTGAGCGGCGTGAGGGAGCACCGGAAGCGGCCACGAGGAAAAATGAAAAAGATTATTGAAATAATAAATTTATTTCGTATCGCAAGTGCGGTTGGATTAATCGGAAGATATTATGTGAGGGGAGATAAAAGTACGGCGTGGAAAAAACTTTTAAACTTATATAATAAATATCCTGATAGTATTGAAATAATTAATACAATTTCTAATTTATATTTGCACGAAAGAAAAATAAATGAATGTATTAATATGTGTGATATGGCGTTAAAAATTAACCCGTATGATGATATCGCCTTGCGTACAAAACTAAAGGCCGAAACAATCCTTAACAGGTATAAAAATGAGGGTGAACCAACAATCTAAGCAAAAAATAGGGATTGTTCCTTGTCATCCAGTTGCACTGGGTGACAGTGTTGCCTTCGAAGTTTTACGTCGAGTTTCTTTATGCAAAACGGTGTAAAGGATTAAAACGGAATGAGGAAGTGCAGCTTTAATGTAAAGGCCGTCACCAAGTTCGACTTGGTTGCGAGAGTGATACTTTATGGTAAAAGCAATTAGGCACATCTTAATAATTATGTTTGTGTCAATCATTGAAGCATATATTGTTGCGGTTGTTGCAGTATGTTGCGGGAATATTTCTTCGCGCATTTATTTATTTCTTGGGGTTGATAGTCTATTGCTGTTGATTTTTTTGTTATGTCTTGGATTTTTTCCTCTTGCCGTATGGTGGGTTTTTCTTATACGAAGAGGTTTTTTGGCAGAGGGGATCGGATTGAGTATTCCGCTTTATAGCATATATATATTTACATTTATGTATATTGTTTATGATTATGATGTTGTGAGAAAGGCGTTATATGGATTATAATGAAAATATATATAGACAAGAGGGGTCCACAGTTTACACACTGTTTGGATTGTTTTGTCTCACGCCAGTATTAATATTTTTTTATTCTGTTGGAAAATCTGTTGATTTGGTGGATGTGATGTTGTTCCCCATGGTTTTTGGCATATGTAGGTTATTTTTTTTTGTTGAACTCGCTTATGATATTAAAATAACTGTTACTGACTCCATTGTGGAAATATATTCTGGTTCAGGCAAATACTATGATGTTGTTAATGTGGTCGATATAAATTGTATACGAAATGATGGATTAATATATTGTTATGATAATAGATATTTATATTTGGAATTAGAGATGCTCCCATTCCGAAAAAACGTGGTTGAAGATATTCGCTCAAGAATTGAGAAGGCTAAGCAAAAGGCCCTCTCGCGAATAGAGGTTGACGAGGTTCCTTCATCACCCAGTTGCACCGGGTGACATATTTGTCTTCGAAATTTTACTTCGTCCCTTTTGCGCGCATGGTGTGATAATTATGGGAGGCATAGTTTTTGGAGCGGGTGTGTCCGGGATGTGGGGTGAGGGTATGTTTAACATCCCCCTAAATCCCCCTTCAGAAGGGGGACTTTAAGAGGCGCTCTATGGGGGCTGTTGGTGATTTCGGACAAGGCCGCTGGGACGATGGTGGTACGGGGTGGTCAGGGGGGCGCATGTTTTCCTTCGTCCGGCGGCCCAAAAGTTTTTTTCGGGCATATGGGCATGTTCCCCTGGCGTCTTCATGACGTCCGCTTTTGTGTGGAGTGCGGCGGCAACGACGCCGCTTTCCTTTTTGCACAGGGGGTACAACCTCCGGGCAACCGCCATGCCTCCGGCCAAAGCGGTGTCGCCGCTACGCTCTGCCACCGCATTCCATACATGACGGGCACGGCGATTGCCAACACGCACCGGACAGGCAGTATCCCGTTGCCATACCTCCCGCGCATACGGAAGGGGTGTATGGCGGTTGAGGCAGGGCGAAGGGGCTTGCCCCGCATGCCTCCCGGCCTATATCATGATTCCATCAAGGCCATAGGCATGGCGGGAGAAACGGCGCAGATGCTCATGCTTCGAATCTGGCCCTTCATCATCCAGTTTGGCATCGGGTTCGCCCTTGCCGGGCTCGGGGTGTGGGCGGGGCTTTCCAGCGGCTACCTCAGTATGAAACGGCCGGAAGACCGGCGCTCCGTGGTCATCGTGGCGGCGGGGTGCCTGGCGTTGCTCGCCCTTTACGGGGCCTTCACCTTCTGGCTGCCCTGGCTTCCGGAGGGCGCCGCGCGATGAGCATTCATGCGGGAACCCCCCTTGACTATGTGGTGGTGTTTGCCTATTTCATCATCATCACCCTGTTCGGCGTGTATTTCGGCAAATACGCCACCACGACGAAGGACTTCTTCTTCGGCGGGCAGCGCTTTTCCTGGTGGCTCATCGGCTTTTCGGCGGTGGCCAGCCTGGTGGGCAGCTACAGCTTCATCAAGTACAGCGAGGTGGGCTTTTCCTACGGCATCAGCAGCACCCAGTCCTACATGAACGACTGGTTCTGGGTGCCCATTTTGATGTTCGTGTGGCTGCCCATCCTGTACTACCAGCGGATAAATTCCATCCCGGAATATTTTGAACGGCGCTTCGGCACCCCGGCGCGCGTCGCCGCCACAGTGTTCATCCTGGTCTATCTGGTCGGCTACGTGGGGGTGAATCTCTTCACCCTGGGCAAGGCCATGCAACCCCTGCTGGGGTGGGGGGTCTTCACGGGCGCGGCGGTCACCTGCGCGCTGGTCACCGTGTATGTGTTTGCGGGCGGCCAGACCTCCGTCATCATGACCGACCTCATCCAGGGCATCATCCTGCTTTTCGCGGGGCTTGGTGTTTTTGTGGCGGGCGTGCTCCATGTGGGCGGCTGGGTGGACTTCTGGGCGCTGCTGCCGCAAAGCCACCGGTTCCTCTTCTCCGAGTTCAACCGGCCCGACAAGTTCAGTTTCATAGACATTTACGCGCAGGACGGGCTGGCCAACTCCGCCGCATTCGTGCTGATGAACCAGGGCATGATCATGCGCTTCCTCGCGCTGCGCAGCATGAGGGACGCGCGGAAGATGTGCGTGCTGTGGGTGCTGGTGCTGACCCCGCTGGCGGCGGTGGCGGTGAGCGGCGGCGGCTGGGTGGCGCGGGCGCTGGTGGAGCGCGGCGAAATTCAGACCACGCCGGAGAACTCGTTCATCATGGCGTCGGAATTCCTCTGCCATCCCGGCGTGTTCGGCTTTGTGCTGGCGGCGCTGATGGCGGCGCTGATGAGCACGGCGGACACGCTCATCAACGCGGTGGCGGCGATTTTTGTCAACGATGTATACCAGCCCTACGTGGCGAAAAACCGGGACGACAGGCATTACCTGAAGGTGGCGCGGCTGGCCAGCCTGTGCACCGCCGCGCTGGGGCTGCTGCTGGTCCCGGTGATGATGGCGCAGGAGACCATCTACCACGCGCACGCCATGTTCACGGCGGCCATCACGCCGCCGATAGTCATGGCCATCCTGTACGGCATGTTCTGGCGGCGCTTCAACCTCAAGGCGGCCATGGCCACCATGCTCGGCGGCGGCGCGGTGATGCTGCTCACCTTTGTGCCGCCCCTGGAGGACCTGCTGCTGTACCCCTTCTCCTTCGGCATGGGGCCGGGCAGCTACACCTTCATGCGCGCCCTCTTCGGGCTGGTCACCAGCGGCGTCATCGGCCTCACCGTGGCGGCCTTCACCCGGCCGCAGCCCCTGTCGCACATCATCGGCCTGATCAACGGATCCCAGCTTGACGCGATGCGCCTGTACAAGCGCGGCGAGATCAACCTGGAGCCGGGCGGTGTCGCCTTTTCGACGGCGGCCCTCGACGGGGCGATTGACAGCCCCGACCGCATCCTTGTGCCCGCGGCGGCGCTTGAGACCATGCGGGCCTCCGTGGAGGATCTGGTGTATGTGTGCGACCGCCGCTGGTGGTTCGGCGGACTGCGCAGCATCCACGCGCGCATCGGCGGACTGAGTCCCGACGACCGCGTCCACTTTGGGGCGGAGGCGCTGAAATGCGCCCACTTCAAAGAGGGCGCCGCCGTGTACATCGAGAAAATATGCTAGCCCCCTTCCGCGAAGCCCCGCGCCTGGCGCGGCTTTTCCCCGCCGCCGGCATTGCCGCGCCGCTGCTGCTGCTGCTCGCCGGCTGCGGTGGTCCGGTGTCGCCGTCCCCCGCCGGGATGGACGCGCCCCCCCCGGCCCCCGCGCCGCCGCCGGCGACCTCGTTGGATCTGCTTTCCGGGGAGGGGGGGGACGCGCCCGAACGCTTCACCGCCCTGGACGCCGCGGAGTCGCCGCAGGTGCTGGACGCGGCGCTGGCGGAGGCCTTTGGCGGAAGCCGTCCCGGCGACGACACCCAGACGGCGCTTGTGCTGCTGGCCTATGTGCCGCAAAAACTGGTGGAGGACGCGGGCGGCGGCCTCGCGACAGGGACGGAGGTGCTGGCGGGGGGCAGGGCGCAGTGCTACGGCATGGCGCTGGCCTTCGTGGCCCTGTGCCGCCGCGCCGGAATCCCCGCCCGCATGAACGCCGTCCACAACGTGGAGGTCATGCAGGCCCACAACATGACGGAGGTGTTTCTCGCGGGCAAATGGCGGCTCATGGATCCGACCTACGGGGTCTTTTTTTTCACCCGTCCGGAATATGACGGACAGGACGGGATGCTGTCGGCGCGGGAACTCTTTGCACAAGGCGCGCCATACCATGCCTTCCAAACGGCGGATTCCATTTGGACGGGCACGGTGAAACCGGCTGCGGCACCCCGTCCGCTGCCGCCTGATGTCCGTTACCGCTATTCCTTTCCCCTGGCCGACTTCTACAGGCGGATCTTTTCCAGCGCCTTCCCCGTTGTTTCCGACCCTGAAGCGGTGGTTTCCTTTCCCGTGGCGCTGGTGCTGAAAGAGGGGGAGCTGTGGCTTGGAAAGCGGGACGGCAGGCCCGATGATGTCATGGGCCGGGACAAATGGGGGAGCTATCCCCGGTACGGGGGTTATCCCGTGGTGGGCCGGGGCATGCATGGCGTGGCGGTGCACACGCTGTCCCTGACCGTGCCCGCGCCGGGGTTTTATGAGCTATTGTATTGCGCCGTGCCGGGGGGCGACATCCCAAAATTGGAGGCAAGCCCCCTGAAGGGCGTGTTTGTGGTGGAGGAGGGGCCGCAGGGAAATGACTGGCGGCTGCTCCTGCGCGTCACGGACCCCGACCCCATCCTCCTGCTTTCCTGCCGCGGGGGTACCCTGCTGCTGGATGCGGTTGGTCTTCGGGCGGTGCCACCACCCGTGGCCGTCGGGCAGGAGACACCGCCGTCATAATAATAAAAATGAAAAACGACCGGGTCTCCGGGTTCCATAATTTTACTTTATTATTACTTCAAAAGAGTGTAGAATCTTTTCACTGACCGGCCCTTCCCCCATGGAACGGGGCCGGTTGAGGAGTTGTGGATGGTTTGCGTCGGCAGTACAAATCTGATCTTGTCCAAGCCCCGGCCGGGGTTCCTTTGCGCGTGCGCCTTGGCTTGTATTTGCGCCTTTGGGGTCTCCGCCCAGGAGCCGTATATTCTCTGGAGTGACGGCACCGTTGAAAAGGCGATTGATTACACCCTTGTGCCCGGCGAGTTTGCGGGGGATGCGGGCAAGGACGGGCTCACCTTTCACCTGTATGTCAGCGATGCGGCCGGGACCGGGTTCAGGCAGGGCTCGGGAGTGGGCCAGGAACGGCTCGACCGTGTGGCGGAAGCCTTTGACTATGTGGCGGACGTGCTGAACGAGACCGGCGAGGTGGATGTGATACTGGGATCCGCCGAACCCGGGGCAACCGCCATCGCCCAGGGCGGCTGTTTGTATTCATCAGGCGCCAATCCAACGGGAGGGGATGTGTTTGACCGGGTTGCCTCCGGTGTGAAGCCCTCGTCAGACAAGGCGGAAATGGCATTGACGTTCAACTGGACCACCTATGCGTGGTATGCGGGCACGGGCACAACCGACAGCGACAAACTGGATTTGCTGTCCGTGGCCGTCCATGAAATCACCCATGCGTTGGGGTTTATTTCCCTGATTCAGTCAAACGGCGCGGGCCAGTTCGGCAAATATACCCATTGGGACGGACTGCTGGCCAAGGCAAACGGAACGCTGGTGCTCTCCGGAACGCCGCCGGTGTTTTCCGTTGCGCCGGGCGACCTGACGGGCAACAACCTTGTGTTCAAGGGCGCGGCGGCGCGCACCGCAAACGGGAACGCCTATCCCCCCGTGGTGTGCGCGAGCCCGTTCCAGCCGGGCACCAGTTTGCAACACTGGCGCACGGGAACCATTTCCGGCAGCCATGTGATGGAGCCCGCCTACGCCTACGGTGCGATGAAGCGCTTCTATTCCCCCGTGGACATCGCCGCCCTGAGGGACATTGGCTGGACGAACGCGGAGGCGGTGGCACAGCCGTCCTGCCCCCTGGCCACGATCTCCCTGGTGTCCCCCGCGGGGAATGTCACGGCGGATAGCCTGCCCGCCGCCGTCGCGCTGCGCGCGGCGGTGACCCTCACCGAAAACAGCGCCTGCTCCACCCCGCCCGACGGCGTCCGGGTGGAATATTTTGTGGACAACGTGTCCCAGGGCGCCTCCACGGACCGGGCCGGGCAGTTTCCCCTGACGGTGAATCTGGCGGCGGGCAGCCGCACCATCCGTGCTGTGGCCACGCTGTTGTCCACCAGCCAGACCCTCCAGGCGCAGCGCACCATCCAGGTCACTGAAAGCAACCCCGTTCTGGAGGCGGCCCCGGCGGGATCGATAGATTTCGGCGCGGTCAAAAAGGGTGAGACGGCGGAGCAGGTATTCACCGTTGAAAACGCGGGAACAGGCACGCTCACCGGCGCGGCGTCCCTCACGGGCGATCCCGTCTTTGAATTTTCCGGCCCGAGCACCTACAGCCTTGGCGCGGGACAAACCGCCGAGATTCGCGTGGTCTTCAGCCCGCCGGAGAAAAACGCCTCCTATTCGGCCACCCTCAATTTTTCCGGGCCGGGCGGCTCCGGCGCGCAGGCGCTGCTGGCGGGCGGCAGCCGGGGCGGCGGATTTTTGAATTGCTCCGGAAAGTCCGGAGGGGTATCATCTTTCGACAGCCCCGCGGCGGACGCGGCACTGCTGGCGGTTTTGACGGTGCTGCTGGCGGCGGGCGCGGCGGCCGGGCGGAAAAGGCGCGTTTCATCATAAATTCCCCGGCAACCGTGTGCCGGGTGGTGTGAGAAGGAGTTGTGGAACAGAAGTTCCTGCTGGTGTGTTTACCTTCCAGTAGGTATATAAGGGCCAACATTCAGAAAGAGGGACAGAAACATGGCAGACGACAAGCAAAAAGACGTTGCAATGCAGATGGCGGAGGACGCCCGCCAGGCGGAATGGGACGCGGTAAGCTTCACCGCGGAAATGTTCAAGGGCAATTTCCGGTGGGATTTGCTCAGCCCCTTCCCCGCCCAGGACCCCGAGGACAAGAAAATCGGCGACGAGTACATCGAAAAGGTCCGGGCCGTCCTGGAGCAGCACGTTGATCCCTTCAAGATTGACGAGGAGGGCGAGTATCCCCGCGAGGCCCTTGAGGCGCTCGCCGCCATCGGCATCTTCGGCATGAAGATCCCCAAGGAGTACGGCGGACTCGGCCTGTCGGTCACCAACTACGCGCGTGTGCTCGGCCTTGTGGGCAGCTACTGCTCGAACACGGTCACCTACCTCTCCGCGCACCAGAGCATCGGCGTGCCCCAGCCCCTCAAGGAATTCGGCACCGAGGAGCAGAAAAAGAAATTCCTGCCCCGCCTGGCCGCCGGCGAGATTTCCGCATTCGCCCTGACCGAGCCCGACGTCGGCTCCGATCCGGCGCGCATGGTCTCCACCGCCACGCCCAGCGAGGACGGCACCCATTACATCCTCAACGGCGACAAGCTGTGGTGCACCAACGGCCTGGACGAGAAGACCACGCTCATCGTGGTGCTCGCCAAGACGCCGGACAAGGTGCTGGCCAACGGCAAGAAGATTCCGCAGATCACCGCCTTCGTCGTCGAGACGAACTGGCCGGGCGTGGAGCGGGTGCGCCGCTGCCGCTTCATGGGCCTGCGCGGCATCGCCAACGGCGCCCTCACCTTCACCAACGTCAAGGTGCCGGTGGAGAACATGATCGGCAAGCCGGGCATGGGCCTCAAGATCGCCCTGTCCACGCTCAATGTCGGCCGCCTCGGCCTTCCCGCCGCCGGGCTCGGCGCGGGCATGGCCTACATCAACGACTGCGAATGGTGGACCACCAGCCGCGTGCAGTGGGGCCAGCCGGTGGGCAAGCACCAGTCCATCTCCAAGAAGATCGCCAACTACGCCGCCGGCCTCTTCTCCATGAAGAGCATGGTCTATCTGACCTGCGCCTTCGCGGACAAGAAGAACGCCGACATCCGCCTTGAGGCGGCCGCGGCGAAGTACTACTGCTCCGAGACCCTCTGGAACATTCTCGACAGCTACGTGCAGGTGCGCGGCGGCCGCGGCTATGAGACCGCCCTTTCGCTCTACCAGCGCGGCGACCGGCCCTGCGGCCTGGAGATGACCCTCCGCGACATGCGCATCGGCCGCATCTTCGAGGGCTCCTCCGAGGTCATGCACCTCATCATGGCCCGCGAGGCGCTCGACACCCACTTCAAGCTCGTGATGCCCATCATGATGCCCAAGCCCGGCCAGAAGGAGGGCAAGCTCTCCCTCATCATGAAGGCCGCCGGCTTCTACATGACCTGGCTGCCCAAGGTGTTCCTGCCCGGCGGCGGCGGCAGCCTCTCCGCGCGCAAGCTGAACGGCGCCAACCGCGCCCACCTCGCCTACGCCGCGAAGACCTGCAAGCGCCTCGCGCGCAACCTCTTCATGACCATGGCCAAGTTCGGCCCCAAGATGGAGTACGAGCAGATAATCCTCGGCAACTTCGTGGACATCGGCACGGACCTCTTCGTGATGGCGGCGACCCTCTCCTATGCGGATCACCTGCTCTGCGAGAACCCCAACGACCAGACGGCGCAGGATCTCGCCGACCTCTTCTGCCGCGAGGCGCGCAAGCGCATCGAGGCCAACTTCAAGGCGGTCAAGAGCAACCACAACCGCAGCTACAAGAAGGTCGCGGCCCTGCTCATGGACGGCAAGCTCGGCTGGCTCGCAAACGGCGGCATGAACCCCATCCCGCCCAAGTACCAGGACTGGGAAAAGAACGACTACGCCCATCCCGCCGGCAGGTTTGTCGCCCCCCCGGACAAGCCCAAGAAGTAGCCCGGCGCGCCGCCAGCGCGGCGTAATCCCCCCGTGAAACAACGGCGCGGGGCGTTTCAAGGACGCCCCGCGCCGTTTTTTTTGCTATCAAGAGGAGAGGCTCAGGCCGTAACTTATTTTCCAACTCCAATTCGGTCCCGCAGTCCAATGGGCGCCACGGTAAAGGTGATGTCTCCCTTTAACCACCACTCGGGAATTTCCTCCCCCTTCTCATCGGTTCTATTGCCGCCGATACTATAGACCACGAATTCACCGTTTTCCCGAATCCGATAGGAAACAGGATTACCATTGTTCCAGGGATCAGTCGGAATGCGGTCAAGATATGCGGGTACAAGCATCTCCAGGGTGTCTGGAAGCTTTCCATTCTCCAGACGATACCGCTCCACGGCAAGCGCCGTGCGCGCCAGGGCAAACTGGGTCCTGGTGCGCAATTCAGGCTCAACCGCCCGCAGGAATGCGGGCAGCAAGATGCGCGGCATCAGGGTACGGCGTCCAAGACAGGAATCCTCGCGCCACAAGATCAAAGTGTCAGGCTTGGATAGGATGTTCGTGCGGACAGCATCAAACACAGCGCTCTTCATGCGCCTGATGGAATTGGCGGAAACAACCCGCTCCAGAGTGTCAGCGCCATATAGATTAAGCAGGGGAAACGCCGTGCTTCCAAGCAGAACGGCATATGACGATGTGATGGCACCAGGGTTGGGAAGCTGATGTTGATACGCGCCCGCATAGTCCAGCGCCAGGGCAAGTTCTCCGGCGAGCGCGCGTGACGAAAAAGATTCCACAACGGGTGTGGACGGAAAATCATCAAAGAAATTCATTGCGAGGGCGAGAAGTTCCCCGTCAAATTCTGCACGATTTAGGAGAACCTCCACATTTTGCGTCAATTTTCCAAGCATTGACATCCTGACCAGATGGGCCAGTAATGACGGTTCTTCCTGTAGTGAGTTGGCAACGGGGAGAATGGCGAACAGGGCGGCCAGCGCGTCTTCTTGGCGGTCTTCTGACAATGCCGCAAGTGACTCAATGGCAAGAATGCGGGCGAGGCTGCGAAGTTTGGCCAGATGCTTATGTTCCGCCTGGTAACCAAGTGTGTAATCGACCGGATAGCGTGATTTTGCAAGGTTTGATGCGGCCGCATCATGGAGCAGGACCGCCACGGGCGCGCCAACCATACGCCAGTATTCCATGGTGGCCGCCCACTCTTCCGGGGATATTTCTCCGGTGCGTCCGGTTGGCTGCCCGTTAATTTCAAGCACCCTGTTTTCCAAGTCCTTGGCCGAAGGTTCGTCCGGTGTGGCGGAACGTTCTTCCAAAACCTCTTGCCATTCGGCGGTGAGCCTGCTTTCTTCCTCATTTGCCGAAAGGTATTTCAGCGCCAGGTTTTCCTCCGGTTCAATTTGTGCATACCATTTGTTCAGTGTGACGGAATTATAGGGTAGCTGCTCTGCTCTCAATGTTTGCCGTATTTTCGGCTCTTCGGGCCAGCGCAACCAGGCGAAAAACAGCATCATTATTATTGCCGTAACAACAAGCATTGGGCGGCCCCGTCTGCCGTTGGCGTGGCATTGCTGGGGGGCGGCGGGTGCTTCCCGCGGGTGAACCGCCCCCCCGGTTGGCTGCATGCGAAACATGGCGGGCGCCCAGCTGAATGCTGCCCATGCGGAAAGGCATAGGCAGAAAATTGCCAAGCCGCCCCTGCTTATCCATGAGGCGTCCCAGGCGGGGCTATATGACAGCGTCCAGGGAAATATCACTCCCGCAATAAAGAGCCCCACTCCAGTGCTGGCCAATACGGAGCAAGATGAGATTACGCGCCTCCGCGCCAGCATAATCGTCATGGACACCACAAGCAGGGTTGGGAGCAACAGGAGGAACCATGCGCATGAGACGGTGAAATTCAGCGCGTATCCGTCCCAGAACCCCGGTGCTTTCCCGGCGTTCAGGACCAAGTGCAGTTCAAGCGCAATGATGCCGGACAGGAATATGGATCCTCCGGAAAAGGTCATGGCGATCCAGGAGAGAAGTCCGGTCAACAGCATCGGGCCGAGACATATGGTGAACACTTCGCGCAGGCTGGCCTCGCCATTGATCCATGCGTCTCCCAGTAGTTTGGCTGCGATCGCATTGTCCGCAAAAAGGAGGACGCCAACCTGCACCACCGTGACACAGACCAGGGTGACGCCCATATTTGCCGCGGCTACTGATCTGAGCGCCTGCGCCCGTTGCTGAACGGTGGCAGGGATGCCGACGATCCATTCCGCCCGGCTCGTTTTGCCGCGAAACCACCCTTTCCATGTTGTGTGGGGTTCCCAGAGAAAGGCAGAAACAAGCATGGCCATGGGGGGGAGGATTTGCGTGGCAAAAAAGAAGCTGTCCTGATTAACAATCGATTGTGCGACGATACCGTTTTGCCATGTGTCATTGATCCGGTAAATGGCCAGCCCGATTATCCAGCACAGGAAGGTCATTTTTGGCAGCCACATGCCAATCCGACCCATTTCATAGGCAAACAGTGCGGCTTGGGGACGATCAGCCATGCACCCTGTGTCATGGGACCACATGGACTCCTCCCGTGTCTTTACCTTCTCACCTTGATCCATAACAACAGTCTACATTCGGCGCTTGCCCATCTTCCACACGGCGGAATGAATGTCACACCACCACGCCGTCGCGCTGGTTTTCGTGGGGCATGGGCGCGGGGCGTTCGCAGGTGCTTTGGAGGGCCGCGCGCGCGCCGGTGTCCGACGCGTCGTGGAAGGCGTGCATGATGTCGAGGGCGTGGTAAGCAACCCCGTCGTTGGCGCGGTGGGGCCGCCCCCCGCGGATGGCCGCGGCCATGTCGGCCACGCCGAGGCCGCGCGACTGCCCGGCGTAGATGTGGGTCAGCGGCACGTCCTTCCAGTCCTCGTATCCGGGAAGGAACACGCGCACCGGCCCGCCGAAGGTGTTGGGATCGGGCACGCTGAGGGAGCCGCGGGTGCCGTGGATTTCGACGCAGGGGCAGCCTCCCCGCCACACGTCGAAGCTGGTGACCATTGTGCCGATTGCCCCGTTGGCGAAGTCCATGACGCCCGCCACATGGGTGGGCACGTCCACGGGCACGTGCTTGCCCCGCTTCTTCTCGCTGGTGATGACCCGCTCTGGGAAGGTGGCGCGCGCGCGGCCCGCCACGCCCGCCACGGGGCCGATGAGGGTGATGAGCGCGTGGAGGTAATAGGGGCCCATGTCGAACATGGGGCCGCCGCCGTGCTCGTAGTAAAACTCCGGGTCGGGGTGCCATGACTCGTGGCCGTGGCACTGCATGAAGGCCGTGGCGGAGACGGGCTCGCCGATCCAGCCGTCGTCAATCAGCTTGCGGCAGGTCTGGATGCCCGCGCCGAGCACCGTGTCGGGCGCGCAGCCCAGCCGCAGCCCCTTTTCCCGCGCCAGCGCCAGCAGTTGCCTCCCCTCCTCCCGCGACAGGGTGAGGGGCTTCTCGTTGTAGACGTGCTTGCCCGCCTCCAGCGCGCGCCGCGCCACCTCCGTGTGCGCCTTGGGCACGGTGATGTTCACCACGATGTCCACGGCGGGGTCGGCCAGCAGCTCGTCCACGGAGCAGGCCCTTGGGATGCCGTGCTCCGCCGCCTTTGCCCGGGCGCGCTCCGGCAGGATGTCCGCGCAGGCGGTGATTTCAATGGCCTCAAAGCGTTTTCCCGCCTGGAAATACAGGTTGGAAATGTTGCCGCAGCCAATCACGCCGATGTTCATGGGTTCCATGGGTCAGTCTCCTGGGGTGGTTGTGTCCGGTTTCGGCCGCCGCCGCCTGCATTCGGCGAGGGCGATGGCGGCGCTCACGGAGGCGTTCAGGCTGGTGATGGCGCCCGTCATCGGGATGGACATGAAGAGGTCGCACTGCTCCCGCACCAGCCTGCGGATGCCCCCGCCCTCGTTGCCCACCACGAGCACGATGCGCCCGGTGAGATCCGTGTCCCAAAGTGTTTTGGGCGCGTCCGCGTCGAGGGCCGCCGCCCAGAAGCCCGCCTCCTTCAGGCGGTTCACGGCCCGGCTCAGGTTGGTGGCCTGGATGAGGTCAATGTGCTCCATGCCGCCCGCCGCCGCCTTGACCGCCGCCGGGGAGACCGGCGCGGAGCGGTCCTTGGCAAAGATGACGGCGGACGCGCCCAGCGCCGCGGCGGAGCGGACAATCGCCCCGAAATTGTGGGGGTCCTCGATGCTGTCCAGCATGACCGCAAAGGCGTCGGGCGCGGTTCCCCGGTCCAGCCACTCCCCCAAATCGAGCAGGGGCAGGGGCTCCGCCTCGAGAATCACCCCCTGGTGCACCCCGCCCCGCGCGATGCGGTCCAGGTCAAACCGGTCCGTCTCCCTGACGGGTATACCCGCCGCGAGGGCGCGCAGCTCCTCAAGCCCCCTGGCCGAGGCGAGAAGGTGCAGTTTCACGGCGCGCCGTTTTCCCGCGCGCAGGCATTCCACCGCGGGGATGCGCCCCATCACCAAATCATGTTCCATGTGTGTTTCCCGGAGGTTGCGGATCGGGCAACATTTTGCACCGCGCGGGGGGGCGGGAACAAAAAAAAGCCCCGCCCGTTGCGGGGCGGGGCCGGAATGCCGTTAACTTTTCAGACGGCTCACATTCCGTCGGGGTTGATCGTGGAAACCAGCCACTTGTCGCCTTCCTTGACCAGGACGACTTCAACGCTGATGGAGCCCTGGACGCTGGAGGCCTCGACGGGGTACACCGACGCGGTGCCGTCGTCGTTCATGGTGATTTGCATGTTCTCGAGGCTGACTTCGCCCTCGTCCGCGTAACCGGAGTCAAGACCCATCTGGAGCATTTCCTTCGCCTCTTCCTTGCCGCCCACCTCGGGGTGGTCAAACTTCTCGGAGACGCAGGTCATGATCTGGTCGATGTTCTTCGCCTCAAGCGCCGCCTTGAACTGGGCCATGGTCTCGCCGATCAGCTCCTCGTCGGACTTCTTGCCCATGCCCGCGCAGCCCGCGACCAGCGCCATCACCAAACCGCACATCATCATCCACTTCAGACTCTTCACCATTACCAGACTCCTTTGTTGTGTTGAAACCCTGACAGGCCGAAACCCTCCGCGTCATGACAAGACACGGCCTCGAAAACAGCCCATTAAGTAACCATATGACCACCCCAAATGTCAACAGGTTTCACGGGCGGGTTTCATCCCCCTCCGCCCAGCCGTC
>JBHEKP010000204.1:0-16403 GCA_041859375.1 Candidatus Hydrogenedentales bacterium | reverse complement strand
GGGTTCCGGGCCACGGCGTAAAGCCGCACCTTTTCCACACCCTCCCCGGCGAGGCGGGGCACATCCACCGTGTCCGCAAGCGGGAACAGCGACGGCTCGTCCAGCCACCGGGTCAGCACCTCCCGTGCGGGTTCCGGCAGCAGGGAGTCCGGCGTCATCATGTCCTCCGGCACCGCCAGCAGCACGATACCCCGTTCCCCCAGCCATTCCCAGCGCGCGCCGCCCTCCAGCAGCGACTTCGCGGCCAGCCCCTCCAGGTTCGTGTGGGTGTCGGCGCTGGAAAAATAACCGCCCCCGTCAAGGGACAGCACCCGCGCGCCTTCGGGCGCGGCGGACATCTTCGCGTCAACCGCCTGCCACAGGGGAAAGCGCGGCACGCGCCGCGCCAGATAGGCCTCCCGCGTCTCCCGGCCCGCCAGCACCGGGAGTTGATCCCACAGGCGCGCGCCCTGCAGGCCCAGCCCGAAAAGGCAGCCCGCAACCAGCGCCACCGCCGTCGCGCGGCGCAGCGCGGGCATGGACGCCGCACCCGCGCCCACGAGCACCGCCGCCGGGACGCACCACGCCAGCACCGGGAGCGAACCCCGGTCAAACCACCACAACAGCGCGCCACCCGACGCCGCCAGCACCGCCGCAAGCCGCGCGCGGCGGCCCCCGAAAAGCAGCCCCGGCAGGGCCAGCGCCGCCAGAAGACCGCCCGGCGACTCCGACCAGCCGCCGTGCAGGGCCGGCCTCATCAGCACATCCCACGGATAGCGGAGCAACCCCGCCGGGGACAAGCCCCGGCGCGCCGCCTCCGGGTCCGCGGCCAGCCAAGCCACCGGAAGATGCCCGTCCGTCCGCCCGGGGAAGAGCGCCTGCAGGTAAGGGTAAACAGGATCGCCCGTGACCAGCCACGTGCGCGCAAGAAAGGGCGCGGCCCCCGCCAGCCCGCCCGCCAGGACAAGACAGACGCTCCGCGCCAGGGTGCCTTCGTCCTCGGGATGCTCCGGCCTGCCGGAAAAAACCATCACCAGCGGCAGCAATGCGGCCAGCGGCGCGCAGGCATGGGAACACCCCCAGGCGGCCCCCGCCAGCAGCCCCGCCGCAAGCGCCTGCGCCGGTTCGCGGTGTTCCGTCCAGGCAAGGAACACCAGAAACGCCGCCGCCGCAAACAACGCCGAACCCATCTCAAGCGAGGCGGTGGACGCCTGATCGTAAAACACCGGCATGGACGCGAACACCGCCGCCGCCGCCGCGCCCGCGCGCGGTCCCGCCGCGCGCCTGCCCGCCAAAAAGACCCCCATGCAGGCCAGCAGCCCCGCCGACCAGGAAAGCAGCGTCGCCGCGCGCTCACCGCTGCCCGACCAGACCAGGGCGTGCAGCGTCCGCATCAGGTGGGGCGCGCCCGAATCCGGCGCGTTCTCGGTGAAGCCCAGGCTGCCCGCGCGGGCGTACTCCTTCGCCAGGGCCATCACGCCCGCCGCCGCCCGCCCGTCCGAAAGCGGCGCCCACGCGCCGAAGAAGGCCGTCACCAGCGCCGTTCCCGCCAGGCACAGGAGCAGCGCGTCAAACCATGGAATCCCCGCCGGGCGCGCCTCCCTTTCCCCGGCCCCCTCCGCCCCGGCCTTTGCCGCCGCGGACCGACGCCGCGCCGGGCGGGTGTAGGTCCAGGCCATGCCCTCGGCCATCACCCCCGCCAGCACCAGGCACAGCAGCGCGGCCTGCGCCGCCAGCAGCGAATGCAGGCCCACCCACAGCGCCAGCGCCGCGCACACCGCCAGCCCCAGCACCGTGCGGACAAACCAGCCCTCCACCCCCTCACCAAGGGGGAGCAGCCTGCCAAAAACACGACCGACGGCCACCGCCGCCGCTATCAGCAGCAAAAGCGCCATGAAAAACCCTGTTGTAATGCGCGGGCGCGCGGCACCGGAAACGGGCCGCATTCCGCGGCATCACTGTAGCACAGGAACGCCGCGCCGGGCATGTGCGGCATGCCGAAACACGGCAATCCGGCCCCTTAACATCCCCCTTTGGCGGGGGCGGGGGGATGTTCTCCCCGGCGCAAGGGCTCAATCACCTTCTCCCGGTACTCCTGTGCGTAACGCCCAATCGAAAATTCGGCGCGAACCCGTTCCGCCCCTTTGCGGCCCAGTTCCTCCGCGTATTCCGGCTCGGAAAACAGGCGGTTCACCGCCGCCGCAATGGCCGCCGTGCTCTCGGGGTCCACCAGCAGCCCCGAAACACCGTCCGCCACGGCGTCGGGAATGCCGCCGCTGTTGCCGCCTATCACCGGCCTGCCGTGGCGGTTCGCCTCCAGAAAGACAATGCCAAAACCCTCCACGTCGCCCGACGCCTCGTCCGCACGGCTGGGCATGATGAACACGTCGCAGGCCTGGTAATAGGGCTCCGTGGACGCCTTCGCCCCCGCGAAGCGCACCGCGCGCCCCAGCTTCAGCCCCTTCGCCAGCAACTCCAGCCGCCGCCGGTCCGGACCGTCGCCGAGGATCACGTACACCGCGTCGGGATGGGCCGCCAGCACGGCGGGCATCGCCTCAATCACCCGGTCAAAACCCTTCCGCTCCACCAGCCGCCCCACGGAAAGAAGCACCTTCTTCCCCTTCAGCCCCTCCTCCCATTTGATGATTTCCGGGTCCGGCAGGCCGGGGGGCAGCGCCCCCTCCACCTTGGGCTGGATTTTCACCACCCGCTCCGGGGGCACGCCCATCGCGGTGATTTTTTCCACCATGTAACCGCTGATGGTGATCACCCGCTCCGCATGCATGAGCGCGTTCAGCCGCCAACGCCGCGCCCGGCCGCCCAGCGGCTTCAACACCTCGTTCCCGTAGCAGTACACCGCGTAGGGGATGCCAAAACGCCTCAGCACCGGACCCGCCAGCGCCAGCGGCCACAGCTTGCCGAAAAGCACCAGCCCGCACCCGTGCCGCCGGCACGCCGCCACCGTGCGGAAGGCCGCATGGCCCAGCGCCAGCAGGGTGACTAGGTCATTGCCCGTGTTTCCCGGATGGACCATCCGGACCACCGGATAAGCCAGGGTTGTGTCATGCTCCCGCGCCATCCGCCGGGCGTGGCGGCTGAAAGGCCTGCCGGGCGTGCCCGACGGCGCAAGCACCACAATTTCACCGGACGGCTGGGCCGCGCAAAAATCCGCCAGCAGCCGGGCGATGCCCCCGAGTTGCGGCGGAAAATTGTCTGTCACAAGCAGTGTGCGCATGGTCAAAACCGGCCAATCCCTGTCTTCTCTGCCAAACCGCCTGCATCCTACCACACCGGAACTGAAAAGCGGCACAGGCCGTCGGCCCGATCCAGCGATTCCCGTCCACCGGTCCATGCCGTCCGTTTGGCCCTTGCCGCAAACATCCGAAATCAGTTGGGGGAATGTATGTTGTTCACGCTTTGGCGTGTCTTGAAAAAGTGGGTGAGGCCAGGAACATCCCCTCACTCTTGTACTTCGCGCCCCTCGCGCCTCATCTTTCCGCCCCGTTGGCAATCATTTACCATTCGGGATGTTGGCTGGCGTCTCCTGCGTCCCTGTTTTGCCGATTCTGATGGCTTGGAGGCGGGTTTTTCTTGGATTTCCTTGCAGAACAGGGAATTGGCTATTCATAGGAAATGTTATTAAATTTAGTAAAGGATTACTATTTTTTCAGATTCAACAAGGAGACATGGAATGAAGAAAAAAGGATTCACACTCATCGAACTGCTGGTGGTGATCGCCATCATCGGCATCCTGGCGGCGATCCTGTTGCCCGCGCTGGCCCGCGCCCGCGAGGCGGCGCGGCGGTCCTCCTGCCAGAACAACCTGAAACAGTGGGGCTTGGTGTTCAAAATGTACACCAACGAGAGCAAGGGCTCCTTTCCCACCATGCAATTGGGCTGCTGGCCCGACGTCAATGGTGATTTGCAGTTCGCCATTGACACCGGCCCCAGCGTTTTTTCCATCTATCCAGAATACCTGACGGATCCGATGATCGCCTACTGCCCCTCAAAGGCGGGCCTGAGTGACACGGTGGACAAGGGCCATAATCCGAACACCGGCGAATGGTGCTTTGGCTATTCGGACAATAATGGCGGCAAATGCTCCCGCGCGGTGGATGAAAGCTACGGCTACCTGGGCTGGGTGCTGGACAACGATGTCACGGCCCCGTTCAACGGCTTCACCTTCTTTGGCCTGATTGACACGCTTGGCGGGGACCTTTCCAGCATCACGGACCCCGCGGTCCCGGTGCCGATCCAGTTTGGCGAGGTGGTGGAGCACCTCACGGGCGATCTGCCGTCCCTGATTCCCTATGCCACCAACGCGGCGTTGGGTTCCTATTACCGTGTCGAGGATGATGTCACGAACGTGGCCCCCTACGGCAACGGCAACGGGGACACCATTTACCGGCTCCGCGAGGGCATCGAGCGCTTCCTGATCACGGACATCAACAACCCCGCCGCGAGCAACATGGCCCAGAGCGAGGTGTTCATCATGTTTGACCAGGTGGCCACCAAGCCGGAGAACTACAACCACATCCCCGGCGGCTCGAACATCCTGTACATGGACGGCCATGTGGAATTCCTGCGCTATGAGCAAAACGGCGAGCTGCCGGTCAACGGGCCGATGGCGGTCATGATTGGCGTAATCGCGTCGCTGTAGCCCCCCGCCCCCACGGCGGCCGCCGGTCCCCCCGGATCGGCGGCCGTTTTTTTTGCGCCGCTACAGGCGCACCCGCCGCCTGTTCAATCCGGCCGCGCCCGGCTCAAGGGTCTCAATCTCGCGGACCCCCAGGGAAAGGAGCCACTCCCGCGCCTCACCCAGCCCGTAACCCACCTGGGCGGCGCTGTGGCTGTCGTCGCCGAAACAGAAGGGGACGCCCATGTCCCGCGCGGCCTCCACCAGCCACGGCGCGGGATAGGGGTGGCCGAAGCCCTTGCGGTAGCCGCCCGTGTTCACGTCGAGGATGCAGTCGTGCAGCCGGACCACCTCCAGCGCCTCCAGCGCGGCGCGGCGGATGGGCGGGGTGGCGGCGGATGCGTCGTCGGGAAACTGTTTCCGGTACAGGTCAAGATGGCCCACCACCTCGGGGCGCAGGGTTTCCACCATGCGGGCCACGTCCCCGAAATACCGGACGGCCAGGGCCTCCGGCCCGCCGCAGGCCTCCACCGCCCGGCCGTACAGCTCTTTTGTGTAGTCAATGATGAACCCGGCCACATAGTGGACGGAGCCCACGATGTAGTCGAAGCCGAGCCTTTCGCGGTAGCCGCGCATGAGGGGCCCGTAGCGCCCCTCGGGCACCACCTCCGCCTCGAAGCCCTTCAGCAGGGCGAGCCGCCCGGCGTACACGCCCTTCAGCCGATCCACCTCGGCGGCGTAGTCTGTGAACAGCCCGTCCAGCGTCTCCACCGTCCAGCCGAGGGCGCGCTCCTCCGCGTAGAGCCGCTCCGGCTCCACGCGCGGCGCGTGCTCGGTAACGCCGAACACCGCCATGCCCGCGGCACAGGCCGCCCCGGCCATCGCCTCAAGCGGGTCTTCGGCATGATCGCAGTAGGCGCTGCTGTGCCCGCCGTGCAGCGATGTCTTCCAGGGGGCCGTGTGTGCGGATTCAGCCATCAGTGTGTTCCCAGCATTATTGTTCCGCGGGCGGGTTCACCTGCACCGCCGCCTCCCCGGCCGCGCCGGACAGGAGGTCTTTCGCGCGCACAGTGTACACGCCGGGGGCCTCGTTGCGCGCGAGGGGGATGAAGGCCTCCCCCGCGCCGGATTCGCACCGGAGCGTGCGGCGGTACCAGGGCAGGGAAACGCCGTCCCCGTTGACGAGTTCCAGGGCGACCATGCGCAGCCCCGGCGCGCCCTTTTCCATGCCCACGGCCACCTGCACGGGCAGGCGCTGCCCCGCGCCGGCCGACTTGGCGGCGCGCACCGTGACCCCGCCCGTCTTTCCGGGGACCACCGCGTACAGCGCGGCCTGCCCCGGTTCCAGCGCCACCTTGAGATCCTTGGGCCGCCTCACCCCCGCGCCCGCGCGCAGATCCACCACCGTGTCGTCCTTCGCGAAGGGCAGGCGCAGTTTCTGGACGGGCGCGGCGGGGTCGGCCAGCAGGGCAACCAGCCGCGCCTCCCCGAAGCGGAAGAGGGAAACGCGCCCGTAAAAGCGGCTTTCGCCGCCCGGGGACCACACCGGCGCGGCCCCGGCCTCCGCCAGCGCCGCCTCCACCAGCAGGTATTCCGCGGGGAGCTCGTCCCGGCCGCCCGCCGCCCTCGGCCGGGGCACATGGTTCAGCAGCAGCGCGCGGCCCCTGTCCGGGGCCTGCCGCAGCCACACCGGGCACGCGCCGCAGGCGCCCAGCGCCTGCGCCGTGTCCGGCCGGGCGGAACCGTCGGCCCCGGCGCCGCCGATGAACCCGGCGGGCGCGGGCTGATCCTGCGCGGTCCATTGGAGCGGGGCCGAAACTACCGCGTCCGCGCCCTCCCGTGCGACCCCGAAAAGGGCGTCCAGCGCGGGCGGCGTCCGGCGGACGCCGTGGCCGTCGCGGCTGCCCGGGGCCACATCGGCAATCACAAGGCCGCCCCGCGCGGCAAAGGCCTGTATGGCCGAAATCTCCGTGTCGTCCAGGGCGCGGCAAAGGGGAAGCACCAGCGCCCGCGCCGTCCCTTCCTGAAGCGCGCCCAGCCGGGCCGCGTCGATGAAGGCCCAGCCCGCGCCGATGCCGTCCAGCAGCTCCGCCCAGGCCCGCTGGGCGGCGGAGGCGGACCCGAAGGCGGTGTCAACATCGTTGAAATGGCGGCTGGCGTGGCTGTCGTAAACCAGCACGGGGACCGGCTCCGGCGCGGCCTCCCGCAGCAGCGGGGCCACGGCGCGCACCTCCCCCACGGCGCGGGCCAGCGCCCCGAAAAGCGGGTCGGGCGCGCCTGCGGCGTCGAGCAGGGGCCGGGCCAGGGGCTGGTCCGCCGTGCCGGAAACCCCGTCCACCCAAATGGAGGCGAGTCCGGAGAAGGCGGCGTGCCAGGGCAGCCAGCCCGCGCGCGCGGGGGACTCAAGGCCGTCCGCGCCGGACAGGACGATGCCGTTCCAGGAACCCCGCCGCCCGTAGGAACGGAGCTTGGCGGCCACCACCGGGTCCCAGTCGGCCGCGATGTAATCCGTGTTTTCAACCAGCGCGGGCCACCAGTAGCCGTGGACGGGATTGGCGTCGCCCAGGGCGCGGAAGCCGCACTCGCCCTGCCGGTCCGCGCCGCGGACGGCCTGCCGGGCCATGCCGTGGAACCCGGCGAAGGTTTCATCCATGAACCGGCGGAAGTCCACCCAGGGGGCGGGGGAGCCGCCCCCCCGCGCCGCGTCCAGCCCGGCGGGAACCGCGCGGCTCCAGTCGGTGAACGCCGCGCCCCAGGCGCTGTTGAGCGCGTCCAGCCCGCCATGGGCGCGCTGGAGCCACGCGGCGAAGGCCGCCATGCTCTCCGGCGCCTGGCACACGTTTTCCTCCGAGGCGCACACGCAGTTGCCGTTGCCCAGCGAATAGCGGCCGCCGCCGCCCGCCCAGTGCAGGACGGCCTGCTCGGCCAGGTGCCCGGCGGTGCGCCGCAGGTACTCCCCGTCGGACAGGCAGGGCCGACGCGCCAGCCCGTCCGAGGCCCTGTCCACCGCGAAGCGGTCAAGTTCCGGCACAAAAGCGAGCCCCTGCAGGTCCACGCGCACCATGGCCGCCTCGCCCGCGGCCGCGTGGGCGCAGTCCACCCCCAGGCCCGCAAGGGTCCGCAGGGCCGCCTCCTGGTTGTACTCGCCCGGCGTGTCCATGAGCGCCACCAGGCTCATGTCCGGGGGGCGCTTTGGCAGGCGCACGCTGATGTACCGGTAGGTGCGCAGGGAGCGGTGCAAATCCCAGCTGGTGGTGGCCCCGGCGTCGCCCTCCACGGCGTAGACCTCCACCTTGAGCAGGGGGGAAAGCAGGTCGGTGAAATGGAGCCGCAGCTCCACGGGGCCGCCCTCGCTCGACACGGCCCGCGCCGCGGAGGCGACGAGCCGCCCCCAGGTGTCGGTGGCGCGGGCGTGGATGGTGCAGGCGCGGGACTGGTTGAACACGGGCCGCACCTCCAGGGAGACGCGGAGCGTGTCGTTGGGCTGCATCCAGGTCTTGTCGTACTTCACCTCGCCGAATTCGGGCCAGCCCGAAAGGGTGACCGCCTGGGTGTGCCAGTCCACCACCTTTTCGCCGTCGTACAGCCACGCGTCAATGAAATGACGCCCCGGCCCCACAATCATGTCAAAGGCGTAACTGTCGGCGCCCTTGGGCAGGACGGTCGCGTCACTGTACACGATGCGGCTTTCCGTGCCCGGCCTGCGGATCTGCACGGCCATGCGGCACCGTTCCCCCGCCGGGGCGGCCAGCTTCAGCACGAAGGGGCGCACCGGCTGCGGGGCCATGGAGTCGCGCATGGACTGCACGAACTCCGGGGTGAAGTCGGGGGGGATTTCCTCGGCGGCGGGCCCCGCCGGGGCGGCGTCGGCTATTTCGGCGATGCGCGCGGCGGGCACGCGCCGCGCCGCGGCGAGCACCGCCCGCGCCGCATAGGCGTAGGCGTTTTCCAGGAACACGGGGTCCATGTCCAGGGGATCCGCCGGCGGCTGGATCAGGAAATGGGTCTTGGGCGGATCGCCGGGATAGTCCAGAACCACCACCCGGCCCTTCCCATGCCTGAGCACCCGCCCCGGCTCCGCCCCCTCCTCCCATCCGGCCAGCCCCGTCTCCCCCACGCCCCGGCGCAGGGACTCCGCGTCCGGGTCCGCCTCCAGCACGTCCACAAAAGTCCGCAGCGGCCCCTCCCCGCCGTCCCGCAGGTGGGCAACCACCAGCCCCATGCCCCCGGCGACGCGGTCGATGA
Organism: Candidatus Hydrogenedentales bacterium; assembly: GCA_041859375.1. Taxonomy (GTDB): domain Bacteria; phylum Hydrogenedentota; class Hydrogenedentia; order Hydrogenedentales; family CAITNO01; genus JBHEKP01. The sequence continues at coordinate 7,543 of JBHEKP010000204.1, read as the reverse complement.
TGTCGGAAAGCAGCTCCGGCGGCAGCACCGCGCTGTCCAGGTTGCCCAGCAAAAGGACATCGCAGCCCGCGCCAAGTTTGTCCCGCAGGCTCCCAATCACCGCTTCGGGCAGCGCGTCATTGGGCGGATTGACCACCTCAACAGGATCACAGCCCGCATGGGTGGCATCCCAAAGGCCGACAGTTTCGCAGGACAAATCCAGCCGCAGCGCCAGCTCCGAAATGTCGCGCAGGGTGAAGCGCGGGGCGACAGCCAGCACCCTGACCGGGCCGCCCGCCAGCGGCTTTGCCCAGCGCGTCTCCGGGGTGGCCGGGGTGAGCGTCCCCGTCGCACGCGCCTTTTTCAGGGCGGGATTGCTGACGGGCATGCCCGCATGGGCGCGGGGGGGCGCGGCAAACGCCGCCAGGCAAAGCAGCAGCGCAAACCCGGCGGCAGGGCGCGCATGCCGCGCGCGGCGCCTGATTGCACCGGCCTCCCCCGGGGCGTATACTGGGACACCGGGCCGCGGAGAGACATCGGTGTCTTTCCGGCCCGCCCCGTTCCGGGCGGGATGTTTCGTTTTCAGGGACATCCAAAAGCCCTTCCTTGCGCGATGGGGACTATGGTACGGCGGCGGGCACGCCCCCTTCAATCGGTTTATCATTCCGCGCCGCAGGGCGCGGTTTTGTTCCGCCGCAAGGCGGTTGGACCAACACCTTAGACTGGAGGCTTGAGCACGATGGCTGGATTGAAACTTGAAGGCGTCATTTCCGCGATGGTCACCCCCTTCACCAAGGGCGGCGAGTATGTGGACTTTGACAAGGTCGGCCCCTTCGCCGAGCGCATGGTGAAGATGGGCGCGAAGGGGCTGTTCCCCTGCGGCACCACCGGCGAGGGGCTGCTGCTCTCCACGGAGGAGCGCAAGACGGTGCTTGAGGAGGTGGTGCAGGCCGTGGGCAAAAAGGCCACCGTCATCGCGCACACCGGCTGCATGGACACGGCGACGGTGATCGAGCTGACCCGCCACGCGCAGAAGGTTGGCGCCCACGGCGCGGCCATCGTGTCGCCCTTCTACTACTATTACGACGAGGCGTCCCTGTGGCAGTTCTACAGCTCCATCGCAAAGGCCGTGGACGGTTTCCCCATCCTGGTCTACAACATCCCCTCCTGCGCGCGGAACGTGCTCACCCCCGAATTTGTCATCCGCCTCGCCGAGATTGACAACATCGTGGGCATCAAGGACAGCTCCGGCAGCATGGGCGCGCTGACCCAGATGCTGGCGAAGGCCCCCAAGGGCTTCAACGTGGTGAACGGCGTGGACGAGTACGGGTTCCAGGCCATCCTGGCCGGCTGCCCCGCGGTTGTGTCCGGCCTGTCCAACGTGGTCTGCGACATCTACGCCGCCGTGTACAACCACCTCAAGAAGGGCGACCTCAAGAAGGCGTGGAAGGAGCAGATCCGCCTCGAGCTGGCCTCGCGCGTTTTTGAGTACGGGCGCAAGGCCGCCGTGTTCAAGGAGGGCTCCAGGCTGCGCGGCTTCGACGCGGGCTATGTGCGCCCGCCGATGCGCGAGCTGACCGCCGCCGAAAAGAAAAAACTCGCCGCCGACATGCAGACCCTCGGCGTGCTCTGACGCGGGGGGCGCGGCCGGGCGCTACGCCCCCGGCCTCCCCTCCTTTTCGCGCGCCTTGATCTGGTTCCAGGATTCAACGGCTTCCTCCGGCGTCATGGCCTTGTCGGGACTGAAGACATGGGCATGACGTCGGACCATTTTTTCATGGGCCCGTTCCATGGCGTTGCGCAGGGAGAAGCGGCCCTCGGCCTCCGCCGCCGCCGCGCTGGCCAGCAGCACAAAGAGGCTGTCCCCAAACTCCTCCTCCGCGTGGGCGTTGTCCCCGCCGTCCAGCGACTCCAGATACTCGGCAAGCTCCTCCCCGGCGAATTTGGCGAAATCCACCGCGCTCTGCTTCCGGTCCCAGGGGCAGCCCTCCGGCGAGCGCAAAAAGCGCACCAGCGCCGCCAGCGCGCCAAACCAGTCGTTTTCCGTTTCGGGCGCGGCTGAAAGATGGGGGAGATTGGTCATGACCGGCGTGCTCCTTTGCGTTGCGGCTGCGATGATACCCAAGCGGGGGAGAACGGGACAAGCCGCGCGGGTTTGCGGCGTCCGGGGCGCGGCGGTAGAATGGGCGCGGCAGCAAAGGAGCACCGCCCATGGCACACCCGGTCACCCGCCGCGATTTGTTGAAAAGCCTCGGCATTGCGCTGGGCGCGGGGGCCCTTTCCCGCGCCGGATTCGCCGCCGCGCGGCGGCCGAACTTCGTGGTGATCTACTGCGACGACCTGGGCTACGGGGATCTGGGCTGCTACGGGGCGGAGAAGATCAGGACGCCGCGCCTGGACGCGATGGCCGCGGAGGGCGCGCGCTTCACGGACTTCTACAGCGCGGCGGCGGTGTGCTCGCCCTCGCGGGCGGCGCTGCTCACGGGCCGCCTCCCGGTGCGCGCGGGCATGAACCGGGTGCTCTTCCCGCAGTCGCCCGACGGGCTGGATCCTTCGGACACGACCATCGCGGAGCTGCTGAAACCGCTGGGCTACACCTCGGGCTGCGTGGGCAAGTGGCACCTGGGCCACCTGCCGCAGTACCTGCCCACGAACCGCGGCTTCGACTATTACTTCGGCCTGCCCTACAGCAACGACATGACGGTGGAGAAGCGGGGCGATCCGCCGCTGCCGCTGATGCGCAACACGGAGATTGCCGCGCAGCCCGCCGATCAGGACACGCTCACCCGCGTGTACACGGAGGAGGCGGCGGCCTTCATCGAGCGGTCCAAGGACAGGCCCTTCTTCCTCTACCTGGCCCATTCCATGCCCCATGTGCCCATCCACTGCTCGGACGCGTTCAAGGGCAAATCGGCGGGCGGGCGCTACGGCGACGTGATCGAGGAGATCGACTGGAGCGTGGGCGAGGTGCTGGACGCGCTGAAGCGCAACGGCCTGGACGGGCAGACGCTGGTGGTATTTTCCAGCGACAACGGCCCCTGGCTGGTGAAGGGCGCGGACGGCGGCAGCGCCGGGCCGCTGCGCGAGGGCAAGGGCACCACCTTCGAGGGCGGCGTGCGCGAGCCCGGCATCTTCCGCTGGCCCGGACACATCGGGGCGGGACGGGTGGTGCGTGATCCGGCGATCACCATGGATTTGCTGCCGACCTTTGTGGCGCTGGCGGGGGGCGCCCTTCCGGAGGGGCGGCTCTTTGACGGGCGCGACATTTCCGGCCTGCTGGAGGGCCGGGGCCGCCGCGACGGGGACGAGTTTTTCTTCTACCTGGGCGAACAGCTTCAGGCGGTGCGCGCGGGCAGGTGGAAGCTGAAGCGGCCCTTCAAGGGCCAGATATACGGCAAGCCCGCGGAGCACGGATTCCTGCTCTTCAACCTGGAAAAGGACCCCGGCGAAAAAGTGAACCTTGCCGGGGAATTTCCGGAGCGCGTCCGCAGGCTGGAGGAGCGGATGAAGGAATTCGAGCGGAACCTGGGCGAGGTGCCGCCGACCAAACGCTGAGAACCCGCCGGAGCCGGAACGATCCCGGAGAACACACGATGACCCGCCGAAACGCCGCCGTCCTGCTTCTGTCCGCCCTGTGCGCCGCCCCCCTTTTCGCGGAACCGGCGTCCGGGGTGGTTTTCCGGGACAACTTCGCCGCCATGCCCGCCGGAATCATCATGGGCGTGGTGGGCGCGGAGGCGGAATACCACTACCTGCCCGCCTGCGCGCCCGTGGCGGGATGGTCCGTTTCCGCCTACCGCTCCGATCCGGGCTCCCAGCGCGCGTGGCGGATGGTGGACGACGGGGACAGGCGCGTGGCGGGGATGTTCCATCACAACAAGTTCAAGGACATGCACCCCCTTCTGTCGGCGGGCAGCCCCCTTTGGGACGACTACACAATGCGCGTCCGCTTCGCCCCCGGCACGGAAAAGGGGTGGTGCGGCGTGATCTTCCGCAGCCGCAACGACCGGTGTTACCACTTCTTCGGCGTGGACGGACAGCGGCTTGCGCTGCTGCGGGTGAACCAGGGGAAGGCGTTCCGGGAACTCAATGTGGACACGCTGGCGGAGGCCCCTTTCTCATGGAAGCCGGGGGAATGGCTGGACGCGGTGGTTCAAGCCGAAGGGGAGCAACTCCGCGCCGAAGCGGGGGGCGTCGTGCTGGAGGCCCGTGACGCAGTCTTCGGCGCGGGCGGCATCGGCCTGCTCTCGGACAACCCCGCCCGCTTCGCCTCGGTGGAGGTGCTGATGACGCCGGCGGCCAGGGCGCGCTGGGAGGCGGCGGAGGAAAAGCGGGCCGGGGAGGAGGCCGCGCTGCAGGCCGCCAACCCGAAACCTGTGGTCTGGCGCAAAATCAGCACGGACGGGTTTGGCGTGGGCCGCAACCTGCGCTTCGGCGGCCTGGACGGCGATGGCAGGCTGGACATCCTCATCGGGCAGGTGGTCCACCACGGCCCCAAGGACACCAACAGCGAGGTGAGCTGCCTCACGGCGCTGGATCTGGACGGAAAACAACTGGGGCAGACCGGTATTCCGGATCCCTGGAAGCACGCGCTGACCAATGATGTGGCCTTTCAGGTTCACGACCTGGACGGCGACGGCCGCAACGAGGTTGTGTACTGCATGAACCAGGAGATCGTTGTGGCGGAGGGCGCCACGGGCAGGGTGCTCCGCAGGACGCCCACCCCGGAATCGCCCAAGGACTCCAAGAAGTGCTACAAAAGATTTCCCCGCATCCTGGGTGACGCCCTGTTCTTCTGCGACACCAGAGGCCTTGGCCGCATGGGCGACATTGTCCTGAAGGACCGCTACCAGCATTTCTGGGTGATGGACGGCGAACTGAACCCGCTCTGGGAGGGCGCGTGCAACACCGGACATTATCCGTACGCCGCCGATGTGGACGGCGACGGCAGGGACGAGATTGTGATGGGCTACTCCCTTTACGATCACGACGGGAAGGTGCTCTGGACGCTGGACGGCACCCTTCAGGACCACGCCGACGGCGTAGCCGTCGTGAAACTGGGGGGGGAGGACGGGCCGCCGGTCATTGTCACGGCGGGCAGCGACGAGGGCATGCTCCTCATCGACACCAGGGGAAAGATTCTCAGGCACCTGTTCCTCGGCCATGTGCAGAATCCGGGCACGGCGGATTTCCGGCCCGACCTGCCGGGGCTGGAAACGGCCACGGTCAACTTCTGGGGCAACCAGGGCATCATCCATTTTTATGACGCCGAAGGGAACGTCTACCGCGAGTTTGAGCCGTTCCAGCACGGCAGCCTCTGCCTGCCCGTCAACTGGACCGGCGCGCCGGGCGAATTTGTGATGCTTTCGGCCAATCCGGAGGACGGCGGCCTGTGGGACGGTTGGGGACGCCGCGTGGTGCGCCTGCCCGCCGACGGCCACCCCGACATGTGCTACGCCGTGCTCGATGTGACGGGCGACTGCCGGGACGAGCTGGTGGTCTGGGACCCCCAGGAAATTTGGATCTACACCCAGGACGACAACCCGAAGGCGGGACGGCTCTACAAACCCCTCCGCAACCCGCTGTGCAATTACTCGAACTACCAGTCCACCGTGTCCCTGCCGGGCTGGAACGAACCGGAAAAGTAAGCGCCCCATGAAACACGCCATCGTCGCCGCTCTCCTGTGCCTGCTGGCCGCCCCCTGTCTTTTTGCCGAAGGGCGGACGCTCCCGCGCGCGTTCCCCGGCGCGGAGGGCTTTGGCGCGTGCACGCCCGGCGGGCGCGGCGGGCGCGTGATTTACGTGACCACACTGGAGGATTACGCGCCGGGTGAGACGCCCGTCGCGGGCAGCCTCCGCGCCGCCATTGACGCGAAGGGCCCGCGCGTCATCCTCTTCCGCACGGGCGGTACCATCCGGCTGAAGGCGGACCTGTGGGCGCGCGAGCCCTTCTTCACCCTCGCGGGCCAGACCGCGCCGGGCGGGGGGATCTGCCTGCGGGACCACCAGTTTGTGCTGGCCACCCACGACGGGATCATCCGGCACATGCGCTTCCGGTCCGGCGACGAGACGCGGTTGGAGCAGATGGCCGTGGGCATCTTCGGCGGGAACAACAGCATCATCGACCACTGCTCCATGTCCTGGGCCATTGACGAGGTGATGAGCTCCTTCGGAACGGTGAACAACCTCACGGTGCAGTGGAGCGTCATCGCCGAGGGCCTCTCGAAGTCGTTCCACCCCAAGGGCGAGCACAGCAAGGGATCCATCCTCAACGGCGACGGCGGGGTCACGCTGCACCACTGCGTCTACGCGCACAACGCGGCGCGGAACCCGCGCGCCGACCGGATGCTCCTCGACTTCCGCAACAACGTGCTCTACAACTGGGGCTACCGTCCGGGCTACACGCGCGAGGCCCCCTGCTTCATGAACTACGTCAACTGCTACGGAAAGCCCGGCCCCTCCACGGGCAAGTCGGCGGCGCGCAAGCTCTTCGAGCCGGGCGACGACACCTTCCGCGTGTTCATCACGGGGAACGTGCTGGAGGGGAGCCCGAAGGCCACCGCCGACAACCGGCTGCTACTGGACACCCCCGACGGGCCGGAACCGGAGGCGATGCGCGCCCTCATGGTGGTGGACAAGCCCTTCCCCTGCCCGCCGGTGGCCACCGACAGCGCGGAAACGGCGCTGGCGCGGGTGCTCGCGGAGGCGGGGGCCACCCTTCCCAAACGGGACAGCGCCGACACCCGGCTCATGGAGGAGATACGGACCGGCACGGGCAGGATCATCGACACCACCGCCGACGCGGGCGGCTGGCCCGAACTGGAGCCGGGAACCGCGCCCGCCGACACGGACGGGGACGGCATGCCCGATGAATGGGAGAAGGCGCGCGGCCTTGATCCGGCGACGGACGCCGACGGTCCCGCCGACATCGACGCCGACGGATACACGAACGTGGAGGAATTCCTGAACGGCACGGACCCGGCGCGGCCTGAGGAGAACTGCCGGGTGGACGCGGCGGAATTCACCGCCGCGCAGCGGGCCGCGGTGGACATTGTGAACGGCGGCATCGCGGAATGGAAGAAACGCACCACGGAGGCCGAGGAGGCGCGGAAGGCGCGCCGCGCGGAGATAACGCGCACCCTCAAGGTGGACATCCGCCCGAAGGAGGGCGGTGTGCTGGTGGTTTCCTTCGGCGGCGCGGACATGGAGATGGCGCCCATTCCGGCGGGCAGTTTCCTCATGGGCTCGCCGGAGGGCGAGGGCGGCCTGGACCGGGAACGGCCCCAGCACAAGGTCAACATCTCCAAGTCCTTTTTCATGGGCGCGACGCCTGTCACGACGGCGCAGTTTTGCGCGCTCTTCGGTCCGGACGCGCGCAAGCTGACCCCGGAGAACGCCGACCAGCCCGCGAGAGAGATCACCCGGTTCGAGGCGGGCGAGTTCTGCGCCATCCTCTCCGACATCACGGGGCGCGCCTTCCGGCTGCCCACCGAGGCGGAATGGGAATACGCCTGCCGCGCGGGCACCACGACGGCCTTTTACACGGGCGACACCATCACCCCGG